>CAIXDS010000157.1 GCA_903918195.1 uncultured Acetobacteraceae bacterium | reverse complement strand
GGGTCCACGGACTTCGTCACGGAAGGGGCACCGCGCTGGACCACGGGCTCTGCCACCCCAGGGCAAGGCGGGCTCCCTTCCGTGCCCGAACGCGTAAGCTTACGCGTTCGGGCACGATCAGAGATACAAGGGCAGAGCCCCTGGCCTTGTCTTCCTTACGCCCCCAGCGCCCCCAACAGCCGCGCATGGCTCCGCGCGCCCTTATGAAAGCACCGCACCTCGAATTTTTCGTTCGGCCCGTGCATTTGGTCGTCCGCCAGCCCGAACCCCATCAACAGCGTATCCAGGCCGAGTTCGTGCTGCAGCGTTTCCACCACCGGAATCGAGCCACCGCAGCCGATGAAGGCGGCGGGCCTGCCGTATTCGGCGGCCAGCGCCTCGCAGGCCGCCTGTACGAACCGGTTGTCGGTGGCAATTTCGATACCGGCGTCAGCACCGAACACCTGAAAGCTGAGCTTCGCATCGGGCGGCACGCGGTCCTGCATGAACTGCTGGAATGCCGTCACGATCTTGTCGGGGTCCTGGCCCGGCACCAGCCGGAAACTTACTTTGGCGCCGGCTTCGGCGGCGATGACGGTCTTGGCGCCCGGTTCCTGGTAGCCACCCCAGATCCCATTGATATCGCAGGTTGGGCGTGCCCAGAGCCGTTCCAGCGGCGTGCGGCCGGTTTCGCCGTAGGGCGTGGTCAGCCCGATATTGCCCAGGGAGTGCGCCTCGTCGTAGCCCAGTGCCGCCCACTGGGTCGCGCGGTCTGGCGAAATGTCGCGCACCCCGTCGTAGAAACCCGGCACCTGAACGCGCCCGTCCGTATCCTTTAACTGACCGAGCGCCACGACCAGCGCATTGATGGGGTTGAGCGCGGAGCCGCCGTAGATGCCGGAGTGGAGGTCATGGTCGGCGGCCTTCAGGTCCACCTGGACATAGACGATGCCGCGCAGGCTGGTGGAGAGGGCGGGCGTGTCGATATTCCACATGCCAGTGTCGGAGATGACCGCGATGTCGGCACGCAGCTCATCGCGGTTGGCGGTGACGAAGGATTTGAAGTTGGCGCTGCTGATCTCCTCCTCGCCCTCGATCAGCACGGTCACGCGGCAGGGCAGGGTGCCGGTTTCGGCGTGCCAGGCGCGCAAAGCGGTCAGCCACATGAAAACCTGACCCTTGTCGTCCACCGCGCCGCGCGCAACCACGCGCTTGCCGTGCGGCCCGTCCACCACGGCAGGCTCGAAGGGCGGGTGGGTCCACAGCGCGAACGGCTCGGCCGGCTGCACGTCGTAATGGCCGTAATACAGCAGGTGCGGCGCCGCGCCGCCGGGGCCGGGGTGGTGGCCGACCACGCAGGGGAGCCCCGCGGTGTCGCGCACCGAGGCCTCGAATCCCATCTCCGCCAGCTGTGCCGCGGCGAACTCGGCGGCGCGCCGGCAGTCGGCTTGGTGCGCGGGCTGGGCACTGACGCTGGGGATGCGCAACCAGTCCAGCCAGCGCAGCTGGGCGTCGGCCAGGCCGGCGTCGATGCGGGCGAGGATTTTGTCGGTCATGGTCATGCGGCTCGGCTCCGGTCGGTTCGTCGCGCATCGCGCAGGGTGCCCAAGCGGCGCCCGCTCGGCAACCGTCCGCGGGACGTGTAAGCTGACCAGCCAACGCGGAGGAGAACCCATACGGATGCACCGCAGGACCTTCCTGGCCTGCAGCGGAGCCGCTTGCCTGCCTCGCCCGGCGATCGCCCAGGTCGGCCGCGCCAGGAATGCCCGCGTGTTGCGCTTCGTGCCCGAGGGCAACCTGCACAACCCGGACCCGATCTGGACCCCCGGCACGGTGGCCCGCAATCACGGTTTCATGATCTGGGACATGCTGTACGGCCAGGATTCCAGCGGTCGCCCCAGCCCGCAGATGGTCGCCGGCCACGAGCTTTCCGATGACGGCCTCATCTGGCGGTTCACCCTGCGCGAGGGCCTGACCTTCCACGACAACGAGCCGGTGCGCGCGCGCGATTGCGTGTCCTCCATCCTGCGCTGGGCCAGGCGGCGCGGCCTCGGCCAGGCCATGCTGGCGCGA
Source organism: uncultured Acetobacteraceae bacterium (assembly GCA_903918195.1). Taxonomy (GTDB): domain Bacteria; phylum Pseudomonadota; class Alphaproteobacteria; order Acetobacterales; family Acetobacteraceae; genus Rhodovastum. The sequence goes on along the minus strand of CAIXDS010000157.1, from coordinate 86,986 downwards.
CTCGACGACATCCAGCCGCTCGACGACCGCCGCTTCGACATCCGGCTGAAGCAGCCGTTTCCGTTCGTGCTGGAGGCGTTGGGAACCGACACCTGCTTCATCATGCCGGAGCGCATCAGCCGCACCGATCCGTTCAAGCCGATCAAGGAGTATATCGGCAGCGGGCCGTTTCGTTTCCGTCAGCACGAATGGGTGCCGGGGTCGCGGGCGGTCTACGAGCGCTGGGAAAAATACGTGCCGATCGCGGAAAATCCGGACTTCACCAGCGGTGGCAAAGTCGCCAATTTCGACCGCGTCGAGTGGATCGTCATGCCGGACCCCGCTGCCGCCGCGGCGGCGCTGCAGCAGGGCGAGGTGGACTGGGTGCAGCTTCCGCTGATCGACCTGCTGCCGGTGCTGCGCGACAGCCCGGGCGTGACGGTGGTGGTGAACGACGGCATCGGCGTCATTCCCATGATCGCCCTCAACCACCTCCATCCGCCGTTCGACAATCCGAAGCTGCTGCGCGCCCTGCTGCCCGCGGTTGACCAGTCCGCCTTCGTCGAGGCGGCGATGGGCAGCGAGCGCGATCTTTTCCATGTTCCGGTGGGCGTGTTCACGCCCGGCCTGCCGATGGCCAACGATGCCGGCATGGCGGTGTTTACCGACCCGCGCGACCCGTCGCTGGCCCGGCACCTGGTGGGCGAGAGCGGCTACAACGGCGAGAAAATCGTGCTGATGTCGCCGTCGGACACGCCGGCCATCCAGTCGCTTTGCCAGGTGGCGCGCGATCTGTTCGAGCAGGTCGGGCTGAATGTCGAGTATGCCAGCATGGACTGGGCCACCCTGCGGCAGCGCCGGAACAGCCGCGAGCCGCCGGAGAAGGGCGGCTGGAATGCCTTCTGCACCACCTATGAGGGGCTGGCGGTCGCCACGCCGGCCAGCCACCTTCCGCTCCGCGGCACCGGTTTGGACGGGTGGTTCGGCTGGCCCACCAGCCCGCGCATCGAGTCCTTGCGCGATGCCTGGTTCGAGGCACCGGACCTCGCGGCGCAGCGGGCGATCTGCGAGCAAATCCAACTGCTGGTGTGGGAGGAGGTGCCGTACATCCCGGTCGGCCAGTGGTTCAACGCGACGGCGATGCGCACCAACCTGATCGACGTGGTGAAGGCGCCGTTTCCGATATTCTGGGGGGCGCGGAAGGCGTGATGCATGGCTCATCAGCCCGCGCGGCGGGTCTGCCTGCGTTGACCGGCCGCGCGTCGGGACTAGCTTGGCCTCCGCCCTGTCCCGCAACGACACGGCAGCAGGGGAGATTCTTGACCGTGCCGAAGCCTTTTCCCGCGGCGCCAGCCGCTGATTCGCAATGCGCGGTGCGTGTCGCCTTCCTGCCGGTGCTGGCCTTGCTGCTGTCCGCCTGCACGGTCGGCCCCGATTTCGAGCGGCCCACGCCCTGGTGGAATCCCACCTCGTGGAACGGTGCCGGGCACCAGGAGACGCTCTCGGTCAGCCAGCCCGTCGCCGAGCCGGTCGATCCGCAATGGTGGAAGCTGTTCGGCGACCCGCAACTGACCGGGCTGGAGCAACGGCTGGCCGAGGTCAATCTTGATGTGCGGGTGGCCAGCATCCGGCTCGCCGAGTCGCGCGCCTCGTCGGGCGTGGCCGCGGCCGCGGGCCTGCCATCGGTGAACGGCAATACCAGCTACACGTACCAGCAGCTCAGCCAGAAAGGCGCGCTGTCGCTGGTCAGCACCGGCGCCGCGGCGAGCCAGTCGAACGGCGCCGGGCAGGCCCAGAACGGCGCCCAGGTGCCCAATGTCGGCATTTTCCAGCCGTTCAACCTGTTCCAGTACGGCTTCGACGCCTCCTGGGAGGCCGATATCTGGGGCCGCGTCCGCCGCAGCGTCGAATCCGCCGACGCCAGCGTGGACGCCAGCGAGGATGCCCGCCGCGACACGCTGCTGACCGCCGCGGCCGAGCTGGCGCGTGATTACATCCAGTTGCGCGGGGTGCAGCGCAACCTCGACATCACCCGGCAGAACCTCGACATTGCCCGCCAGACCCTGGACCTGACGCGCCAGCGCGCGGAGGGCGGGCTGACCACCGACCTCGACGTGGCCAACGCCGCCGCCCAGGTGGCCACCGTGACGGCCGAGCTGCCGACGCTGGAGGCGCAGCAGGCGCAGCTCATCAACGCCATCGGCCTTCTGCTCGGCGAGAAGCCGGCGGCGCTGACCGCCGACCTGGCCGACCCGAAGGCCATTCCACCAGTGCCGCCGCGCGTGCCGGTGGGCCTGCCCTCGGAGCTGGCGCGCCGCCGCCCCGACATCCGCCGCGCCGAAGCGCAATTGCACGCGGCCACCGCCGATGTCGGCGTGGCAGTGGCCAATTTCTATCCGAGTATTTCCCTGTCCGGCAGCGCCGCCATCCAGGCCATTCAGTTCAGCGACCTGGCCGACTGGGGCGCGGCCAAGACATTCGCGCTCGGCCCCTCGATCACCCTGCCGATCTTCGAAGGCGGCAAGCTGAAGCGCACGCTGGAATTGCGCCAGGCGCAGCAGCAGGAGGCCGCCGTGAGCTACCAGCGCACCGTGCTCGGCGCGCTGCACGAAGCCGACAACGCGCTGACCGCCTACGATGCCGAGCAGCGCCGGCGTGAACAATTGCAGCAGGCGGTGGCGCAGAACCACCGGGCGCTGTCGCTGGCGCTCGACCGGTACCGGGAGGGGGTGATCGACTTCCTGCAGGTGCTGGACGTGCAGCGCAGCCTGCTGGCGGCGGAGCAGCAGTTCACCGACAGTACCACCACGGTCTCGACCGACCTGGTGCAGATCTACAAGGTGCTCGGCGGCGGCTGGGAGACTGACTTTCCCGACGCCCCGCCGGCAGCGGCGAAGGGGGCAGCGGCGAAGGGGGCGGCGCTGTAAATTCCGGCGCTGCATATCCTTCCGGGCGCGCGCGTATGCGGCCCTTGACAATTTTTCATACCCTCGGATAGTCACGCCAGCAGGAGCCGGGTGGTATGGAGCGCGTTACGATCAGCATGTCCGATGAATTTGCGGACGAGCTTTCCGCGTTCATGGACAGTCACAAATACGAAAACCGTTCGGAGGCGATCCGCGACCTGGCGCGCCTCGGCCTCAATCGCGCCGGCATCGACGGCAGCATGACGGGCGAGTGCATCGCCACCCTGTCGTATGTGTTCAACCACCATACGCGGGAACTGTCGAAGCGACTGACCGATGCGCATCACGCGCACCACGACCTTCAGGTCGCCACCATGCATGTTCATCTCGACCACGAAGCTTGCCTTGAAGTGGCCGTGCTGCGCGGCCCGGTCGAAGCGGTGCAGGCGTTCTCCAAGGCGGTCATCGCCGAGCGCGGGGTCAGCCACGGCCAGGTCAGCTTTGTCCCGCTCACCATCGATACCCAGTCGCATGTTCACGGCGGCGCCGGGCACGCCCACCCGCATCTCCATCCGCGTCCCGCATGACCGCGTCTCCGTCTTAAGAACAAACGGCGATCCGGCGGAGGAAGCAGCGTGACGATTGGTTCCCCTGGCGTCTTCATCGGCGCAAAGACAAGCCTGCGCCGGAAGGTGATCAGCATCACCGCGCTGCTGGTCGTCGCCAATGTCGCCGCGTGGGCCTGGGCGCTGATCGCCTTCCGCGACTATCCGATTCTGCTGGGAACGTCGTTGCTGGCCTACAGCTTCGGTCTGCGGCATGCCTTCGATGCCGACCATATCGCCGCCATCGACAACGTCACCCGCAAGTTCATGCAGGACGGCAAGCGCCCGGTATCGGTCGGCCTGTTCTTCTCGCTCGGTCACTCCACCATCGTGGTGGCGCTGTCGGTCGCCATCGCCATCACGGCAACGACCCTGCAATCGCGATTCGATGCCTTCAAGGATATCGGCGGCGTCATCGGCACGCTGGTGTCGGCGCTGTTCCTGTTTGCCATCGCGTTTGCCAATTTCCTTGTTTTTATCTCGCTCTATCGCAGTTTTCATACCGTCAGGCATGGCGGCCGTTTCGACGAGGACGATTTTTTTCTGGTGCTGTCCCAGCGCGGGTTGCTCGGACGGCTGTTTCGCCGGTTTTTCCGGGCGATCGAACACGGCTGGCAGATGTATCCGCTCGGCATGCTGTTCGGCCTCGGCTTCGACACGGCGACCGAGGTCGGTCTGCTGGGCATCTCGGCGACCCAGGCCACGCAGGGTCTGTCAATCTGGTCGATCATGGTGTTTCCGGCGCTGTTCACTGCCGGCATGTCGCTGGTCGATACCGGCGACAGCATCCTGATGGTGGGCGCCTATGGCTGGGCCTTCGCCAAGCCGATCCGCAAGCTGTACTACAACCTGACCATCACCGCCGTGTCGGTGATGGTCGCCGTGCTGGTCGGCGGGATCGAAGCGCTTGGGCTGATCGGCGGCCGGCTGGCCCTGACCGGCGGCTTCTGGGATGCGATCGGGGCGCTCAACGAGAATTTTGGGCTGCTTGGCTACCTGATCGTCGGCATTTTCCTCGCCAGCTGGCTGGTCTCCGCCGTGGTCTATCGCGCCAGGGGCTATGACGACATCGAGGTGTCCGTCGAAGTGGCACGAGTCAGAAGTTGAAGGTGGCGCGCAGGGTCAGGGCGGCGGCGAGGCTCGTGTTCGGGGCCAGGGCCGGGTTGCAATAGACCTGCACATCCGGCGTGAGGTGCAGCGGCTTGAAGACCGTGTAGCGGTAGTAGAGTTCGGCGATCCATTCCGCATCGCGCGACGGGCTGCCGACCTCCGTCCTGTTGGTCTTGTCCCAGGCAATGCCGAGCCCGGCCTGGTCGAGCCGGTGGCGGCCAAACGGATCGTTGATGATGCCGCCGAACGCGACCGAGGTTTCGATCGGGATCGCCTCGCCCGAGGCGTTGTTGACGCGAACGAATACCCCGTAGCGCGCGGTGAGGTTCTGCACCGCGCTGAACGAAACGCCTTGCGACGCGCTCGGCTGCAGCGGCACTGAGGGTTGATTGTAGTACAGAATACTGTAGGCGCCGCCGGCCAGGACTGTCGGCGTCCACTGCGCCGTCATGAACCAGGCGAGCATACCGTCGTGGAAACCGTTGATGGTCACGGACCGGCCGAACACGTCGGTGGCGCTCTGCACGCCGCCGGCAAACTGCAACGAGCTGTTCGGCGCGACCTGCATGTAAGCGCCGGTGCCGGCATTGGCATAGGTTTGCGTGCCGTTCTGGGCGAGGGCGTAGCTGATGAAATTGGTCTGCGCATCGCCGGCATACTGGTTGCCGTCATACTGGCCGAAGGAATACTGCCCGACGGCGAGGGCCAGCCAGTTGCCGGGAAAGCTATGGGTGTAGGTGATCTGGGCAAACTGGTAGCTGTCGTCGCCCCAGTCGTTCGGCGGGGTGATCAGGCCCATGCGGGCCTGCCGGGAATTGGTGGTGGCCTGGGTCCAGAACTGGTTGCTCTGAAAGGCAAAATCGAATGCCCCGGAGCCAATCGCGGTGTTGGTGAACGGCGTCCAGGTGATCGAGGGCGAATAGACCAGTTCACCGATGCCGGCGCCGCCGTTCGGCTGCGCCCATTGCCCGAAGACCGAGACGGGCATCGAGACCTGGATATTGGCGGCGGTCTCGGCCTTGTCCTTCAAGGCGAGATAGTCGTCGTACACGGTGTTCAGCTCGTGGGTGATATCCTGCAGCAGGTCGGTCGCCTCGGCCGGCTGGTGGAGATCGATCCGCGGTTTCACCGTGCCCGAGGCGTGCCCACCCGCGTGCCCGCCGCCGGCGGACTGCGCCTGGGCCGTGCCCTGCGCGATCGGCAGGGCCGATACTGCGCCGATCGCCACGGCAAAGCCGCGCGCCAACACCGATTGCCCGCAGACCATGCCGTGCCCCCCAAACGCCTGCCGTTCCGACCGCGATGGCAATGTTACCCATGCGAGGGTCGATTTGTTGATGATTCCGGTGCCGGGTGGCCGAGCCCGCGGCCGGCGTGACGCGCCCCGTCCCTTCCTTTATCCTGCGCCCGACTCGCGGCATGGCAGCAGGAGGGACCGCATGACCGATCCCGCCAGCTTCCGCAAAGCCCGCGGCGCCTTCTTCACCCCGGCGGCCATCACCGCCTACCTCGCGGCCTGGGCGATCCGCAGCCCGGCCGACCACGTGCTGGAACCGTCCTGCGGCGAGGCGTCGTTTCTCCTTGCGGCCGGCGAGCGGCTGCGCGCCCTCGGCACACCGCCGGACCGGCTCACCGCGCAGTTGCACGGGGTGGAAATCCACGCCGGCTCGGCCCGTCAGGCCGCCCGGCTGCTCGCCGAGCGGGGGCTGCGCGCCGGCATCGAGGTGGGTGACTTCTTCGGCCGCCCTCCCGCGCCGGCGTTTGATGCCGTCATCGGCAACCCGCCTTATGTCCGCTACCAGAATTTTTCCGGCGAGGCCCGCGCCCGGGCGCAACGCGCGGCACTTGCCGCCGGGGTGCGGCTGACCGGCCTGTCCAGCTCCTGGGCGGCGTTCACCATCCATGCCAGCCGGTTCCTCCGCCCGGACGGCCGCCTGTCCCTCGTGCTGCCGGGGGAATTGCTGACGGTGAACTACGCCGCCCAGGTGCGCCGTTTCCTGCTGCAGCGGTTTGCCCGCGTGCGGCTGGTTCTGTTCGAAACCCGGGTGTTTCCCGGGGTGCTGGAGGAGGTCGTGCTGCTGCTGGCCGAAGGGCAGGGCGGGGCGCCGCATTTCGAGCTGTTCCAGGCCGGCAGCCTGGACGCGCTGCCCGCCCCGAACGCCCCCGCCTGGACCGAGCACTGGCCCGAAGACGGCAAAAAATGGACGCCGGCGCTGATCGCCGCCGATTCGTTTTCCCTCTACCGCCATCTCGCCGCCGGCCCCGGCTTCGCGCCGATGCTGGACTGGGGCGAGACCTGGCTGGGCGCGGTGACAGGCAACAATGCCTGGTTCAGCCTCGGCTTTGAGGAGGCGGCGCGGCTCGGCCTGGCGATGGACGATCTGCGGCGGATATCGCCGCCCGGCTCGCGCCACCTGAAGGGGCTGGAATTCGACCGGCGCGCCTGGGAGCACCTGGCCGCCGAGGGCGCCGCCTGTTTCCTGTTCGACCCGCGCGACGACACCGACGCCGCCGTGCGCCGGCGAATCGAGGCCGGGCGGCAGTGCGGGGTGGAAACGGCTTACAAGTGCCGCGTGCGCTCGCCCTGGTGGCGCGTGCCGGTGGGGGCGGTGCCCGACCTGCTGCTGACCTACATGAACCAGGATCGCCCGCGCCTGCTGACCAACGATGCGCGGGTGCACATCCTGAACTCGGTGTATGGCGTGACGCTGCGCCCCGGCCTGCTGCGGCTCGGTCGGGAGATGCTGCCGCTGGCGTTCCTGAACAGCTTTTCTCTCCTGGGGGCGGAGATGGTCGGGCGCTCCTATGGCGGGGGCCTGCTCAAGCTGGAGCCGAGGGAAGCCGATATGCTCCCCGTGCCCTCGCCGGCGACGCTGCGCGCAGCGTCGCCTGTGTTGCGCGCCGCGCGTCCGGCGGTGGCGGCGGCGCTGCTAGCGGGCGACGTGGCCGGCGCGGTGGCGCAGGTGGACCGTATCCTGCTGACCGGCCAGCTCGGCCTGGACGACGGGCAGCTTGCGGCGCTGCGGATGGCGCGCGACCTGCTCAGCCAGCGCCGGCGCGCCCGCGGCAGAAGGCGCGCCGAAGGGACGCCGGATCGGTGATGCTGGGGGTTGACGAGGTGTTGGCGGCCTCGCTGGTGCGGCTCGGGGCCAAGCCGCCGGACGATGCCAGCCAGGCCGCCAAGAAGCGCTACAGCGAGCGCGTGTCGGAGGCAGTGGCGCTGGTGTTCGCCCAGGAGCTGCGCGAGCGCGGGATGCGCGGCACGCGACCGCTGCGCGCCGGCGGCGTGGATGGCAGTGGCGCGGAGCGGCGCATGGCCGGCGGGATCGGCGCCAAGAAGGTGGACGTTACCTGGGCGACCGAGGAATCCGGCCTGCTGCTGGGCATTTCGATCAAGTCGATCAACTTCCGCGACCCGCGCACCGGCAATTTCCAGAAGAACCTGACCAATCGCCGCGGCGACATGCTGATGGAGGCGGTGACGTTGCACCGGCGTTTTCCGTATGCGGTGCTGGCCGGGTTTTTCTTTCTCGATGCCGGGGCCGAGACCGACAGCACGCAGAACCGGGATGGCAGTGCCAGGCGGCGCTCGACGTTCCTGAACGCGCATGCGCGCATGAAGCTGTTCACCGGCCGCGACGATCCGGCGGGCCGCGACGAGCAGTATGAGCGCATGTATGTGTTGTTGCTGGACGCGGCGCCGGGCCAGGTGGCGGTGCGTGCCACCGAGGTGGGCCGCCCGGATGTGCCGGTGCCGTTGGCGGCGATATTCGACACGCTCGTCACCCTGGTAGCGGAGAGGAACCCGGACTTTTATGAGGCGATGGAAGGCAGCATCGTCCCAGCCTCCTGAGGAATGGGGTCAAGGGGGCCACCGCCCCCTTGCGGGTCCAGGGCAGAGCCCTGGCCTTCCTTATTCTTTGATTCGGTAAACCACATGCCGCCGCAGCACATGCCCGGCCGGCACCCGAGGATGGTCAAAGCTCGCCAAAGGATCGTAACGCATGCCGATCTTCTCCATGACCCGCCGCGAGGGCGCGTTCACGGCAGCGGTAAAGGCCAGGATTTCCGCCACCCCCAGCCGCGCGAATCCATCCAGTGCCGCGGCGCGGGCGGCTTCGGGCGCATAGCCGTGGCCCCACCAGGCGGCGCCGAGGGTCCAGACCAGTTCGACGCCCGGGGCTACCGGCAGGTCGGGCGGGATGGTGGACAGGCCGACGAAGCCGATCAGTCCTGTACCCGGCACCTCGGCGGCCCAGATGCCGAAGCCGTGGCGGTCAATATGGGCCTGGGCGCGCTCCATCCAGGCATCGGATTGCGCCGGCGTCCGGGTGATGGCGAAAAACCGCATGGTGTGCGGATCGCCGGTGATGGCGGCGAGTGGCGCCCGGTCGGCGTCGCGCCAGCTGCGCAGGATCAGGCGGGAGGTGACGAGGTCGGGCATGGTGCGGGCCGGGTTGGGGGGACAAGTGTAGCGGGTCGCCGGGTGCCGCGTCATGCGGAATGAAACGCCAGGCAAGTCGCGGCGGAGGCGAGCGGCAGCCGGTTACCCCCTTGCCGTTTTTGCAGTGCGTCACCAAACTTGGCTCGGTAAGCGGTTTCAATAACACAATGGATTCACAGGGCGGAATCCCTGCTGTATCCGTGCCGCTGTAGCTCTGGGGTGTCGCGTGCTGCGGCATGCCTTTTTCGAACCAGGAGGATCACCCGATGGCCTACAGGCTCCCGACCACGACGATTGCCGCCGCGTTCGCCGCCGCCCTGCTGCTGCCGCTGGGCCACTCCGCCATGGCGCAGGACGGCATTACCCCGCAGGCCAGCCCGATCGTCAGCCCGGTGCCGCTGCCCGAGGCGCTGACCCTGCACGCCAAGATCACGGCGCTCGATCCGAACAGCCGGGCCGTCACGCTGACCGGCGCCTCGGGCCAGTCCGTTACCATCATCGCCGGCCCGGATGTGCGCCTCGACCAGCTCAAGGTCGGCGATGCCGTCAATGCGAAGTACTACCGCTCGGTGGCGTTCGGGGTGGCGGGCCCCGGCTCGACGGCTCCGGATGATGGATCGGCCGAACTGATCGCGCGGCCGATCCAGGGGCCGGGCGGTGTCATCCTCAAGCTGACGCGTATCAGCGCGACCGTGGTCGGCATCGATCTGCCCGACCACAGCATTGACGTGGTCGATCCCTCCGGCGGCGCCGTTCGCACCCTCGTGGTCACCGATCCGGGGCGGATCGCGCTGCTGCCGCAGCTCAACGTCGGTGACACCGTTACCGCGGTGGTGAGCCAGACGCTGGCGGTGTCCATCACGCCCGCGCCCAAGAGCTGGTTCTAACCGCCTGAGCGGCCGCTGCGGGCAAGTCCCGCGGCGGCCGTGCTTTTATCAGGCCGGCGGCTGCAACACTCCGTCGGCCCAGGCTTCCAGCCGCTTGGCCTCGGTGTTCAGCGCGCCGACGCGCTCGCCGAGCGCGCCAAGCCTGGTGTTGTAGGTTTGTAGCGAGCCGTTGAGGTCCTGCACGCTGCCGCGCAGGGTGCCGAGCGCGCCGCGCCAGTTCGCAACCGCCTCGCGCTGGGCCGCCAGCGCCGCATTCAGCGCCGTCAGCGCCCGCCGCAGCCGTTCCTGCGGGTCCTCGCGGGCCGGGTCCTGGTCTGCCTGGGCGGCGGGGGCGCGCGCCGGGCGGGGGAAGGGAATGACGGTGGCGGTGGTCGGGAGGGTCATGCGGCGTATCTCCGCTGGGGCGACGATGGTTAATAAACCATTAAACGGATCACCACGCGAGAGAAAAATCACCGATTTGCAATGCGCGACAGCGTCGGTCCGGGTCCCTCATTTCCGCACGCCGCCGGGCGATAGGATGCCGGCGGACCGGCGGACCTGTATGCTGCCATCGCGCCCGCCCTCGAACGCAAACAGGACCATGGAAGCCGTACTCGACATCGCCCTCATCCTGTTGCTGATCGCCCTCAATGCCCTGTTCGCGCTGAGCGAACTGGCGCTGGTCTCGGCCAACCGCGCCCGCCTGGCCGTGCTGGCGCGCAAGGGCGTGGCCGGCGCGGACCTGGCCCGCCGCCTGGCGGAGGACCCGCAGCTGTTCCTGCCCACCGTGCAGGTCGGCATCACCGTGGTGGCGGTGCTGTCGGGCGTGTATGGCGGCGCCCACGTCGCGGCGCTGCTGACGCCGGTGCTGGAGGATTTGCCCTGGATCGGTCCCTTCGCCTCCAGCCTGTCGCTGACGCTGGTGGCGGTAGGGATCACCTATTTCACCCTCGTGCTGGGCGAACTGGTACCCAAACAGCTGGCGCTGCGTGCACCGGAACGCACCGCGGCCCGTGTCGCCGGCCCGCTGGCGGCGGTGGCGCGCGCGGCACAGCCGGTTGTCTGGGTGCTCGGCAAGTCCTCCGGCGCGGTGCTGATGCTGTTCGGCGCCTATCGCGCCCAGCCGAAGACCGTCACCGAGGAGGAACTGAAGGCGCTGCTGGCCGAGGGCGAGCAGACCGGCGTGCTGGAGACCGGCGAGCGCGACATGATCGAGCGTGTGCTGCGGCTGGCCGACAAGCCGGTGCGCGCCATCATGACGCCGCGCACCGGGATCGCCTGGATCGACCGCACCGACCCGCCGCGCGAGATCGCGGCGACGCTGAAATCGGCGCCGCACAGCCGCTTCGTGGTGTGCGACGGCAGCGTGGACAATGTGGTGGGGGTGGTGCAGGCCAAGGACATCCTCGACGCCATCCTGGACGGCAAGGAACTGTCGATCGGCCCGGCGCTGCGCCAGCCGGTGTACATGCCGGACACGGTCACCGCGCTGGACGCGCTGGAGCGGCTGAAAGCGGACCCGATGGGGCTGGCCCTGGTGCTGGACGAATATGGCAGCTTCGAGGGCGTGGTGACCGCGGCGGATGTGCTGGAGGCGATCATCGGCGATCCGGCCGATACCGGTCCGGTGCCAGGCGAGGGGATCGAGCCGGACGATGGCGCTTCGTTCCTCGACGGCATGATGCCGGTGGACGAGGCGAAGGTGCGGCTCGGGCTGCCCGACCTGCCGGCCGAGGGCAGCTATCACACGATCGCCGGGCTGCTGCTGGCCCTGTTGCGGCGGGTGCCGCGGCAGGGCGACCGGATCGTGTTTGGCGGGTGGCTGTTCGAGGTGATGGAGATGGAGGGCCGGCGGGTGGCCCGGGTGCGGGCGAGCCGAGAGAAACTGGCGGAGGAGTAATCCGCCACCTGGTGTTGAGAAATATTTGAATTTCTTCGGTTATTCAGTCGCCGCCGCTTCGATCAGTGCGCCAGGTCAGCTTCCTTGCCGATCTTCTCGTATTCCTCAGCGAGTTCCTGTAGCATTCGGAACACCCATGGATCGTTGACGCCCTCCAACAGGCCTCGCAGGCGGGCAGCTTCCGAGCGCAGGCGATCGCCAGAAGCGGTTGCAGAGGAACGAACGGCGGACATACGTTGGCACTCACGGTTTCGCCAGCCTTCTCTCTTACATTCCGGATTTCTGCAACCGTTATGATTCGTCAGGTTGTGTTTTTCGGCGATCGGCACGGCTCTGGGTTGTTTGGGGCACGAGTACCGCCGCCCCGGTGAGCGCGCCGGTTCGCAGCCGGTGCAGGGCCTCGTTGGCCTGCGACAGGGGAAAAGCGGTGGTCTCGGTGACGACCGGAATGCGCGCGGCAAGGGCGAGGAACTCCGCGCCATCGCGGCGGGTGAGATTGGCCACCGAGCGGACGCTGCGCTCCATCCACAGCAGCGAATACGGGAAGGCGGGAATGTCGCTCATATGGATGCCGCCGCACACCACCGTGCCGCCGGGCGCGACGGCGCGCAGGGCCGCGGGCACCAGGGCACCGACAGGCGCGAAGATCAACGCGGCGTCGAGCGGCTCGGGCGGCGCCTCATCCGATCCGCCGGCCCAGACGGCGCCGAGGCGGCGGGCGAAATCCTGCGCGGCGGTGTCGCCGGGGCGGGTGAAGGCAAACACCTCGCGCCCCTCCCAGCGTGCCACCTGGACGGCGATGTGGGCGGCGGCGCCAAAGCCGTAGAGGCCGAGGCGGCGCGAATCGCCGGCCATGCGCAGGGTGCGGTAGCCGATCAGGCCGGCACACATCAGCGGGGCGGCCTGAAGGTCGGAGAAGCCGTCGGGGATGGCGAAGCAGAAGCGCTCGTCGGCGACGGCATAATCGGCATAGCCGCCGTCGATCTGGCAGCCGGTGAAGCGGGCGTTCGGGCACAGGTTCTCCCGCCCGCTGCGACAAAACGGACAGGTGCCGCAGGTCCAGCCCAGCCAGGGGATGCCGACGCGGTCGCCCACGGCGAAACGGCCGGCGCCGGGGCCGAGCGCATCCACCCGGCCGATGATCTCATGGCCCGGAACGATCGGCAGGCTTGTGGCGGGCAATTCGCCGTCCACCACGTGCAAATCGGTGCGGCAGACGGCGCAGGCGGCAACCCGCACGCGGAGCTGGCCGGGGCCGGGAATGGGGAGGCGACGGTCCTCCGGCTGGAGGGCCTCACCGACATGGCGCAGGACCATCGATGTCATGGCGGTTGTCCCGAACGCACGGTCAGCCGGAGGGTAGCATATTCGTTTACGGCTTTTGCGCCCCGCGCGAAATCTTGCGGGTGGCGCCTATGGCCGGGGAAAGCGTGGGCCGGGGAAAGTGCGCATTCATGCTGGTGGCCTTGAACGGCTGCCGCTGCCGGGTCAAACTGCCGCCGCCGACAAGCCCCCGTTGCAGCCGCTTGCGGTCCGCGCCCGACAGTGGCGCCGCCGTGGTCGAGCAGGGACCACACTCAATTGCGGAGGTACTTGCCTTGACCTACACCGCGGAAATCAACCGCAGTAACCCGACCTGCCTGGTCTTCGTCATCGACCAGTCGGGGTCGATGGCCGATGAGCTGGAGGCCGGGGTCCGGAAAGCCAATTTCCTGGCCGATGTGCTCAACCGCAGCCTGATGGAACTGGTGATCCGCTGCCGGAAATCCGAGGGCATTCTCAGTTATTTCGACGTGGGCGTGATTGCCTATTCGGGCAGCCGGGTGGGACCGGGTTTCGGCGGTTCGCTGGCCGGCAGCCACATCTGCGAGATTGGCGCCCTGGCCAGCCATCCGGTCCGGGTCGAAACCCGCCGGAAGCGGGTTTCCGACGGGGCGGGCGGCCTGGTTGAGACCGAGGTCAAGTTCCCCATCTGGTTCGAACCGCAGGCGTCGGGGGCCACGCCGATGTGCGCGGCGCTGCGCATGGCCGGCGACCTGCTGGCGGATTGGTGCCGCGAGCACCCGAACTCCTTCCCGCCCACGGTGCTGCACGTGACCGACGGCGAGGCCTCCGACGGGACCGAAGCGGATGTGGAGGCGGCGGCCGGCCATGTGACCGGCCAGGGGACCAAAGATGGCGCCAGCCTGCTGCTGAACCTGCACGTCTCCGGCGCCGGCGGCCAGCCGGTGCGGTTTCCCGCCAGCGAGCGGCTGATGCCCGATGCGTATGCGCGCCTGCTGTTTCGCACCAGCAGTCTGCTGCCGCCCGAGATGCAGCGCCGGGCCGCCGATGCCGGGGTGACGGTTCAGCCGGACAGCCGCGGCTATATCTACAATGGGCGTCTCGACGACGTGGTCACCTTCTTCGACATCGGCACCCGTCCGCGGCTGGTGGCGGGAGATCGCTGAAAGAGATTGGCTGTGGTCCGCGTTCGGGCGCAGCGGGCGTTCACCCGGGCCAAGGAGACCGGCCGGATTTGCGAGGATTTCATCCTGGGGTGTCGTGCGAAGGGTCGCTATGCGGTCAGCGACGGGGCTTCGATTTCCTACGATAGCCGGGGCTGGGCGCGCGCCCTGTGCCGCCAGTTCCTGGTGGATGCGGCGGTGCGCCCGGAATGGCTGCAGGCGGCGCGGGACCGCTTTGCCGCGGCGTCGCCCCCGCCGGCGGAGGATTGGGCCGCCGCGCACGCCGTTGATCGCGGCAATTTCGCGACGTTCCTGGGCCTGGCGATCACCGACCCGCACATCGTTGTGCACGCGATCGGCGACACCACGCTGTTCGTTATCGCGCCGGATGGGCAGGTCGGCATGGTTCCGGACATGGCCGGCGACGCCTTCCGTCGCGATCCGGTGCTGCTGTGCAGCCGCGCCGGGCGCGGTGCCTTCGACGATACCGAGGCCGCTTTTGTCGCCGCGGCATCGACCATCCGCGTCCCCGATACCGGCTGGGAAGGCACCCGCCTGCTGGCCATGACGGACGCGCTGGCGGAATGGGTGGCCAGCGCCGCCGATCCTGACGAGCGCCGGGGGCGGCTTGACGAGCTGGCCGGCCAGCCGGATGGCGAGGCCTTCCGGATATGGGCCAGCGAGCGCATCGCGTCCGGCGTTGTCCGGTCCGACGACTGCGCCTTGCTGATGATCGAGCTGTGAAGTTCCCGTCGGCCGACCGCTACAACGAGGCGGTGCAGAATCCCGCCGTGTATTTTCTTGACCCCGACGTGAAGGGCCGGCGTGTGCAGACCGACGCCCTGGGCCTGCCCGAGGTGCTGTCGGGGGGGTTCGCTTTCACCTACCGCTTCATCGGCGCGGGTGGGGACATTGCGGTGCGCTGCTTCCACCGCGAAATCCCGGAACTGCTGGAACGATACAACGCGATCTCAGCCTTCCTGGCCCGGCTGCGATCGCGCTTCTTCGTTGAGTTTGCCTATGTCGGACGGGGCATTCGGGTGGAGAATGCCCGGCTGCCGATCGTGCGGATGCAGTGGGTCGAGGGCGAGACGCTGCTGGGATATGTCGCGCGCCGGCGCGGCGAACCGCGCGCGCTGGCGCAGTTGCGCGAGCAGCTCGGCGCCTTCGCCGAAGAAGGCGAGGGCAGCGGTTATGCGCATGGCGACATCCAGCACCGCAATTTCATGGTTACCCCGGATGGTGCCCTCAAACTGGTGGATTATGATGGAATGTACGTGCCGGCGCTGCGCCACCTGCGCGCCGCCGATGCCGGGCATCCGCATTTCCAGCTGCCGTCGCGTCCGGCGGGCGATTTTGGCCCGCGCATGGACCGCTTCCCGCTGGCGGTGCTCGACCTGAGCCTCGAAGCCTTGCAACAGGCGCCCGGGCTGTTCGACAAGTTTCATCGCGGCGAGAACCTGATCCTTTCGCAGGGTGATTTTCTCGATCCGGCGCATTCGCCGGTGCTCAATGCGATGGCGCGCATCCCGCGGCTGGCCGCACGGGTCGCTGCTTTCAGCGAAGTTTGCGGCCTCCCGGCTGATGCGATTCCGCCGCTGCCCGCGTTCCGCGCGATGGCCGGTGGCAGCGTCGCCGTTGCGCCGTTCCGCCGCGATCCGGTGGGACCGGGCCCGGAGCTGTACACCTCGCCCTTCGATGTGGTGGACGGCATGAGCTTCGCGGCTGCCATCCTCGCCGTCGGACGGCCGGTCGAACTGGTTGGCCAGGTCATCCAGATCAAAAAAATACCCGAGAAAGGCTGTGTCTTCCTGCGCTTCGGCAAGAAATATGCGGCGACGCCGGCGGTCGTGGTGCCGCTCGACGCCTTCCTGCGATGGTCGGCTACCGCCGAGATCGGCCTGCGCCCGTGGATCAGCGCCATCGGCGTTCTGCAGATTCACCGGAGCGGCCGGCACAGCACGGTCCATCTGGTGGTGAAGGAGATGTCCGACATCGACCTTCTGTCCGGCAAGGATGAGGCGGAGTTCAGGCTGGGCCGGATGACCCGGCCCGGCGCGGTTTCGCCGTCGCCCGGTCCCGTTCCGCCACCGCCCGGGGACGTCGGTCCGGCTGCCTGGGGTCGGCACTGGATCAGAACCGGCGAACCGCGAACGGGCGTTCCGGCCTGGTTGTCCGGCGGCCAACCGTCCGCTCCTGGCGCAAAGCAGGTATCGCCTTCCGTGACGCCGCGCCAACTCCCGCTTCGACCGGCGCGGCAGGTTCCAGCGCCGCCGCCGGCCGCCTCGCCGTTGACCGGCAGGATACGGCGGTGGATGCGGCGCCTTTTTCGCCCGTGACACGCTTCATCGCGATTGCCGGCGCTGGTCAGGGCGACGCCTTTGGTGACCTGTCGGTCGGAAGGCCGGATCAACCCACTTGCCAACCGCCCCCTGTCAACATAACGTTATCATCGTTATGAAACCTTGGAGGAAATCTAAATGAATAACGATGATACCCCGAAGGCCTCGCGGCGCAGCATTCTCCGCGCCGGCGCGGCGATCGTTGCCGCCGGCGCAGTGGTGAAGCACGCCGCGGCAGAGGAGACGCAGAAGATCGAGAAGAGCCTGGTTGGCTACGTTGACAAGTCGACCAACCCGGACGGCCAGCACTGTAGCATTTGTGCAAACTTCCAGCCGCCGGCCGCCTGCGCGATTGTTGCCGGTTCGATCAACCCGAACGGCTGGTGCGGCGCTTTCGCTCCCAAGACCTGAACGAAAGAAGGGCTCCAAGGGCCTTCCGGCCCTTGGCGCGAGGGTCCAGGGGGCAGCGCCCCCCTGGTCTTTTTTATTTTTGCTCGCGGTGAGTATTTGACAGATACCATTCGTATCACGCGCCCGTTCACCGGCCGGCTCAATTCGCTTGCCTGCCCTGATGATCCAACGCACCGTTGCCGGTGCTAAAGAAACCAGGGAGGTCGTCAAATGAACGAAAATAATCCGCCGAGGGCTTCGCGGCGCCATATCCTGCTTGCAGGCGCGGCCATCATCGCCAGTGGAGCGGCGCTAAAACACAGCACGGCGCAGGCGCAACAGAAGATGGCGAAAAACTTGGTCGCTTACCAGGACGGGCCGCACGCAAGCGGTCAGAAGTGCAGCGCATGTGCCGGATTCGAGCCGCCGAACGGTTGCATGATGGTCGAAGGCACCATCAGCCCGGACGGCTGGTGCGGCGCTTTCACGCCGAAGCCGAGCTAGGCGGCCAGGATTTGAAGGCGCCCCGTGCGTCGCGCGGCGCGCCTTCTGGCCTTACTTGCCGGCCTTCGCTTCCCGCCGGCGCGCGTGCAGCACGAACTCGGTATATCCGTTCGGCTGGGCCCGCCCCTTGAACACCAGGTCGGACGCGGCCTTGAACGCCACGCCGTCATATCCCGGCGCCATCGGCGTATAGGCCGGATCACCGGCGTTCTGCCGGTCCACGACTTCGGCCATGCGCCGCAGCGTTGCGGTTACCTGCGCCGCAGTGGTGATGCCGTGATGCAGCCAGTTGGCGATGTGCTGGCTGGAGATGCGCAGCGTCGCGCGGTCCTCCATCAGGCCGATATCGTGGATGTCGGGCACTTTCGAGCAGCCCACGCCCTGGTCGATCCAGCGCACCACGTAGCCCAGGATGCCCTGGCAGTTGTTGTCCAGTTCCTGCTGCACTTCCTCGGGCGACCAGTTCGGCCGGTCCGCCAGCGGCAGGGTGAGAATATCCGCCAGCTTCGCCGGCGCGCGGGTGGAAAGTTCTTCCTGCCGCGCGGCAACATCGACCTGGTGGTAGTGCAGCGCGTGCAGCGTCGCCGCGGTCGGCGAGGGCACCCAGGCGGTGTTGGCGCCGGCGCGCGGGTGGCCGATCTTCTGCGCCAGCATGTCGGCCATCCGGTCCGGCGCCGCCCACATGCCCTTGCCGATCTGCGCCCGGCCGCGCAGCCCGCAGGCCAGCCCGACATCGACGTTGTTGTTTTCGTAGGCGCCGATCCACGTCGCCGCGCGCATGTCGTTCTTGCGCACCACCGCGCCGGCTTCCATCGCGGTGTGGATCTCGTCGCCGGTGCGGTCGAGGAAGCCGGTGTTGATGAACACCACCCGCTCGCGCGCAGCGTGGATGCAGCCGCGCAGATTCACCGTGGTGCGCCGCTCCTCATCCATGATGCCGATTTTCAGCGTGTTGCGCGCGATCCCGAGCACGTCCTCGACGCCGGCGAACAGGTCGGAGGCATATTGCACCTCTTCCGGCCCGTGCATCTTCGGCTTGACGATATACACCGAGCCGGTGCGGGAATTGCGCAGCGGACCGGTACCGCGCAGATCGTGCAGCGCGATCAGTGAGGTAATGGCGGCATCCAGGATGGTCTCCGGGATGTCGCTTCCGTCGGCATCCTGCACTGCGTCGGTATACATGTGGTGGCCCACGTTGCGCACCAGCATCAGGCTGCGGCCGGGCAGGGTGAGCGTGTGGCCGTCCGGCGCGGTGTAGGTGCGGTCCGGGTTCAGCCGGCGCTGCAGGGTGCGGCCGCCCTTCTCGAAGCCGGCGGTCAGGTCGCCCTTCATCAGGCCGAGCCAGTTGCGATACACCTCCACCTTGTCCTCGGCATCCACCGCGGCCACCGAGTCTTCGCAATCCATGATGGTGGTGATGGCCGACTCGAGAACCACGTCGGCGAGGCCGGCCGGGTCGGTGCGGCCGATCGGATGGGTGCGGTCGAGCAGCAGCTCGATGTGCAGCCCGTGGTTGCGCAGCAGCACGGCGCTGGGGGCGGCCGGGTCGCCCTGGGTGCCGGCCAGCTTGCCGGGATCGGCCAGCCCGGTGTGGGCGCCGGATGCCAGCGTCGCCTCCAGACGGCCGCCGCGCACCGCGTAGGCCACCACGTCAGCGTGGCTGGCGCCCACCAGCGGCGCGGCGCCATCCAGGAAGGCGCGGGCACGCGCCACCACCGCGGCGCCGCGCACCGGGTTGTAGCCGCTGCCGCGGGCCATGCCGTCCTCGTCGCCGATGGCGTCGGTGCCATACAGCGCGTCGTAGAGGCTGCCCCAGCGGGCATTGCCGGCGTTCAGCGCGTAGCGGGCATTGTTCACCGGCACGACCAACTGCGGCCCGGCGATGCTGGCGATTTCCAGGTCCACGTTGGCGGTGCTGACGGCGAATGTGGGCGGCTCGGGGGCCAGGTAGCCGATGCTGCGCAGGAACGCTGTATAGGCTTCCTGGTCGATCGGGCGGGCCGGGTTGGCTTGGTGCCAGGCGTCGATCCGGGCCTGTAGCGCATCGCGGGTGTCCAGCAGGGCGCGGTTGTGCGGGGCGAAGCGGCCCACCAGCCCGGCCAGGCCGGACCAGAAGGCGGCGGCATCCAGCCCGGTCCCGGGCAGCGCCTCGGTGTCGATGAACTGCTTCAGGACCGGCGCGACGCGCAGGCCGGCTTCCGGCAGGTGGTCCATGAGTGGCTCCTCTATGCTCGTGAGGCGATTCGTCGGGCGCGGTTCATTGCCCGCGGGGCGGCGTTTGTCGAGGCATGGAATAGGGTCCAGGGCAAAGCCCTGGGCTTGCTGGCTAAGGCGCTGGCGAAGCTGCCGGCGCAACGGTGGCCGGTTCAGCCCACAACTTCCTGCTGCTGTAGGCCAGCACCGGCTGTACCACCGAGTTGATCGAGGCATAGACCAGGCTCTGCCCGGCGCTGCCGGCGACGATCCAATACACGCCCACTGCGCCGACAAAATACAACACCTGGTAGGTCGCCTCCTTGACCAGCGAGCCGGTCGAGGCCGGCCAGTGCGTGCGCTCGCGCTCGGCCAGGGAGGCGGCGGCGGCGCGGGTCTGGCGCTGCAGCGTGGCCGGGCCGATGGCGCCGTCCGCCCGCAGCGCATGCAGTGCCGCGGCCGGCCGGGCGGCCAGCGCGGCCAGTGCCGTCTGTTCCTGGCCGGGCCAGGGCAGCGCAGGCTCGGTGGGGGACAGCCGCCCGCGCACGCCGCGCTCCATCGGGTCCTGGATCAGGTCGGCCCATTCCGCCAGCGCGGCCGCGCTTTCCACCTGTGCGGCGGGGACGTAGAGCAGCAGGTCCAGCAGGTGCTCGCGCGTGCGCGCCTGGGCGCCGACCATGGCAAACCCTTCCGGGCCGAACCCTTCCGGCGGGGGGATCTGGCGCGCGACCAGCGCGTCGATCGCGGCATCCCAGAGCGGGTCGGGGGCTGGCTCGGCCGACAGGCGCCCATAGGCGCAAAACCCGTCCAGCTTGGTGTCGTAGCGGATCACGGCGAACCCATCGCCGCGATGCAGGCACATTGCGGCGATGGGGGCGATGGTGGCACGCGGTTGCGGCGTCGTGTGCACCAGCGCGAGGCCGACGAGCCGGCCGTCCTGCATCCGGGCGAGCGCGGTGCCGGTGCTGTCGGAGTCATTCGTGCGCGCCAGCACTTCCCACCCGTCGCCCGGCAGCGGCACGCCCTCGCCATCGATGACCAGCGGCGCCCGCGCCGTCGGAGGGACGGCCCGGGATGCGGCAGACTTGCCGGGCATTTGGGCGGCCAGAACCGGACCTACCTGCATCGGCGCCGCCCAGCGCGGCCAGTCGAAGGCCAGGTCGTTGCCGACATACAGGGCACCTTGGGTGATGCCCTGCCAGACGGTGACGAGCATCCCGGTGTACAGGCTGCCCGTCAGGGCCGAGGCGATGGTCATCGTGGCGAGGCTGGACGCCACCGGATAGCTCACCAATCTGCCGAACGGGATGCTGCCAACCTCCTGTTTGGCGCCGGCGGTGGCGGGTGTGCTCGGCGCGGCATCGGCACGGATCGTGGGCACCGGCAGGGGCGGCCGTTCAGCGGCAGGCTGGCGCAGCGCCGCCAGGGCGGCGGCCTCGGCCGGCTGCGTCCAGTCGGCCAGGCGGCGCACGGCGGCCGCGCGCTCCAGCCCGTGCGCCGACAGGGCGTAGCGGATTTCCAGCATGTCGCGCCGGTCGCTGACCCGCAAACCGCCGAGCAGGGCGGGCCAGGGCAGGGAGCCCGGTGTAAGGCCCGGTAACGCCGCGTGCAGCCGCTGCGGGTCTGCCAACGCCAGCACGAACGCGCAGGCATCGTGCAGGTCGTGCGATGGCGTTACGTGGCGGAACAGCGCGCCGGGGTCCTCGCACTCCGGCGGCGGGCCCCAGCCGCCGGCCACCGGCAGCACGTTGGTCTGCACCAGCAGTTTTTCGTCGCCTGAGGTGTGCGCCGGGCGCTCCAGCAGCACGCTGGCGATCGCGCCGAACGGTTCCGCCGGGGCGTTCTCGCGGATCTGGCCGAATCCGGCGGCGACGACCCGCCAGGCGCCGGGCGGCAGCGGCACCGGCTTGCCGTACAGCGGCAATGTGCCCCACAGTACCGTACCGGACGGTGGCGGAGCCTGCGCCGCCGCTGGCGGCGCCCAGAAGATGGCACCAAGCGCTGGCCCGGCGGCCAGCGCGGCAGCGGCGATGGTCCGCAGCACGCTCATCCAGGCTCCTCTTGTTTCAATCGGCATTTGGGCGGAACCATGCCGGTGTGGGGCAGCGCTGGCAACCACGCGTTTCGAACGGCGCGATTTGGGCGGCCATTATACCAAATCACGGGCGCGGAACGCGGGTTGAGTGCACACTGGGGCGGCAAGGAGCCCCGCCATGACCCAGGACGACCACAGCCACCGTCTGACCATCGGCAACCATCGCCTGCATCCCGAGACTCTGATGCTGGGCTACGGCTACGACCCCGCCCTGTCCGAAGGCGCGGTGAAACCGCCGGTGTTCCTGACCTCCACTTTCGTGTTCCGCACCGCCGAGGACGGGCGCGACTTCTTCGATTACGTCTCCGGCCGGCGCGAGCCGCCGGGCGACGGCTCGGCCGGGCTGGTCTATTCGCGCTTCAACCATCCCAACAGCGAGATCGTCGAGGACCGGCTGGCCGTTTACGAGGGGGGCGAGGCGGCGCTGGTGTTTTCCTCCGGCATGGCGGCGATTGCCACCTCCATCCTCGCTACCGCCCGGCCCGGCGATGCCATCCTGCACAGCCAGCCACTCTATGGCGGCACCCAGACACTGCTGAGCAAGACCTTCGCCGAATTCGGCATCGGCTCGGCCGGCTTCGCCGACGGCACCAGCGAGGCGGCGATCGACGCCGCGGCCCGGCGCGCCATGGCGAAGGGGCGGGTCTCGGTGATCCTGATCGAGACGCCGTCGAACCCGATGAACACGCTGGTGGATTTTGTCCTGGTGGCGCGGGCGGCGGATGCGATCGCCAAGGCGCAGGGGCAGCGGCCGGTGGTCATGTGCGACAACACGCTGCTCGGCCCGATCTTCCAGCGGCCGCTCGCACATGGCGTGGATATCAGCCTGTATTCGCTGACCAAATATGTCGGCGGCCATTCCGATCTGATCGCCGGGGCGGCGATCGGCGCGCGCGCGCGCATCCGGCCGGTGCGGCTGCTGCGCTCGGCGATCGGCACCCAGCTCGACCCGCATTCCTGCTGGATGCTGGGCCGCTCGCTGGAGACGCTGTCGCTGCGCATGCACGAGGCGGCGCGCAATGCGGTGCTGGTGGCGGATTTCCTCGGCTTGCATCCGCGCATCCGGCGTGTGCATGCGCTGGGCGCGCTGCCGGCGGGCAGCGCGGTGCGGCGCATCTATGATGCGCAGTGCACCGGCGGCGGCTCGACCTTCAGCATTGAACTTGCGGGCGGGCAGGCGGAGGCGTTCCTTGTGCTGAACGCGCTGCGCATTTTCCGCCTCGCGGTGAGCCTGGGCGGGACGGAGTCGCTGGCGAGCCATCCGGCAACCACGACCCATTCCGGCGTGCCGGCGGCAGTGCGGGCACAGGAAGGGATCACCGATGGCACGATCCGGCTGTCGATCGGCATCGAACATGCCGACGATCTGATTGCCGATCTGGCGCAGGCGCTCGAGACATTGGGGGAGGCCAAGAAGACGACACGGAGAAAGAAGTGAGGACAGAAAGGCAAGGCCAGGGCTCTGCCCTGGACCCGCCAGGGGTCGGTGGACCCCTGGACCCCATTCCGTTTAACGCGTTGGGCGCAGGGCTGCGATCGCTTCCGCGTATGGCGGGCGGCCGAATACGGCCGAGCCGGCCACCAGAGACGACGCCCCCGCCTCGATCACCAACGGCGCCGTCTCCGGCGTGATGCCGCCATCCACCTGAATGCGGATGTCGCGGTCACCGATCATCGCCTTGATGCGCCGGATCTTTTCCACCCCGGCGTGGATGAATTTCTGCCCGCCAAAGCCAGGGTTCACCGTCATCACCAGCACGAGATCGACATAGTCGAGCACATACGCAATGTCGTGCTCGGACGTCGCCGGGTTGAGCGATACCCCCGCCTTCACGCCCAGCGCGCGAATCGCCTGCAACGTGCGGTCAAGATGTGTCGTCGCTTCCGCATGCACCGTGATGCGATCGGCACCGGCCTTGGCGAAGCCTTCCAGGAACGGATCGACCGGCGAGATCATCAGATGCGCATCGAAACACTTGGCGCTGTATTTGCGAATCGCCCGGACGATGTCGGGGCCGAAGGTGATGTTGGGAACAAAATGCCCGTCCATCACATCCAGGTGAATCCAGTCCGCACCGGCCTCGTCCACCGCGCGGACTTCCTCGCCGATGCGGGAGAAATCGGCCGAGAGGATGGACGGGGCGATCACAACATCGTGGTTCATGCCGGCTCCTTTGCCGCGGCGGGAGCGTCCAGCACGCGGCTGGCGAGAATCTCCTCCGCCTCGATCGTCATCAGGTCATCGATGGACAGCGCCTGGTCCCGCCGCTCGAAGAGCCGCACCGCCTGACGCAGGCGCGCCCGGTCAAGCGCATTGCGGATCGAGCGGGCATTGGCGAAATGCGGCTGGCGCATACGCGCATTGATATAGTGCAGGAAGGCCGCCTGCGCATCCGGGCTGAACCGGTAGCCCTGGGCGGACAGCATCTTCTCGCCGATCTGCGCCAGCTCATCTGCCTCGTAGTCGGGGAAGTCGATGTGGTGGGCGATGCGCGAGCGGAAGCCGGGGTTGGAGGTGAAGAACTTGTCCATCCGGTCGGCATAGCCGGCCAGGATCACCACCAGGTCGTCGCGCTTGTTCTCCATCACCTGCAGCAGGATCTCGATCGCCTCCATGCCGTAGTCACGCTCGTTCTCCGGCCGGTACAGGTAATAGGCCTCGTCGATGAACAGCACGCCGCCCATCGCTTTTTTCAGCACTTCCTTGGTCTTCGGTGCGGTATGGCCGATGTACTGACCCACCAGATCGTCGCGCGTCACCGACACGAGATGGCCGCCGCGGATATAGCCCAGCCGGTGCAGGATGTCGGCCATGCGCAATGCCACCGTGGTCTTGCCGGTGCCAGGATTGCCGGTGAACGACATGTGCAGGGTCGGCGGCTGCGCCGTGAGCCCGTGCTCACGGCGCAGCTTGTCCACCAGCAGCAGCGCCGCAATCTCGCGGATGCGCGTCTTTACCGGACGCAGGCCGACCAGCTCGCGGTCGAGTTGCGCCAGCACCTCGCCGACGCCGGAGTCGGCGAAGGCGCGGGCGAGATCCACGGTCTGCGGCGCGTCAGCCATCAGTAGCGCTCGCCGGCCGGCTTGGCCGCGGCCGCGTAGGACCGCACGGTGTAGTTGATGCTGCGGCCATTCACCTCGTTGCGCTCAAGGTAGAAGCCGGGCTCCTCGGGCGGACGGTTGACGATGAACGACAGCCGCACCGTCTCCCAGGTGTGCGACGCATCGAAGGCGGAGACACGGATGTAGGAGTTGCCGAACACTTTGCGGCACTCGTTGATTTCGTGCAGCACGCCGGCCGGGTCCTTGAGGTCGAACATCGGCAGGCCCCACAGCTCCCAGTAGGTGTTCCTTGGATGCGGGTCGTCGGTGTACTCCACGTTCACCGCCCAGCCCTGCGCCTGGGCGTAGGCAATCTGGGAGCGGATCTGGTCGTCGGTGAGATCGGGCAGGAAGCTGAAGGTGCCCTGGGTCAGACGCATGATAACGGCTCCTTTGCTTCAGGCCGGGGTGGCGGACGGAACGAAGTCGGGGGTGTCGGTGGAGGCGTAGTTGAAGGTCACATCCTTCCAGACCTCCAGCGCCTGGGCGAGCGGGGTGCAGGTGCGCGCCGCGCGCTGCAGGATTTCCGGCCCCTCGGCCAGGATGTCGCGGCCCTCGTTGCGGGCGAACACCATCGCTTCCAGGGCGACACGGTTGGCGGTGGCGCCGGCCTGGATGCCGGTCGGATGGCCGATCGTGCCGCCGCCGAACTGCAGCACGCAGTCGTCGCCGAACAGGTCGATGAGCTGGTGCATCTGGCCGGCATGGATGCCGCCCGAGGCCACCGGCATGGTCTTGGCCAGCGAGGCGAAGGACTGGTCGAAGAAGATGCCGCGGTCGAGCCGCTGCGGGACGAAATCCTCGCGGCAGATATCGTAGTAGCCGCGCGTCGTCTCCGGATCGCCCTCCAGCTTGCCCACCGCGGTGCCGGCATGGATGTGGTCCACACCCGCGAGGCGCATCCACTTGGCAATGACGCGGAAGCTGACGCCGTGCGTCTTCTGGCGCGTGTAGGTGGAGTGGCCGGCGCGGTGCAGGTGCAGGATCATGTCGTTCGCGCGGCACCACTTCGAAATCGACTGGATGGCCGAATAGCCGATCACCAGGTCGATCATGACGATGACGCTGCCGAGACTCTTGGCGAACTCGGCGCGCTCGTAGATGTCCTCCATCGTGCCGGCGGAGATGTTCAGGTAGGTGCCCTTCACCTCGCCGCTGGATGCCTCGGCGCGCTTGACCGCTTCCATGCAGTACAGGAAGCGCTCGCGCCAATGCATGAAGGCCTGGCTGTTGATGTTCTCGTCGTCCTTGGTGAAGTCGAGGCCGCCCTTCAGCGCCTCATACACCACGCGGCCGTAATTGCGCCCCGACAGGCCGAGCTTCGGCTTCACGGTCGCGCCGAGCAGCGGCCGGCCGAACTTGTCCAGCCGCTCGCGCTCCACCACGATGCCGCAGGACGGGCCGGCATAGGTCTTCACGTAGGCGACCGGCAGCCGCATGTCCTCAAGCCGCAGCGCCTTCAGCGGCTTGAAGCCGAACACGTTGCCGATGATCGAGGCCGAAAGGTTGACGATCGAGTTGGCCTCGAACAGGTCGAGGTCATAGGCGATGTAGGCGAACCACTGGTTCGGCGCCCCCGGCACCGGATCAACCCGGTAGCAGCGGGCGCGGTATTTCTCGCAGGCGGTCAGCCGGTCGGTCCAGACCACCGTCCAGGTGGCGGTGGAGCTTTCACCGGCGACCGCGGCCGCGGCTTCCTCCGGATCGACGCCGTCCTGCGGGGTGATGCGGAACAGAGCGAGGATATCGGTGTCCTTCGGCACGTAGTCGAGGTCGAAGTAGCCCATTTCCTTGTATTGCATGACGCCGGCCTTGTAGCGGTCGGCGGCGCTGCGGGACGCTGGTACGTGTGCCATTGGCGCGTTTCCTTCGCGACGTGAGTTTAAGAAATCAGGCCGCCTGGGCCTGTTTGGTGGTGGGCGCGAGATCGCCCTTGCGATACCGCCGCGCCATCTCGGCGAGCGGGATCACCTTGATCTTCTTCGCCTGACCGGCGGTGCCGAACAATTCGAACCGTTCGGCGCACAGCTTCTCCAGTTCCGCCAGCGCCGGCTTGAGGAAGGCGCGCGGGTCGAACTCGCCGTGCTTTTCGGTGGCGATGCGGCGGAACTGCGCCGTCATGGCGATGCGGCAATCGGTGTCGATGTTCACCTTGCGCACACCGAAGCGGATGCCGCGCTGGATCTCCTCGATCGGCGTGCCCCAGGTCTGCGGCATCTCGCCGCCGTAGCGGTTGAACGCCTCCTGCAAGGCTTCCGGCACGGACGAGGCGCCGTGCATGACCAGGTGGGTGGCGGGGATGCGTTCGTGGATGGCCTGCACCACGTCCATCGCCAGCACGTCGCCGGTCGGCTTCTGCTTGAACTTATAGGCGCCGTGCGAGGTGCCGATCGCCACCGCCAGCGCATCCACCTGGGTGAGGGCGACGAAATCGGCGGCCTGGTCGGGGTCGGTGAGCAACTGCGCGCGGTCCAGCGTCCCGGTCGCGCCGTGCCCGTCTTCCTGTTCGCCGTGGCCGCTTTCCAGCGAGCCGAGGCAGCCCAACTCACCTTCCACCGACACGCCGACGGCGTGCGACAGCTCGGCCACCTTGCGGGTCACGGCGACGTTGTACTCGTAGCTGGCCGGGGTTTTCCCGTCACTCTCCAGCGACCCATCCATCATGACCGACGAAAAGCCGTTCTGGATGGCGGAG
The DNA here is from genome assembly GCA_903918195.1 of uncultured Acetobacteraceae bacterium. Classification (GTDB taxonomy): domain Bacteria; phylum Pseudomonadota; class Alphaproteobacteria; order Acetobacterales; family Acetobacteraceae; genus Rhodovastum. The sequence continues at coordinate 59,402 of CAIXDS010000157.1, read as the reverse complement.
AAACAGGTATCGGCCGATTCCCCATGGTCCTGGTGCAGACACACCGGGATATCCGGGTTGGTCTCGATCGCCGCCTCGACCATCCGCCGCAGCATGATGTCGCCGGCATAGGAGCGGGCGCCGCGGCTGGCCTGCACGATCACCGGCGAGTCGGTGCGCCGCGCCGCCGCCATGATGCCGAGCAACTGCTCCATGTTGTTGATGTTGAAGGCTGGCACGCCGTAGCCATGCTCCGCCGCATGGTCCAGCAATTGTCGCAGGCTGATCAGAGCCATCTATCGTTCTCCCGAACGTCTTTCGCGTGTTTATGCCGAGCGCCGTGCCAGCCTGGCGTGGGCCATGGCCACCAGATGTTCGGCGGTGATGCCGAACTTTTTATACAGCGCGTCGATCGGTGCCGAGGCGCCGAAGCCGTGCATGCCGAGCACGTCCTCCTCGCTGTCGGCATAGCGGGTCCAGCCCAGCGTCGAGGCCGCTTCCACCGCCAGCCGCGGCGCCGTGCCGAGCACCTGGGCGCGATACGCCGCATCCTGCCGGTCGAACAGTTCCCAGCACGGCAGGGAGACGACGGCGGTGGGGACGCCCTCGGCTTCCAGCGTGGCGCGGGCGGCCACCGCGATCTGCACTTCCGAGCCGGTCGCCAGCAGCGTCACCGCGCGCGGACCGCTGGCTTCCTGCAGCACATAGCCGCCGCGGGCCGACAGGTTCTCGGCCGAAGCGGTGGTGCGCTGTGCCGGCAGGGCCTGCCGCGTCAGCGCCAGCACCGAAGGGGCGTGTGCCTCGGCCAGCGCCGCCGCCCAGCACTCCGCCGTTTCGACCGCGTCGCCCGGCCGGAACACCAGCAGGTTGGGGATGGCGCGCAACGAGACCAGATGCTCGACCGGCTGGTGCGTCGGCCCGTCCTCGCCGAGCCCGATGCTGTCATGGGTGAAGACGTAGATCACGCGTATCCCCATGAGGGCGGACAGCCGGATGGCGCCGCGGGCATAGTCGGAGAACACCAGGAAGGTGCCGCCATAGGGAATGAACCCGCCATGCAGGGCAATGCCGTTCATGCCCGCCGCCATGGCATGTTCGCGCACGCCCCAGTGGATGTAGCTGCCGGCGAAATCGCCCGGGGTGATGCGCTTGGTGGAGGCGGTGATGGTGTTGTTGGAATGGGTCAGGTCCGCCGAGCCGCCGATCAGCTCGGGCGCCACCGCGGTCAGCACCTTGAGCGTCTCTTCGCTCGACTTCCGGGTCGCCCAGGAGGGTTTTGTCTCGACCAGCTTCGTCACGAAGGCGGCCAGCGCGTCGGTGGCGGTGGCGGACAAGGCACCGGCCTGGCCGTGCAGGAAGGCATCGCGCCGCGCTTCCGGCGCGTCGGCCAGGCGGCGTTGCCAGTTCTCCCGCGCGGCCCGCCCGCGGTCACCGGCCGCCTGCCAAGCGGTGCGGATAGCGGCGGGGATCTCGAACGGGCGGTGCGGCCAGCCCAGCCGGTCACGCGCGCCGAGGATTTCCGCTTCCCCCAGCGCCGCGCCATGCGCGCTCTCGCGGCCGGCCTTGGTCGGCGCGCCATAACCGATGATGGTCTTGCAGGCGATCAATGACGGCCGCGCATCCGCGCGCGCCGCCGTCAGCGCGTCCGCCACCGCGGCGGCATCGTGGCCGTCGACGGACTGCACGTGCCAGTTATAGGCTTCGAACCGGGCCTGCGTGTTCTCCGACACCGTCAGGCTGGTCGGCCCGTCGATCGAGATGCCGTTATCGTCCCACAGCACGATCAGCCGGCCGAGGCCGAGATGGCCGGCGAGCGAGGCGGCCTCGTGCGAGATGCCTTCCATCAGGCAGCCATCGCCGGCGATGACATAGGTGTCATGATCGACCAGCTCCGCGCCGAAGCGCGCCGCCTGCATGCGTTCGGCCAGCGCCATGCCGACGGCGGTGGCGATGCCCTGGCCGAGCGGGCCGGTGGTGGTCTCGATGCCGGCGGCATGGCCGTATTCCGGGTGCCCCGCGGTCTTGGCGTCGAGCTGACGGAAACGTTTCAGTTCCGCGATGTCCAGGCCCGGATATCCGGTCAGATGCAGCAGCGCATAGAGCAGCATCGAGCCATGCCCGGCGGACAGCACAAACCGGTCGCGGTCCGGCCAGTCCGGGCGTTCCGGGTCGAAGCGCAGGAAGCGGGTCCACAGCACGGTTGCGGCATCCGCCATGCCCATCGGCATGCCGGGATGGCCGGAATTGGCCAGTTCCACCGCGTCCATCGCCAGAGCGCGTACGGCATTTGCCATGTCGCGGGTGGACACGCCTTCGGTCGAAACGAGGGTCATCGTGTGCGATTCCATCCGGTTCTTCAGGCCGCGCGCCGCCGGCGCTCGACCAGTTTGAGGATCATCGGCGTGAGGATGAGCTGCATCGCCAGGTCGAGCTTGTTGCCCGGGATGACGATGGAGTTGGCGCGCGACATGAAGCTGTCGCGGATCATCGAGACCAGATACGAGAAGTCGAGGCCGCGCGGGTTGGCGAAGCGGATCACCACCATCGATTCATCGGGCGTCGGAATCCAGCGAGCGCTGAAGGGGTTGGAGGTGTCCACCGTCGGCACACGCTGGAAGTTGATGTCGGTCTTGCCGAACTGCGGGCAGATATAGTTCACGTAGTCCGGCATGCGGCGCAGGATGGTGTCGGTCACCGCCTCCACCGTGTAGCCGCGGCTGGCGCGGTCGCGGTGAATCTTCTGGGTCCATTCCAGGTTGATCACCGGCACCACGCCGATCTTGAGGTCGGCATGCTTGGCGATGTCGATCGTGTCGGTCACCACGGCGCCGTGCAGCCCTTCGTAGAACAGCATGTCGGTGTCCGAGGGCAGTTGCGTCCAGGGCGTGAAGGTTCCCGGCGGGCAGCCGAGTTTGTCGGCCTCGCCCTGGTCATGCACGTAATAGCGGGTGCGCCCGGTGCCGGTGCGGCCGTAGCTCTCGAAAGTCGCCTCCAGCTCCGCCAGCAGGTTTGCCTCGGGGCCGAAATGGCTGAGGTGGTTGTTGCCCTGGGCGGTCGCTTCGGCGATGGCGGTGCGCATGGCGACGCGGTCATAGCGGTGGAAGGCGTCGCCCTCAATGAAGGCGGCGGTGATCCCTTCGCGGCGGAAAATCTGCTCGAAGGTGTGCTTGACCGTGCTCGTGCCGGCGCCGGAGGAGCCGGTGATCGAGATGATGGGATGACGGATCGACATATTTTCCTCAGACCCGGAACAGGCCGCGTCGGCCGAACAATGGCGAGCGCTCGCCGAGTGGCAGGCGCATGGTTTCATAGCCGGCGATCCGCTCGACCTTCTCGCGCGAGCCGAACACCAGGGGGCTGCGCTCGTTCAGGCGGCGCGCGGCGGTCTGCAGGATGGGTTCCATGCCGTCCGTTGCCGCGCCTCCGGCCTGCTCGAACAGCAGCGCCAGCGGATGCGCGTCGAACACCAGAAGCCGTCGCCCGCGGCGGTGATCCGGGCGCGAATCGCCAGGATAAAGGTAGATGCCGCCGCGCAGCAGGATGCGCAGGGCCTCCGCGCTGACGCAGCCCAGCCAGCGCATGTTGAAGTCCGCACCGCGCGGGCCGTCCTCGCCGGCGATGCAATCGTCCACAAAGGCGCGCACCGATTCGGTCCAGTAGCGATAATTGGCGGCGTTGATGGCATAGACATGCCGGCCGGCCGGCACCTGCAACCCGCGCTGCGACAGGCGGAAGCTGCCGGTGTTGCGGTCCAGCACGAACAGGTCGGTGCCTTCGCGCAGGGTCAGCACCAGCGCGGTGTAGCAGCCATGCAGCACGCAGCCGGCCGCGAGCTGGCGGTCGCCCTGCTGCAGGAAGGCCAGGCTGCCGTGGCTGCCGGCCATGGAGGGCACCGGCAGCACCGAAAAGATGGTGCCGGTCGGGGCGGCGACGGCGGCATTCAACGCGCCTTCAAGCGGGTTCACCGCCACTGCCAGCAGGGCGCCGGGCTCGATCGCCACCGGTGCTTCGGTGCCCTCGGCCGCCAGCCACGCCACCGGCGCGCCGCGCAGCGCCTCGGTCATCAGCTCGCCGGCACGGCGGGCCGCGTCGCGCGAGCAATCCTCCTCGTCGCCTTGCTGATGACCCAGGGCCAGCATGGCGGAGACCCGCGCCGCGCCCTCGGCCAGTGCGGCCACGGTCGCGGCGATCTGCACGCGCCCCTCGACCTCCCCGGCCCAGGCGTGCAGATACTCGGCCAAGCTGCTCATGCCGCTCGTCTCATGGCGCAACCTCTCCCTGTTCGGGGCCGCGCCCGATCGCGCTGCCCCGCTGCCGTGCCGTCCTTGATAGGCAATCTTGCGGCCCGGTCGAGGGGCAGAGTGGTGGGGTTTGGAAAGAAAGAGAATTCGTTTATTGTTGGCGGCTGTGAAAGAAAAACTTAACCCCTCGCTCCGCGGCGTCACCCTGCGTCAGTTGCGCGCGCTGGCGGCGGTGGTGCGCACCGGCACGGTGTCGGCTGCGGCCGATGCGCTGGCGGTGACGCCGCCCGCGGTCAGCCAGCAACTCCGCCTGCTGGAGGATGCGCTGGCCGTGCCGCTGGCCGAGCGCACCCCGGCGGGCGTGCGGGCAACCGATGCGGGGCGGGAGGTGCTGGCCGCCTATGCCCGCATCGAGGCGGCGCTGTCCGATTGCGGCGCGGCGATCGCCGCGCTGCGCGGCGTGCAGGGTGGGCGGGTGGCGGTGGGGGTGATCAGCACCGCCAAGTATTTCGCCCCGCGCGCGCTCGCCGCCTTCATGCGCCGCGAGCCGGGGGTGGAGATCCGGCTCAGCGTCGGCAACCGCAGCGACATCGTGGCGGCGCTGCGTGACCTGCACATCGACATCGCGGTGATGGGGCGCGCGCCGGAGGATTTTCCGGTCGATTGCGCGGTGATCGGCCCGCACCCGCATGTGATCATTGCGCCTCCCGGGCATAAGCTGGCCGGTGCGCGCAACATCGGGCTGGCGGCGCTGACCGACGAGAATTTTCTGCTGCGCGAGGCCGGCTCGGGCACCCGCGAACTGCTGCGCAGCCTGTTGCATGCGGCCGGGATGGACCCCGGGCTGGGCATGGAAATGGGCAGCAACGAGACCATCAAGCAGGCGGTGATGGCCGGCATGGGCATCGCCCTGCTGTCCGCCCATACGGTCGCGGCGGAACTGGCCGAGGGGCGGCTGGCGGCGCTGGACGTGGTCGGGCTGCCGGTGGTGCGCCAGTGGTTCGTGGTGCGCAGCCGCGACAAGCGCCTGCTGCCGGCGGCGCAGGCGTTGTGGGACCACATGGTGGCGCACGGGGCGGAATATCTGCCCGAAGTGCGCCTGCCCGGACGGCGGGTTTGACGCCACCCACCGCGGCCGATTACAGGAACGATCCAGGATCGGGGAGGGAGCTGCAGACCGCCATGAGAAACCGTGCCCGCATCTACCAGCAGCCGAAGACAGCCATGCAGTCGGGCAGGGCAGGCACGCACGAATGGGTGCTCGACTTCGAGCCCGCCGAGCCGCGGGTGGCCGACCCGCTGATGGGCTGGACCGGCAGCGCCGACACCCAGACCCAGGTGCGCCTGCGCTTCGACACCCGCGAGGAAGCCGTGGCCTTTGCCGAGAAAAACGGCTTTGCCTACGACGTCGAACTGCCCCCGCGGCGCCGCATCCGTCCCAAAGCCTATGCCGATAATTTCCGCTTCGGCCGGGCCGAGAACTGGACGCATTGAGATGCGACCGGATTCGTATTATCTCGCGCGCACGATCATGGATCAGTCGGCCCCATAGCTCAGTTGGATAGAGCAACCGCCTTCGGTAGGAGTGCGCCGCCGGAAACAGCGGACGCAGAACCTGTCAAATTCGGGGAACCCTGAGCCCGACCAGGGCCTGGCAATCCCGAGCCAAGCCCGGCGCATGCCGGGAAGGTGTAGAGACCAGACGGCAGGCGCCTGTCGGCCGCGCTTCGGCCCATGGCGAAGGGATGGTCCAGACCACGAACGCCCCCCGGTTCGTCCGCGGGGGCGGCGGCGGAAGCCGAAGTGGGATGCTAAGCGGTAGGTCGCAGGTTCGAGTCCTGCTGGGGTCGCCATTTACCGCTCGCGGGCCATCTTCCGACATCGCCCAGGCTACCAAAACCCCTTTCTGATCAGCGCTGTAACATCGGCGGTCATCGCATTGCGTCGCGGGGCATCGCGGTGCAAGGTGGGACTCCAGACGGGACTCGGCCGATGACGAGTCCCATCTAGCGAGGACCAAGGTGGCACGCCTCACAGACGCCAAGCTGCGGACGATCAAGCCCGGCCCGAAGCCGCAGAAGGTGGCCGACGGCAATGGGTTGATCTTGCTGGTGTCGCCCGCTGGCGCCCGGTCCTGGCGGTACCGCTATATCCGTGCCGGCAAAGACCACGTCCTAACCCTCGGCGCCTACCCGGAGGTGGGACTCGCCCTGGCCCGGCAGCGACGCGACACAGCACTGGCCGCCCTGCGCGATGGACGGGACCCCGCCATTGCCATCCGTCCGCCGCAGGCAGCGCCAACCGTTCGCACCTTCGAGGCCGAGGCGAGGGCTTGGCATGATGCCAACCGCCGCATGTGGGCACCCCACCACGCCGGCGATGTCATCGCCTCTCTTGAACGTGAGGTGTTCCCGCTGATCGGCGCCACGCCGGTCGCCGGCATCACGGCGCCGGCCGTGCTGGAAGTGCTTCGCGTGGTCGAGGCCCGTGGTGCGACCGAGAAGGCGCATCGGCTGCGGCAGCGCATCCAGGCCGTCATGGACCACGCCGTCGCGCTCGGTCATGCACCTGCGAACCCGGTCACCAGCCTGCGCCGGGTGCTCGCCCCCGTCATCCGCACCGGCCGCCGGCCCGCCGCCGGAACGCTGGAAGAGGCGAGGGCGATCCTGCGGGCCGCCGAAGCAATCCCTGCCCATCCCGTCACCCGCATGGCCCTTCGTCTCCTGGCCCTGACCGCTGTCCGCCCGGGAGAACTCCGGGGGGCACGGTGGGAGGAGTTTCAAGGGCTGGATGGACCGGACCCCGTGTGGATCATCCCGGCCTTGCGGATGAAGACGACTCGGGAGCGCCAGGCCGACACCCCCGACCATCTCGTCCCGCTGGCTCCCGCGGCCGTGGAAACCCTGATCGCGGTCAGGACGCTGACGGGCAGGGGGCCTATACCCTTTCCATCCTGGCGATCCGCGCACACTCCCATGAGCGAGAACGCCATCGGGTACTTGCTCAACAGGGCGGGCCTGCATGGGCGGCATGTGCCGCACGGCTGGCGCGCGACGTTCAGCACGGTGATGAACGACCGAAGGCCAGGTGACAGGTTGGTTATCGACCTCATGCTGGCGCATGTGGCGAAGGACGAGGTCGAGCGCGTCTACAATCGCGCCCGCCACGCCCCGCTGCGCCGGGAGATCGCCGAGGAGTGGGCTCGGCTGCTGATGGAAGGGATGCCGCCAGCGGCTGATCTGCTGATCCTGCCGCGGAAATGAGGACCATGCCGCCCGGTGGCGCGCGTGACAATCCCGATTTACGCGGGGTACTGCGCTGTCGCCGCATTCGGCCGGCAACCCGCCCGCACGCAGGGCGACCACACCCGAAGCCGCCGCCACCTCGGCACGGCGATTTTGACGGGTGGCCAGGGCGATTATCCTGGCTTCCCAAAACCGGCCATCTGGTTTCGACGAGGATCGGTCTGCCTTGGATGGACCGCTTAGCGTGTGAAGCTATCACTCACCCACGGCGGAGTGACGGCAGCTTCCTCGTCCAAAGCCGACATACAGGGGCTGGCTGTCCGGTCGGGACCGATGGCTGAGCCTGGCCGAATCCGGACCGGCTGCTTTGCAGTGTCCAACGACGACAAGCAGAGGTTCGAACGTTCGAACTTTGAACTCGTCGACGGCAGGAGCCTGTGGCGAATTCGTTTTTAGTTCAACGCGACACAACATATTGTGTCCACTTCACAGCGATAACCGCAATATGTTGCGCAACTTCGTTCCGATCCGTAATTGCGCGACAGGCACGGCAGGTGGCGGCCATTTCGGCCGTCCAGGCTTGAACGGCCTGACCCTTCACGAACCGTTGTGAAGCCTATTTAGCTTACAGCGTGAAGCGGAATTGCCGCAATGGGTGGTTTGCCTTCCAGACCGCTCACGGCTAGGTTACTACTCGGCGGTCGGGGCAATCTCGGCCCACTGACGGAACGATCCTCTCTTGCCGATGTCAGACATTTGCCAAAAATGCGGCGCGGCCGTCCCTCTGACATTGCGGGAATGTCCTGTTTGCCACAGGGAATCTGGTTTCCCGAACGTCAAAGTCGCCGGCTCCTCCAAGGAGGCTGCGGCGCTGTCGATCCGCTACAACGACGCGCTGGCATCAGCCAAAGCGCGCAACGTCATCGCAGAGGTGCATGCGTTCGAGTCTGCAGTTGCTACATCATCAAAGGCGGTGATGAACCGATCACTCGGCGCGCTGAGCAATTGGCTTAACGGCGATAGTCCTATGTTCTACTCGTTCTACCATCAGGTTAACTATTTAGGGCGGACGCCTGCCGAGACCGATTGGGATCAGCAGCGTGGCGCTGCCGAAGCTGCAATTAATCCAATTTATTATCAAGAACTTAACTATGCAGCGCTTACCCTTGACGGCAGAGGAATGGACTATTATGGGCCCTACGCCGTCACGGTGAGATCGCTTATCATTGATGAACGAGCCAGTGTTTTTGAACAAAATTCGTTCTATTTTTGCAAGACACATCACGTGCTAGCCGGCCAAGCTCCACCGCCCGGCTATCGAGCAACGTGGGGCGACCGCGGCCGGCTCGCAGTCGCCAAATTGCAGCCCACCATAGCGCCAGGCTGCGGCGCCGATGGCTTTGCCGGAATTTTGATGGAGCCTAGGCACAACGCATCGGATTGTGATTTCGTAGAGGTGCATATCTTTGGGCCTATCAACCGCCTAGGGATTGAACGTATCGTCGGTCCGGAGCCTACCACACGTGCTGACCGTCAGGTTTGGAAGCAGGCAGTCCGCAAGGCCAAGGAGTACGGCGCTGTCGTAGAGGTGACAACGTGAAAGCCTTCTTCTCCGGGGAGGCTGGGGTGTCGGTTATTCTGGGCCCCAGACCGCAGCTTCGAACCGCGAGCGGGGCCGTGTCCGCGCCATGGCACTCGTCTGACGCCTTGCGAGTTTTCGATGGCTGCTTGGACGTTCGGATCGTGGATGTCCAGGGCCTTGACGAGCTCGATCGTCGGGTCGAATTGGCCTGGGCGGCGGACCGTGCCCTCCGACTGTTTTTATTTCTTATGGATCCGACCGAGCCTGAGGACGAGCTCGGAGAGTATGCTCAATGCGTCGCCGAGCTTCTCAGCGGTCATCCGATTCTTGTCCTTCTAAAGCATCGCTTAGCAGCGTCTCCGTTGACGACATTGATCGAGGCTACTCGTGTTGAAAAAGCGTGCGCAGCCCTCGACCAAGTCCGCGAACTATTCCAATGGCTGCTCAGCGTTCAGGGGTTTGTCGTCCGCGTTCGGGAAGCTTTCGAGGCTGTCCCTACAACAAGCTTCGGTGGTCACGAAGAGAAGAGCAAAATGCGCTCACAGCTCATGGAGGAAGGAAGGTTTCTTGATGCCGTGACCGAGTTATCGGCGAACAAGGATCTCACGTTTCTTCGACTGAAGATCGCAAGCCAACACCGAGCATTTGTGGGTGCGGTTTCGCAGTGGTTCGAAGGTTTGCAAGGAGGCCTGAAGCGGCTGCCGAAAGCCGAAATCCGCAGTCAGGAAGCAGAGTCCGTCGAAGAAGACGAGAGTTTCGAGGCTTATTCGAGGCAGCCAAGCTATGCGGCGTTCAGTAGCGTAATGGCGCAACAGCGAGCAATCATCGCAAAAATCCAAGAGCGCGATATTGATCGAGCGCGTCAGTTGATGTCCGACCTAGTTGCTGCGCAGAGAATTAACTCCACACCTGATCAGGTCGCGAAGTCATTTAGCAATATGGCTCAACAAGCCAGGCGGCATGATATGCCAGATCTTGCGCTTGAATGGTCACGTGAAGCGATTGAAGCAAACCCGGTAGATCCGATTGCGTTCGGCCATCTTGCCAATGTGCTAATCGATATTGGTTCCTATCCGGAAGCGGAGGAAGCGCTGAGGGCTGTCGAGAAGCACGGCGATCCTCTGTTTGCGGCGACCGGACGGGCTAGAATTTTGCGCGCCCAGGGCCGTGTGCGTGAAGCACGGGATGCCTTCATCGCGGCAGCGCGCAATTTCGAAGGGGCTCGGTCAGTTGTGTACGCCCAGTTAGGTGCCGCGGAAGCTCTTCGAGAGCTCGGCGACGTCCATGGTGCGCTAGCCGAATACCGAAGACTAGCAATCTTTTCATCGACGGAGCCCAGCGTTTGGGCCGGCTTGGCATCCACCCTTGTAGACTTGGGACAAATCGATGAGGCGTTCCAAACCTATTCGAAAGCGGCGACGCATGACTCCTTGATCGCGCGCACGGGGAGAGCCCGTGCCTACAGAGTCATCGGCAATCTCTCCGAAGCGCTGACAATCTATGATGAAATCCTGGCCGATTATTCCAATAACTCTTTCGCCTTATGCGGTCGTGGAGACGTCCTTAAGGACCAGGGGAAACTCGACTTGGCCCTTGCCGCTTACGAGCAGGCCATAGAGCGGTCACCTTATCGCGCCGAGCCGATCATCGGAAAGATAAGTGTTCTTCGACATCTTAGTCGCTTCGACGAAGCGCTTGCTATAGTCGAGGAAGGTCGAAATCGCTTTCGTTCCGATCGACGGTTTGCTTCTGCCCTTGTTGCTATCTATCGATCTCAAGGGCGGTTTAGTGACGCCCTTGTGGCCCTGGACAGGTTTATTGCTGAGTTTCCATTCGACATGTATGGCCGTGTCGTGCGAGCAGGCATATTGAGTCGTCTCGGCGTCGAGGATGAAGCCATGCAGGCTTATGATGCCATCTTGGCAGAGAGGCCTCATCAGTTCGGTGCCACACTAGGGAAAGCAGCGCTTCTGATCAGGCTTCGCAGGAATGATGAGGCGGCAGCGCTGTTGCCTATCCAGCACCCGAGGGCGCGCAGCGATTGGAGAATGCTTGCACTCAGAGCCTTTCTGATCGTGGATAGAGACGGGTATCACGCGGCAGCTAAGATGCTCGCCCATTTCATTCCGCTTTGTCCGTTCGCGTTTGAACGCCGTCGGATGCGCGACCTTCTTGCCACCATCGAGCTTCGCCGGAGCTGTTGGAAAGAAGCTCGCCGGTTGGTGGAGGCGAACCCGGACGAGGTTAGTAATTTGATCTCGCTTCACGTCCTGGCAGCGACCCATCGTACAGGCAAAGCCCGGCAGTACCTTGCTCGGATCCACGCCAACGCGGGACCCGCCGATGTCATCAATCTGGCCAACGAGATCGCACGTCGTCATCAGTTGATCGAAGAGGCGCCGACACGTCCGGAAGGTTGGATTGAGACAGCCGAACGAAATATCCTTTTGGCCGAAGCCGTCTAGTGCCTCGCGTCTCTCAAACTGCGGTGGTCCGTCGTCCATCCGCAGCCTCAGGCGGGATCGGAAGCAGCTCTTCAAACCACCGCAGTTTGAGAGACGCGAGGCACTAGCACCCTCACCGCGAACGTACGTTTTTGAGAGGTGCGGATAACGATCGCAACGACCGCCTTGGGTGCAAGGCAGCAGGTCATGCCGTCTCGGAGCGTACTACCGCTTCTTCCCCGAGGACCGTAACTCGGAGGGTTGGACCCGAAGGTCCACCCCATCTGCAATGGGTCGAAAGCGGCTGAACCAGACAGGACATCATGCCGGCGGCCAGAGGCAAGGCGGCACAAGCGCACCATCACTTTCTTGTGAGCAAAGATGCGATTGCCGAGCGTGGCCAGGTGGCCTGCGAGGTTCGCGGCGGCGATAGAGTTTGTCGACCTCCCGGATCACATTGTAGGTCGCATGGACCGGCCGGCTCGGTGGTGCCGGGCTTGCGCGCCGACACGGCGCCCTCGTCCAGAACCACGCGGCTTTGGTGGAAAGCAACGGGCTGCTCACGCTGCCTTCTGTCCACGCGGCCTACTCCTCGGCCCGGGCCGCCCTTCCGCGACCGGCTGAGCGTGCATCCAGGCGACGACCTCGGATTGCAGCCAGGCAACCGCGCGTTCCCCGATCATGCGCGGCAGGGGGAAGGTGCCCTTCTTGATCCTGGCGTAAATGGTCGAGTGGTCGAGGCCCGTGCGGCGCTCGACCTCGGGGATGCGCAGGTATGCTTCATCCGCCGGCGGCGAGGCTGCGTCGCTCACTTGGTGGCATCCTTCTGGGCGCCGAGGGTAGTTTTCAGATCGTCCAGCTCCCCAAGCCGTTCCTCCAACTTGCCGCCGGCCAGCAGGTCGTCCCAGGGGGCCATGTCGCCATTGAGGGGTAGCCCCGCATCCTGGGCGAGGCGCGCACGGCGCTCGCCGTCGATCACCAGCACCGGCTGCAACACCCCGAGCGAGGCGATCGAGCGCGCCAGTGCCTCATCGCCGTCGCGGTTGGCCGGCAGGCGGCGCACGTTTTCGGCCGGCGGGTCGATGGCGGAAAGCGGAATCAACATGTCTGGGCCTTGGACTCTACTGACACGGGAAACGGAACGATGCGGCGAAGCGCCGGCCAGCACGTGCGGCACCAGCAGGCATCGGGGCACGCCGGCCGCACGACGATCGGACCGCTGGTCTCGGCATCGGCGCCGGACCGGATGGCAACGAGGTCCTCGTTGCCGCAGACGCAGCGCCGGCCAGGCAGGCGCATGCCGAAACCAGCGCCGCTCATGCCGCGACGCTTCCGGCGTGTTGTCGCATCACGTTCAAGATCAGGTCGCGCGCATCGTTCGCTGCGGCGCCGCGCACCGCGGCCAGCGCCTGCGCGGCGCCATCGTGCGCCGGCGCGTGTTCGGCCACCTCGATCAGGCAGGAAAGTCTCATCATCGCCTCGCGCAAGGCGAAGCGCACGTCTGGCGACATGCCCGGCCGGCGGTGCAGGTTGGCCGCCAGGGCGGTCAGTTCCTGCCGGGCGGCCAGGGTTGCGGGGGCGGTCACGCGCATCTGTCAGTCCTCCTCTGTTGGCGGGAACGAGTCGTGGGCGGTGCCACCGTTCAGCAGCAGCGCATCGGCCAGTGCCATCACCGCGCCGCCCAGCAGGACGGCGGCATGATTGGCGCGGTTGGCGGCGTGTTCGTTCGGCGAGACGGGGGCGCGGCGCATCCGCTCCTCCAACTCGCGGGCGGTGCGGTGCACGAAGTCGAGCACCTGGTGGGCGGCGAGGCAGGCAGCGAGCTGTACGGCCAGCGGATCGGAGACCGGCGGCGGGGCGCAAACCACCGGGGATCGTGCCGGCACGCGGACCTGCGCAGGCGCCGCCGCCGCGCCGAACAGGTCAGGCAGGGGCGGCGCCTGCCGGCGCATCAGTCGCGCGTCGTCGGGGGCGGCAGCGGGATGAATGTCTGGGCGACGGCATCCCAACCGTCTTCGGTGCCCCCGACCAGAGAACGCAGAATCCAGCCCCCCGGCACCCGGATCGTTTCGGCGAGCAGGTTCTCATCGAGGAACGGCAGCACGGCGAGGGTGCCCAGCTTCGCTTCCGGGTCAAAAGGATTGGCGCCGGGCTGGGCTTTGGCGGGGCGCGATTCCTCCGACCAGCGCTGCAGCGCCGCGCCCAGCACAACCAGCTCGGCGCGTTGTTGGCGGGTGAGCGGATCGAACTGGCCGGCCGACAGCATCGTCTGCAACTGCTGCGCGGCGGTGCGCAGGCGCTCGGAAAGCGGCGGCGCCATCAGCCGCCCACCGTGTGGCGGCGCAGCAGCATGCTGGCGGCGTTGGTCGCGGCGGCGCAGTCCACCTGGCCGGCGACCGCCAGGTCGTCGGCATGCAGCGCGATCAGCCCAGCGAGCCAGTGCGCATATTCCCACGGCACGCCGGTATCGGTGGCGGCGAGCAGCACCAGGGACCGGATGCCGGCCGGAGCGGCGCCGGCCTCGGCAATCAGGCAGCGGGCCAGCATGGTCTGGGTACGCAGATGGTTCGGAATTGGCGGGCAGGGGTCCGGCCGGTGCGCGGCCGCGGCGGTGGTGCTCATATCCGGCCGCCGAGCAGCAGGCCGATGATGGCCAGCAGCCCCCAGATGCCGAGCGAAATCAATATGACCGGCATGATGCATGTGTCACGGCGAGGCTCGGAAACCGCGTGTGCGCGGCTGTTCCAGTCACGGCCGGCGGGGTCGTAATCGTGCGGCATAATGGCGGATGTTTTGGTGGCGGAATTACGGCCGGCCATAGTCCCTCCTGACCCCCGGACTTGGTCGCGGGGCTGGCTCCGTCTGTGTGCGGACTGGTGCAGAATTAGCACGCGTTAACGGTGCGTTAAGTTTTGTTTAAGGTCGGGCACAATTACGGGTTGCAACCGTCCCTTCCCCACGCGCAGAAAGTGCGCGATTTCGTGTGAAACAGGCCAGGATGGCGGTGTTGGATGGGACGACGGGCGCATGATTGCCTCCGGGGTGGCGGAGGTGGACTTACCCCAGGTAACGCAAACGCGCAAGCAAAAAGCATACGCGGGGTAAGTAAGCTGCTTACCGGATCAGCGGGTGCCGACGCGCTTACGATCCACTGGGTGGGCATCCTGCTCCGCCGCCTCGCTCGGTCCCAGGCCGGCGAGGTCGTAGGCGAGACGAAGGTGGATTTCTCGCAGGTGAGGCGCGAGGCGCCGGTGGACCTCCAGCAAAGCAATCTCTGCCGGATCACTGACTTGAATGACAGATGGCGCGCCCTCGCCAAGTAGATCAGATACGCGAATCTGCAGAACCCGGGCAGCTTTAATCAGGTTTTCCCGTCCAGGTTTCTTGGTGCGCGCGCCCCCGCCTTCCCATTGTCCGACAGCACCCCGGCTGACGCCGATGGCGTCAGCCAGTTGCTCCTGTGTCCATTTCAGCCGAAGCCGCGCATCTCTAATGCGGTCCGCGATTTCCATGGCGCCAACATGGACGCGCACAGACTGACCCGGGGTAAGCAATTGGGTTGCACTCATTCCGTTACCTGTGGTAAGCGCAGATATGACCGGAATGGAAGCCATCCGCGCGCGCCGCGGGCTGTCAGCACAAATCGCCCGCGAACTCGGCATCACGACTGGAGCGGTCGCGCATTGGCGCGTGGTTCCGGCTGAGCGCGCGCCTGAAGTTGAGCGAGTCACTGGCATCCCCCGTTACATCCTCCGCCCCGACCTGTGGGAGCCGCCGACCAACTTAGCCGCCTCCATTCAAACGCAAGTCACATCTGCGTCAACAGTCACACCAAATGGTGAACAACCTTTTCCGCCCGCAGCCGACGCACCGGCGCGCGAGGCGGCGTGAGGCGGGCGCTGGCCGCCCGCCGCCAGGGGCCCAGCGCCAGCGACATCGCCCGCGAGCTGGCGAGGCGCGCCGAGCTGCTATGCGCCGAGCTGCTGCCGTATGGCCACCGCGACGGGCACCAGTGGCGCTGCGGGTCGCTGGCCGGCGAAGACGGCAGCTCGCTGGCGGTGGAAATACGCGGCGGCAACGCCGGGCTGTGGATCGACCATAATGGTGGAGTCGATGGCGGCGATGCGCTCGACCTGGTGGCGCAATGCCGCTACGGCGGCGACATCAAGCCGGCCATCGAATGGGCGCTGTCCTGGCTGGGCTGGTCGGACACCGCCGTCCCCGCGCCAACACGCCCAGCGCCGCCGCCGCAGGATGATGCCTCGGTGGCCGAGGCGGCCGAGAAAAAGCGCCGGCGGGCGCAGGCGATCTGGTTGGAAGCCAAGCCCGGCCTGGCCGGCACGCCGGTGGCCGCCTACCTGCTTGGGCGCGGCATCAACCTGGCCGAGTTCGGCCGCCAACCGGGGGCGTTGCGCTTTCATCGGGCGCTATGGGCCGAGGAAGTGGGCGCGAAGCTGCCCGCCATGGTCGCCGCGGTGAACGATGCCGAGGGGCGGCATGTGGCGACGCACCGCACCTGGCTGGCACGCGTGGGTGACCGCTGGAAGAAGGCGCCGCTGCGGCAGCCGAAGAAAGTCCTGGGCGCCATCGGCGACGGCTTCATTCCGCTGTGGCGCGGCGCATCCGGCAAGCCGCTGCGGCTGGCGCCGGCGGGCGATCACATCGTCATCGCCGAGGGCATCGAAACTGGCCTGTCGGTCGCGATTGCCTGCCCGGAACTGCGCGTGGTCTCGGCGGTGTCGCTGGGCGGCCTGCGCCGGCTCGCGCTGCCGCCCGCCATCGACTCGGTCAGGCTGGCCTTCGACAACGATCCGCCGCCGCCCCCGGATACGCCGGTCGAGGATCGCCGGTGGGATGATTACCGAAAGAAGCAGGCGGCGCGCGATGCCGCGCTTGCCCGCTATGCGGATGAGGGAAGGGCTGTTTGCGGCGTCATGCCGACGGTGCCGGGTGCGGACTGGAACGACATCCTGCAAGGTGTGGAAGGCTGAAATGGCGAAATCAGCCCGCGCCAAGCTGCGATCCAGAGCCGCCGAGGAAGAAGCCCGGACGCGCGCCGAGAATGAGGCCGAACGGCAGCGCGTGGTGGCTGTCTGGCAGCGCTATTTGCCGACATTGACCCTGCTGCCACCGTCCTGGCCAGCATTTGCGGGAACGCCCGCGAAGGGCGCGGTGTGCGGTTGCTGTCGGCGCAACGATTACCGGCGCACCGAGGCGTCCTTCCTCTGCAACACCTGTTACCCCGGCCCCGACTGCATGCGCCCGCTCGGAACTGGATATGCGCGATGAGCAAAGATCGCGTGCGGGAGGGTATTCTTGGCGCAGTGCCGTTGCGCGTGATCGAGGGCGGTGCCGGCGATCAGCCGAAACGTGGCGGCGGGGGCGGCGGCAACCGTGGCCGCAGCGCCGGGGCCGCCGACACGCCGCCGGTGCTACCTCTCGGCCACGACGAGGAAGGCGTGTTCTTCTTTCTCAACCCAGCCGGATTCCGGCGCGCATTGAACGCGCGCGAACTGGTCAGCCGCGGTGGCATCTCCGGCCTGTTCGGTGGCGATGTCGCCTGGCTCAAGGAGCATTTTCCGAAGAAATTCACCCGCAAGACGACCGATGAAAGCGGCGGCGAATCGTCGGAGGAAGTGACGGTCGATTACCGCCCCGCGCCGGCCGGCGAACATCTGATGAAACTGTGCTTCAAGGCCGGCGGCTACGACCCGAGCAAGCCGATTCGCCGCCCTGGTATCTGGCGCGGCCGTGATGGCGCGCCAGTGGTGCATGTCGGCGATTACGTGCTGATAGGGGACATATGGCGCCGGGCCGGCTTTCGCGATCCCGTCACCGGCGTGATCTGGGCCGGCACGGTCGATCGCCACCCTGCGCCCTGCGGCAGGGGGCCTGATGGCGAGCCACGGGCGGTGACCGAGGCCAGCATGGCCGGCGTCGAGATCGCACGCCGCCTGCAGGCCGATATTCGTGAGTTGTGGCGGTTGGAAAAGCCGGGCGGTGAATTCGTGGCGCTCGGCTGGCTCGGCACCGCGATGTACGGCGCGGCGACCAACTGGCGGCCGAACGTGTTCTTCACCGGCGGCGCGGGCAGCGGCAAAAGCCAGCTGACCACGCTGCTGGCGGCGTGCTGCCCGATGCACATCCTGTCCACCGACACCACGAAGGCGGGCATCGAATCCGCCCTGAACAACACATCGATGCCGGCGGTGCTGGACGAATCCGCCGATCGCGGCGACGGGCGGGCGGCGCAGAACCTGGTGGACGTGGTTCTGTCGGCCAGTTCCGGCGCCGGCACGATGGGGCTGCGCGGCACGGCGGACGGGCGGGCGCGCGCCATCAACGTGGTGACCGCGGTGGCGATGGCGGCGATCAACGCGCCCGAGCTGCAGCCGCAGCACCAGGCGCGCTTCTCCATCGTCGAATTGTGCACCCCCGAGGCGGGCATCGATCACCGCGCCCAGATGGAGGCGGCGATCGCGCGGGCGCGGGATGCGGCGCCGGCGATCTGGTTGCGCGTGCTGCTGTCCTGGCCGCGCTATCAGGCGGCGCTGGCGGCGTTCCGGGCCGCGCTCGGTCGGTCGGGCTGTGCGGCGCGCGAGATGGACCAGTATGGCGCTCTGCTGGCCGGCTGGTGGGTGCTCACGGAGGATGGCTTGCCGGACGAACGGAGCGCGCTGGAGGGCGTGGTGGCGCTCGACGCCTATGTGCGCCGCGCCGATGAGGTCGAGGCCGATGGCGGGCCGCGCCGGGCGGTGCAGTTCCTTGCCAGTTCCATGGTGCAGAAAGATCGTAGCACCGATGTGGAAACCATCGGCGCTCTGGTCGAGCGCGCGTGGGACCGTGGCGAGGGCGGCGACTATGCCGAAGACCGCGGCGCCGCGGCGCGTTGGCTTGAGCGCATCGGCATCCGCGTCATCCGCGCCGACGAACCGCCCGACAAGTGGAACAAACGCCCCGCGCCCCGTGGTTCGTTCGGGGATGGGCTTTGGTTGAGCCGCACCCATCGCTTCCTGGCCACCCTGTTTGCGTCCCAGCGCGGCCTTCAGGATGGCAGATGGGTGCAGGAGCTCAAGCGATTGCCCGGCGCGGTAGCCTCGGCCGGTGGCGTGCGCGTCCAGACCGGCGTGCCGGCCTCGACGGCGATTTGGTTGCCGCGCACGGCCTGGGACCCCGACTGGAGACCGCCGGATAAGCCGTGAGCCGCGAGAGCTGCGAGAACCTGCGAGACGAGCTGCGAGACCGCAAAGTGGCGGAATTGCTGCTTGTGAGACCTGCGAGACCAAAACGGCGATTTCCCCTATGGAGCGATTCCGCCCATAGGGGAAACCTCTCTCACAGGTCTCACAAGCTCACGGCTTTGGGAATATAGGAATAGGAATAAGGGGTTAAGCTGTGAGAAAAGCTGCGAGAACCTGCGAGAGTTGCAAAGCCCCGCTGCCCGACTTGTGTCGTGAAGCCGTGTGATGTCTGTCGCAATGGCTATTGACGACTCGGTAACAACTCGCCTAGCGGTTAGGCCGACGACGCGCTCTGGCCATGGTGATGAAACCATGCCGAGTGCGGAGGCTAGTACGGCGCTCCGCTGGCACGTTCTCCATGTCAAACCTGGGCGTGACGATTTCGTCGGGCGCCAGATCGCAGCCGGCAGGACCGCGTCAGGCCGTACGCTGCCGGGCGGATACCGCGTCTGGATCGGGCGCCGGACGGTGCGGAACACGCGGCACGAGATTGTCCGTGAGCTGCTGTTTCCCGGCTATGTGCTCGTGCAGTTCAACGCGGTGCCGGACCAGTGGGCGCCGCTGTATTTCGTCGATGCGGTGGTGCGGCTGATCTCGACGCCGGCGTATCGGCCGATCCCGCTGGCCACCGACATAGTCGAGGCGTTCATCAGGCTGTGCGAGATCAAGCCTGCGAACGCGCCTGGCGGCACCTTGAGACCCGGCGAGCGGGTGGTGATCACGAGCGGCCCGCTGATGTCATTCGCTGGTGAGGTGATGGCGTTGCCGGCGCCGGGGCGCGTCGAGGTGTTGCTCGGGTTGTTCGGACGTCCGACGCGGGTGACGCTGTCGAGCGACGATGTGCGAACGGCCTGATGAAGCTGGCACGGCGCCAGCAGCGCGACCAAGGGTCGCCTCTCCCGCGGCGAAGCGGGAGCCAGGCAACGCCGCGGAGGGTATGGGGGTGTAAAGATGGCAAAAACGATCCCTGTAGACCGTATGCAAGTGAAGTTTACGACGGCGCAGAATTGGGGAGGGGGGGAGTCTGGGGAATGCCCCCAAGTTTGAAAGGACCGATGGTGGTGCCGGGCTGGGTCTTTGCGGTGATTTCAGCAATCAAGCGATCCTGTTCTGCCGGGGATATGCCGCGGGATGTCCAGAGGGCGCGGAGATTTGTCTCGGTGGTGGTCATTGGATTTATCCTTCGCTCAGGCGGACAGCAGTTCGGCCTGGATGGCGGTTTCACGCAGGGATACCTCGATCCGGCGCAGGTCCTTCTGCATCGCCGCCAGCAGGTCGGCGAGTGGGCCGGCGCGATGCGGGTTCGCCTTGCGGACACAGACCATCTGGTTGTCGCGGATGGACTCGCAGAGCAGGGCGGCGAGCTGTTCCACCCGGGTTTCGAAAGCGCGGGCGGCACGGTGGTCAGAGGCGCTGATGGGCGGTGGCTCCGCCACCAGCGAGCTCTGCGCCTCGGCGGCGACCAGGGCGTTGGCGGCGGCGCGGAGGTCGTTGTAGGTCGCGCACTGGCCGCGGCGGATCGCCCGGAACAGGGTGTCCTGGCCGCGTTCGCTCAGCCGGGAGAGTTCGGTTGCCTCGCTGGGCTTGAGGTTGCCGCTGGCCAGCAGCGCCTGATAGTCCGGCCGCAGGCAGAGCAGGACGGTGCGTTCGCGGATGCGGTGGGACGGTTTGCCGATGCGGCGGGCCAGGTCCTCGACGCTCCATCCTGCGGCGTCCATGAGCTCCTGGTAGGAGCGGGCTTGCTCCAGCGGCGAGACGTTCTCGCGCTGGTCGTTCTCGATGATCTGCTGGACCCGCACCTCGGCGACAGTGGCGGGCGCGGTCACGAGAGCGCGGATGCTGGGAGCGGCAAGCAGCTGGTGGGCGCGGAAGCGGCGCTCGCCGGCGACCACGACGTAGCGATCCGGGCCGGCCTGGCGGACGGTGATCGGCTGCAGCAGGCCGTTTTCGCGGATCGAGGCGGCCAGCTCATGCAGCGTCGCGGGATCGAAACTCTTGCGCGGCTGGTCGGGGTCAGGGGTGATGCACGCAAGCGGCAGCTCACGCACGATCGCGTGGGAGGGCTCGGACATGGGAAGCTCCGGCGGTTGGCCCGGGCGCGGCGGCAAGCCCCGCGCCCGGGCCGTTGTCAGAGAAGGGTGGGCGAAAGGGCTGTCGCGCCGAGGGACGCCTCGCAGCGGTCACGCCAGGCCGTCGCCCAGGCCCGCCGCTGACTGCCACTCGCGGCCAGCGGCGATAGCAGGCGGAGGATTGGCGCCGGGCAGTTGCCTTCGCAGGGTCCTTCGTCCTCGCCTATGGCCTTCCAGCCGAAGCCGGCGCGGCGGCTGCCGCGGGTGAGAATCACGACGCCGGCGGTGAAATTCGTCGGGGTGATGTAGAGGCGGCCTTCGGCGGGATCGGCGGAGCGGACCCGGATGGCGGCGTACCAGACCGAACCAACCAGCGCGAGGTCGATCACGTCCTGCACCTTGCCAGGCCGTTCGAAGGTGAAGCTGCGGCGCAGGAATTCCGGCACCGGGCAGTCGAGGCGATCGCGACAGATTGTCCAGCCCATCACGCCGGCCCTCCCGTGCGCGCCGCTGCTTCCAGCGCGTCGAGATAGCCATGGGAGAACATCGAGATCAGCCGCCGATCGGTCAGGCCGATTGCCTGGGCCCGCGGGAACGCGCCGAGGAAATCAGGGGTGCCCCGCAGCGGCCCATCGTGACGCCCCCAGGTGAGGCCGGATTCGAGCGCGCCGACAAGGGCGAACATCAGCAGCTCCTGCGTCAACGGTTCCTTCAGAACGGTGCCGGGGGCGGCATGCGCCGCCCCCGTGGTGGTGATGTCGGCCATCACGCGGCCTCCAGCTTCTTGAGCACACACTCCGCCGCCCAGGCGGCGCCGTTGCTGAGCTGGCGCTGCCAAGCGCCGGCCAGCGGAGACCAGCGGAACCCAAAGGACTTGAGTTCGCGCCGGACGGGCTCGGACGGTTTGCCGGGGAAGAACAGCTGCAGGCGGTTCTCCTCGGCGTTCTCGACGATGCGCACGCCCAGGTGGGTGCGTTCCTGCGTGGTGCGCTGGGCGGCCGTCTCAAGCGCGGCGATGCGCGTCTTGAGGCGGCGGATGTTCGCTGCGTTGTTCGTGGTCGCGTAGGACGGGAAGCCGAGCCGGCCGGCGAAGTCGGGAGTGAACAGCTTGGCCGCCTGGTCGGCGCTGAAGCCGATCTTGGTAAGCGCGACGATGCCGGCGGCGTGGTCGGCCTTGTGACGCCGCACCACTGCGTTGCCGGCGACCATGCGGGCCTGGAACGCCTCGGCCTTGGCCAGCTGCTGGCGCAGCTTGGCGGTGGCGTCGGGGTCGTCGGACGAGATGCCGCCGCTGCCGACCGCGTCGGCCTGGCGCTCGACCGCTTCGGCGGCTTTCAGCGCGGCATAGCCGGCGCCCAGCTTGTTGTGCGCGCGGTTGCGGTAGTTGCGATCGGCGCGCTCGCTGTGATGGCCGACCAGGATCGGCTGACCGAAGGGAATGACGCTGAACATCTGTTTGCCGGCGTCGAGCTTCGCCTGGGCTTCCGCGCGCAGGCGTTCCGCGCGCGACTCGAGGCGGGCCTTGCGGGCGGCTTGCCTGGCTTCGTAGCTGTTCACGACACCGCCTCCGCGCGCTCGGGCCAGTCCCAGGGGGCGCGCTGGTACTCCGGGAGCGCACCGACGATCTGACGGGCGAGGCGGCCGGCCACATCGACCATGCGCTCGAAGGCGGGGCGCTTGGGCACGTCACCTTCGGCGCATTGGTAGAGGTAGCAGCTGAGCGCTTTGTATTGCTCAAGCAGCGTCGGGCGAGCGAGGGGGCGGAAGTGATAGTCGGGGGTTTCGACGGGCTCGTGGTAGCGCTGGCTCATCGCCGCGGCGTTCAGGGCATAGAGTTCGACGCCGAAGCGGTCCATCTCGGTGCAGCTGGCGGCAGGCAGGATGCCGGGAAAGAGGTCGGGGGCTTCGTGGGACAAGGCCCATACGACCCGGTGCATCGTCTCTGTTGATATGATAAACGCACTCATGGTTGCGTCTCCTGATGTAGGGTTTGGAGGATCAGCCACCCGCCTTCTGCGCCGGGCTCGATTTGCACCCGGCCGGCGCGGAAGGCGGGCATGAACACCCGCCCGCAGGGCGGGGTGATCTGCACGAAGGCTTGCGAAAGCAGGAAAGCGCGGGCCTCGGCTTCACTTGCGAAGGGTGCCAGGCCGGTGCCGTAGGCGGGGCTGGGCGCGGTTCCCATCATTCCGCGTCCTCGTCTTCGTCCTCGCCCTCGTCTTCGAACACGGGCAGGTTCGGGTCCAATTCGGCATCGCAGTCGAACAGGACGTATTCGCAGCCGTTCGCGCGCGCGTAGGCGCAGATGGCCCGAATGTGCGGCGGCAACTGCTCGTCGTCGTAGCAGGCCGGGTCATCGGTTGCGTACATGAACCAGCCGGTCGGCCGCCTGGTCGTCGAAAGACCGAAGGTGCTGAACGGTTCGGCGCAGGCATTGAGGTAGTCGCGCATTGCCCGGTTCAGGTGGGCAACGGACAGGTCGAGAAACTTGCGCACGTTTGCCATTGCCGCGCGCCTCAGATGAAACCGAGGAGCAGCAGCCAGGACGGCGCGCCGTCCGGGCCGTGGCCGTCGGGTTCGACGCGGTCGCCGGTGGGCGTCTCGCAGATGCCGTCGGCGGCCCACTCCTGCAGCTCCTCCATCGACGGCAGCTGGTCGCAGGCGAGCTGCCAGGCCGGCAGGGCGGCGATGGCCTTGCGTTTGTTGCTGAGCCAGGTCGCCAGCGGAACCTCCGGCTTTTTGCGCAGAGCCACGACCCAGTCGGACGTGGTGATGGTCTTCATCAGCGTCACGCCGGTCGCGCGGATGCTGTACAGAGCCCCGCGTTCGGTCAGGAAATGGCCGATCTCCGGCCCGTATTCGGCGGTGATACTCACAGCTGAGTCTCCTTCGGATAGAGTTGGATGAGCGCCGCGATGCCGGCGGCGACGGCGGCTTCCGGGTCCCTGCCAAGGGACCGGTAGAACTCGGGCCAGACGCGGCACTCATGCGCGAGGCGGATGGTGTCGCGGTGGTGGCCGAGCCGGCGGAAGGTCTTGGCCAGGCTCAGCGCACGGTCCCAACGGCCGGTGCGCATGTGGCCGAGCAGTTGCTGGGTCTTGGTAAGGCGGGGCGCGGCCATGGCTCAGGCCTTGCGCGCCGGGGCGTCGAGGAAGGGAATCTTGCGGCCGTCATGCAGGCCCTTGAAGCGAACCGGAAGATCGAGCTCCAGGCAGGCCTTCCTGGTGACGAAGTAGAGGGTCCCGCGGGAAATCAGCCAGCCCTTGGTCACGCAATACTTGATGGCGGAGGGGGGCACCGTGCCGAGCAGCTCGGCCGCTTCGACCGCGACCCGGTTCTGCAGGCAGCTGCGCAGCTGGGCATTGGAATAGGAGCTGCTCTCGGACGGCTGCCAGACCCGAATATGGTTGCCGTCGTCGTCGACGGTGAATTCGGCCTGCTTGCCATACATGGCCTTGACCAGAATGTTGGCGGCCCGCGCGTTCATGCCGGTGCGATCTTCGTAGGACTTACGGGCGCGCCGGGGGGACTTCGAGGACTTGGTCATTGCCGCTGTTCCGAACTAGATGATTTCGATACAACATAAGAACATATTGGCTATAGTATAGCAATATGAATAATCTTAATAATTGAAGTATTCGCGCTTTTTGTTCTATCGCGCATCTTTAGATAACTGGCGTCGCTGGAGTCAGTCGAGCAGCGCTTCAATGACGGCCAGCGGATAGAGCTTCTCGCCGGCCTTCCATGTGACGGAGGCAGACCATTTCTGACCGCCGTCGGTGATGCTGCTGAGCTCCATGTGCCGGGGACGGATGCGCAGCCGCTTGAAGGCGGCGAGCGCGTCTTGATGGCGCTCCGGCTTCCAGCACACGTAATATCCGCCATAGCTAACGCGGATGACGAACAGCGCCGTGCCATCGTGCCATTCGCCCATCACCGGATAGAACGAGCTGCCAGGCGCGGCGGGGGGTAGGTTCGAATTTGCTGCGCGCATTGCGCTGCTCCTGTGTGGATTGTGCCAGGCGGAGGGGCGCAGCCCGGAGGCTGCGCCGCCGAGGTCACGGACGCCGGGAGAGCAGTTCCCAGCCCGTCTTGGCGTAGAACCAGTCGGAAGCCGCGCAGATCGCGAGGAGCGCGGTCTCGTGGGCCGATTGATGGACCCACTTCCAACGGCCGCTGTCGGCCGCGGACTGAATGGACAGCTCGCCATTGGCGCAAATGTTGATGCCGAGCTGCAGCGCCTCGGAGTGGAAGTAAGCGCTGTCGCCGCACACGTCCCAGCCAAGGCCGTGGAAAGTGGCCGCTTCTGAGTTGCCGAAGAACTTCGTCATCGCATCTGGTCCTGTTCTTACTTGATGCGGCATTAGAACATAATGACCGGACAGATAACATAGAAAAGGCGCGAATACCGGAAGTAATCGCGCCCATATTTACTTCACATTTGCGGCGACCTTTGGAGGACTGGCGTTCCCAACGCCGGGCGGGTTCGATTCCCGTAGCCGCTCCAGTTCAGGCGAAGTGCCGCACCAGCGTGTCCGCGCAGGTCGAGAAGGTGCGCTCACCCACGGTCACCAGCGCCCGGCCTGGCTTGGCGGGGTCGGGGCCGACGACGCGGTGTTCCTCGCCCGCCAGCATCACGCTGCGACCGATGAAAGGGGTGAGGTCGATGGCCGGCAGGCCGGCGGGCTTCCTGGCCAGCCCGGCCGGCATGAGCGGATGCCGGTCCTGCGGCAGCGCCTCGTGACCGAATTCCGGCACCGCCTCGCCGAGCGCTTCGCTCAGCCATTCGGCGACCATGGCGCGATGGCACCAGTCGCCACCGCCCGGCTTCTCGTAGCACAGCAGGGTGGGGGTCAATGCGCCGGACAGCCGGTGCAGCTCGGCCGCAACGGCTTTCGGATCGAGCCGGGCGAGGATTTCGGCCTGGTAGCGGCGATAGTATTCTTCGGGCGGCACCGAAGCGAACCAGTCGCCCGGGCAGAGCGCTTTGAACATCCGATAGCCAGCTTCCATCCGCCTCGGTGCGGATCGCGAAATACCGATCCGCTGATGATCGGCCGGCAATTGGGTGAACCATGACGCGGTCTTAATCATGTGCAGGTCCTATCTGTTCGAGCAGTCATGCACTGACTGCTCAACTATAAAAGGTAACACACGTAACGCGTCTGCAACAGAAGAAATAACGGCCAGCTTATGGGGATACCATGTTTACTGGGGCGGTGCCGCGGCCGGCGGTTGAACAGATCACGCGGGTGGTGCCGTTCACGGAATGGGGGGAGGTCTTCGTCGGGTGCTCGGGGTCGTTCCGGTTTGACCGGGCCGCGAAGTCGGTGCATCCCACGGTGCGGGTGCACTCGAATGATGTGTCGCTGCTGAGCTGCGCGCTCGGCACGCTGGCCACGGGGGCGGAGTTTCCGCTCGCCTTCACCGGACGCCTGGCGTTCATGGAGGAGGCACTCGCCGGCGAGCCGTTTGCCGCCCGCGTTGCGGCTGTGCAACTCGCGCTGGAAATGGCGAAGTACCGGGCCGACAATCAGTATGCGCAGGAGCATTTCGCTCATTACCGCGATGCATTCCCGACGTTCCTGGGGTCGGCGCGCAAACGGCTCGCCGAGTTCCTGCAGGGACTCGATATCGCCAGCTTCTTCGCCGGAGACTTTCGCGAGCAGGCCAGGCGGGCGGCTGCGGTCGGCGGCGGCGTCGCGGCGTTCCCGCCCACCTATAAGGGCGGGTATGAGCGCCTCTATCGGTTCCTCGACGAGAACACCACCTGGGAGCGCCCGGGTTACGCGATCTGGGATCCGGCAAAGATCGAGGATTGGCTCGACGAGCTCGACCGGATGGGTGTGCATTATTGCGTGCTGACGGATCGCGCGCTCGACCATCACGAGCCGGTCACCGTGTATCGCGGCCAGAGCAACAAGCCGGTGTTCACCTTTGCCGACCGGTCCCGCAGTTCGGTGCGGCGGGCAATGCATCGTGTGGAGCCGTTCGGGTACAAGCCGGTCAATCCGGCCGAGCTGGGGCCGACGGCCAAGGTGGAGCTGCTCAAGGCCACATCGGCGCAGATGAATTTCCTCAAGGACGCCTATCTCGCCAAGGGGATCGCGCATGTCAGCGGCATCGCCAACTTCCTGGTGATGCTGGACGGGAAGCTCGCCGGCGGGTTCATCCTGAGCAACGACAAGTTCGGCGGCGATTCCGTCTACCTGCTGTCGGATTTCACCCTCTCGGCGAAAAGCCGCGTCTCCAAGTTGATCGCGATGCTGGCCAGCTGCGAACTGGTCATCAGGCAACTCGAAATCCGCCTCGTGCATCGGATCGACTGCATCCACACGACAGCCTTCACCGACCGGCCGGTCAGCATGAAGTATCGCGGCATCTACGACCTTACCGGCCGCAAACCTGGAATGCTCAACTATGCCAGCAAAGTCCGCCGACAAACCCCAGACGAAATCTATGCCGAGTGGTGGCGGCGCTTCGCTGCAAACACGCGTCATCCGGGTGAAGCTGAGCGAACTGAGGCTGCTTGAAAAGAACGCCCGCTATATGCGGGGCGATCAGTTCGCCCGGCTGGTCGAGAACCTCCGGCGGGATGGGTGCCTCACCAGCGCGCCGCTGGTGCATCGGGTGGGCGAGCAACTCGAAGTGATCTCGGGCAATCACCGCGTCTCGGCGGCGATCAAGGCAGGCATCGCGGAGGCCGATGTCATCGAGGTCATCTCGCCGCTGACGCGCGAGCAGTTCGTCGGGCTGCAGCTCAGTCACAACGCCGTCACCGGCCAGGATGATCCGGCCATTCTGCGGTCACTATATGATGAGCTCGATTTCGCCTGGAAAGAATATAGCGGCCTGACGGACGACGCCTTCGACATCGACGAACTCGACACGTCCGTGCTGCGAGTCGACAAGCCCTTCTATCAGGAACTGACCTTCTCATTCCTGCCAGGCGACGCCGAAATGGTTGCCGGCTGGCTCGACAAGATCGCGGGTTCAAAGAAGGCGGAGAAACGCCGGATGGTGGGATGCTATGCGGATTTCGATATCTTCTTTGCCGGGCTGCTGGCGGTGAAGGCCGCGAAAGGCGTGCGCAACACCGCGGTTGCACTGCGGCTGATGGCGGAGCTGGCGGGTGAGGCCCTGACCAAGGCCGAGCCGCCAGGAACCGCATGAGGGGGGCCAAGCCGAAACCGACGGTCCTGAAGCTGATCACCGGGAATCCCGGCCGCCGTCCTTTGAACAAAGGGGAGCCGCAACCGGCGATCGCGATTCCCGAGCCGCCGAAACTCCTGGAGGGGGAGGCGCTGCGAGAGTGGCACCGCCTCACGCCGGTTATGGCGGAACTGGGTTTGATTTCGGAACTCGATCGGGCGCTGGTGACCGCCTATTGCCAGTTGTGGGCGCGCTGGTTCGAGGCGGAGGAAAAACTCAAGCAGACCGGCTGGCTGGTCAAGACGCCGAACGATTACCCGATGCAAAGCCCTTACCTCACGATTGCGAACCGGTCGTTGGAGCAGATGCGGCAGCTGTCTGAGCAGATCGGCCTGTCGCCGGCAGCGCGGTCGCGCATCCGCGTGGAGGCTCCGCCGGGGCAGCTCGATTTCGGCGAGGAGTTCCTGCGTGGCCGCGCGTAGGCGAAAGGCGAAAGCGCGGCAGGATCCGGTCACGGCGTATGCCCGCGCGGTGGTCGGCAATGAGATGATCACCGGCCGGCTGGTGCGGCTGGCCTGCGAGCGGCATCTGCGGGACCTGGAGAGCGGCGCCGAACGCGGGCTGCGATTTGACCTGGCGCTGGCCGCGCGGGCGATTGAGTTTTTCCCGGCCGTGCTGCGCCATTCCAAGGGCGCGATGGCGGGGCAGCCCTTCGAACTGATGAGCTGGCAGGCCTTCGTCATCGGCTCACTGTTCGGCTGGCTGTCCGGGGACATCCGACGGTTTCGCAACGCGTTCGTCTCGACGGCGCGCAAGAACGGCAAGAGCACACTGGAAGCCGGGATCGGCCTGAAGATGCTGGTCGACGAAGGCGAAATCGGCGCGGAGGTCTATTCCGCCGCGACGACGCGGGACCAGGCTAGGATTGTCTTCTCCGAGGCCGAGCGCATGCGCGCCGCGTCGCCGGCCCTGGCCCGCCGGATCAGCTCGACGACCAACAACCTGGCCGTGATCCCGACGGCGAGCTGGTTCCGGCCGCTCTCGGCCGACGCCTCGAAGATGGACGGGCTGAATGTGTTCTGCGCGCTGGTCGACGAGGTGCACGAACACCCGAACGCCGAGGTGATCGAGAAACTGGAGACCGGCACCGGGGCACGGCTGCAGCCGCTGGTCTATGAGACGACGACGGCGGGCTGGAACCGGAATTCCGTCTGCTTTCAGCACTGGGATTTCAGCACCAAGGTGCTCGAAGGATCGGTGCCGGCCGCGATCGCGGATCGCTGGTTCGCCTACATCTCGACCGTGGACGAGGATGACGACTGGCAGGACGAACTGGCTTGGCGGAAAGCAAACCCCTCGATCGGATCGTTGCTCAAGATCGAGGACCTGCGGGCCGAGGTCGCGCTCGCACAGCAGATGCCGTCGCGGCAGAACGCGATCCGGCGACTGCGGCTCAATCAGTGGACGCAGCAGCTGGTCCGCTGGATCGACATGGATGTCTGGGCGGCCGGCAGCGAGACATTCGACGCGCAGGAGCTCGAAGGGCGGGAGTGCTATGGCGGGCTGGACCTGGCGCGGGTGAACGATCTGTCGTCGCTCGCGCTGCTGTTCCCGCCGCGTGACGAGGGCGAGCGCTGGAAGGTGATCTGGCGGCACTGGTGCCCGGAAGACGACATCCTGGAGCGGGCGCGGCGCGACCGGGCGCCCTATGATTTGTGGCGGAACGCGGGTCAGCTGATCGCGACCGAGGGCAACACGACCGATTTCAAGTTCATTGAAGCGGAAATCCTGGACCTGTCCCGGCGGTATCAGATCAACTCACTCGCGTTCGACCGGACCTTTGCCGGCGAAATCGTCCGCAACATGATGGATGAAGGCGTCGAAATGGTCGAGTTCGCGCAGGGGTTCCTGACCATGGGACCGGCGGCGGCCGAGCTGATGCGCAAGCTGCTCGGGCGGGAACTGCAACATGGGGACGATCCGGTGGCGACCTGGTGCGCGTCGAATGTCACCGTGCGCACGGACCCAGCGGGCAACATGAAGCCCGACAAAGAGCGCTCGATTGAGCGCATCGATCCGATCGTTGCGCTGTGCATGGCGGTCGGGCGCGCCCTGGTCGCGCCGCCGGCGCCAGCGCCGTCCATATTCTGGCTGACTTAGCAGGAGACTTCGCATGTCTGACGGCGACACCACCGCGGGCCGCAAGAGGCCCCGCGCCCTGTCCGATGCCCAAGAGGCAGCCAGCGGTGATCCGGCCGGGGCCGGGCCCGACGCGCCGCTGCTGCAGCTGCTCGACGCGGACCCGCCGGCCCCGGCCGCACCGTCGCCGCGCCAACGCGCTATCGGCAGGCTGGTGGCGCTGCTCGACAGCCCCTACGAACACATCGCCCTCGGCGCCGCCGTCAAGCTCGTCGATATGACCAACGCGTAGTGCCCATCCGTCCGCCGAAACATCGGCCGCGCTATGTGGATGCTCCGGCCGGCCGGTGCGTGTACGACGCGTCCCGGGACAGCGCCGCGGTCCGCGGGTATGACCGGCAATGGCAGCGCTTCCGCCGGGGCATCCTCGCCGAGCGTCCGCTCTGCCAGGACTGCGCGGCCTCCGACCGGGTCATCGCCGCCACCGACGTGCACCATGTGCGCAAGCTGCGCGACCGGCCCGACCTCCGGCTTGATCCCGACAACGTCATGGCGCTGTGCAGCAGCTGCCACGATGCCCGCACGGCGAGGGGCGAATAACGATGGGTATCCTGAGCCGCGTCGCCGGCTTCTTCCGCGGCAAGTCGGACAATGCCGTCGGCTCGGAACTCTGGGGCGCCTGGAGCGAATACGGGGAGTCCGACGCCGGCATCCCGGTCAACGCCTTCACGGCCATGCAGCACGGTGCCGTCATGGCGTGCGTGGCGATCCTGTCGGAGGATCTGGCGAAAATTCCGCTCGGCCTGTACCGGCCGACCGCCACGGGCGGCAAGGCCCCGGCGCGCGATCACTATCTGCACGGGCTGCTGCGCAACCCGAACGACTGGCAGACCGGCTTCGAGTTCAAGGAAATGATGCAGTCCGCGCTGGTGCTGCGCGGCAATGCCTATGCGGTCGCGGTGCGCGATGGCCGCGGCCAGCCGCAATACCTGGTGCCGGTGCACCCCGACCGCGTCTGCCTCTACGAATCGCCCGGCGGCGAATGGTTCTACAGCGTCACCCGCAACGGCCTGCACGACATGGCCGTGCTGGCCTCGCAGCCGATCCTGGTGCCGCAGGAAGACGTGCTGCACCTGCGCTGGCTCAGTCAATATAACTCGCTGCTGGGTTCCTCGCGCATCACGCTCGCCCGCGAGTCGGTCGGCCTGGCGATGGGACTCGAGCAGCACCAGGCGCGATTCGCCGGCGCGGGCGCGCGGCCCAGCGGCATACTGAGCATGGAGAAGAAGCTAACGAAGGAAGCCAAGGAAGCGCTCGTCGCCGAATGGGCGAAGCTGAAAGGCGGCCCGCGCAATGCGGGCGCCGCCGCCGTGCTCGACGACGGCGTAAAATGGCAGCCTCTCGGCATGTCCATGGTGGACGCCGAATTCATGGCCAGCCGGGCGTTCCAGCTGCGCGACATCGCCCGAATCTTCCGCGTGCCGCCCTACAAGTTGGGGGTCGAGGACGCCGGCAACGGCCCGTCCATGGTCCAGCAGGACCAGGACTATCTGAACAGCGTCATCTCCTCCTATTGCGAGCGCTGGAAAGCGAAGCTCGAAAAGTTCTTCCAGATCGACGGCGACGAGTTGTTCGTTGATTGGGATTACAGCCACTTCCTGAAAGCCGACATCCAGACGCGGTTCACCGCCTATCGCATGGCGGTCGGCGGTCCCTGGATGAGCCCGAACGAGGCCCGCCGCGGCGAGGGGCTGCCCAGCGCCCCCAACGGCGATGCCGTGCTGCAGGCCACCAACATGGCCCCGCTCGGCTGGGAGCCGCCCGAGCGCAGCCAGGGCGGCGGCGGCAGCGATGCCACCGGCGTTCCGGGCGCCGGCGGCGACGGCGACGCCGAACGCCTTCCCGGCGACGATCCCGCGCCGGGCGTGTAGCCCGCAGGCCGGAAATCAAATTACGACTAATTCCGGCCTTCCCGTCCGACGAAACATCGCGCTGGCACACGTCTTGCCGCAGCGCGCCGAAAAGAGGCCTTCCCATGCCTGATGGTCTGATCGGCATCGACGCCTTCCGCGCGGCCGTGCGCGCCAAGCGCAAGCCCGAGGGCGGCGTTTTCCACGTCCTGTCCGGCGAGCCGAAGGCCTACGACGACGGCAGCCGCCGCGTGCGTTTCGTCTTCAGCGACGGCTCGGTCGATCGCATGGGCGACACCATCGATCCGACCGGCTGGGATGTGGGACCGTTCCTGAAGAACCCGGTGGCGCTCTGGGCGCACGATTCCTCGCAGCCGCCGATCGGCCGCGCCAGCAACGTGTTCGTCGAGGATGGCTGCCTGGCCGGCGATATCGAGTTCGCCGAGCCGGAAACCTACGCCTTTGCTGACACGATCTACCGCCTGGTGCTCGGCCGCTTCATCAACGCCGTGTCGGTCGGCTTCCTGCCGCTTGAATACGAGTGGGCCGAGGATGAGGAAAACCGTCCATGGGGCCTCGATTTCAAGCTGCAGGAGCTGCTGGAAATCAGCGTGGTGCCGGTGCCGGCCAACGCCAACGCGCTGGCCACCGCGCGCTCGAAGGGCATCGACACCAAGCCGCTGATGGAATGGGCTGAGCGCACGCTCGACGGCGGCGGCAAGATCATCGTCCCGCGCGCCGAGCTGGAGCAGTTGCGTAAAGCCGCGAAGCCGCCCGCCGCCCGCCGCCCCAAATCCGCCACCGCGCCGCGCCGCACCGGCCGCGCCCCGGACGGCCTCGGCGAAACCGATCCGGCCGCCGGGGGCGCCCTGGTGGCGACCTGCGGCCGGCCGGCCGAGCAGGACTGCGGTCTGAAAAACCCCGCGGAATGCAGCGTTCACGCGGTCACCGGCGATGGTGCCGGTGACGAAGAGGAGAACAAGAGGATGGTTGCCACTGTCCGGCGGGAAGTGCGCGCTGAAGTGCGCGCTGAAGTGCGTCGCGCCCTCAAGGCCGGCGTCACGCCGCGACGTCGTGACCCCACCAGCGATGAACCCGGCGACGCCGAGCCGCTGCTGGCCCCGGAGCAGGAGAAATCCTTCCGCGCCGCGCATGCCCACCTGAAGGCGGCGGAAGACTTCTACGCCGAGGGCGACGCGCAGCACGACAAGGCGATGGACCTGCTCGACGACATCAAGGACGCCATCGACGAAACCCCGAACGAGCCTGACGGCGAGCCGGCCAGCCCGGACGCCGACGCCGACAAGGCCGCGCTGGTGCGCCGCGCCGCCGCCATCCGTCGCCGTCACGGCGTCTGATCCTCCGCGCCGCAAGGCGCGCCCGCCCGGCCCTTCGGCCGCGCGTTTCAACGGAGCCACAATCCCATGAGCACGCTGCTCGCGCTCCGCCAGGCCCTGGGCACGGCGGTTGACGAATTGGAGCCGCTCGCCCTGTCCGGCGACCGGAAAGCCTTCAAGGCGAAAGAAAAGGAAGTCGAAGAGATCGAGGCGAA
The DNA here is from genome assembly GCA_903918195.1 of uncultured Acetobacteraceae bacterium. Classification (GTDB taxonomy): domain Bacteria; phylum Pseudomonadota; class Alphaproteobacteria; order Acetobacterales; family Acetobacteraceae; genus Rhodovastum. Next base: position 25,848 of record CAIXDS010000157.1, on the reverse strand, counting down.
GATCACCGACCTCGAAGCCGCCCAGCGGCGCGCGGCCGCGATCGCTCGGCCGGCCGGTTCCGGTGGCGGCACTGGCGGCGACGGTGCAGACCCGAACAAGTTCGCCAGCCTCGGCGACCAGTTGCGCTCCATCGCCCGGCACTACACGCACGGCGTCACCGATGCCCGGCTGCGCGCTCCGGCAGGCCTGGGGGAAACCGACCCGAGCGGCGGCGGCTTCCCGGTGCAGGTGGACTTCGCCAGCACGATCCTGCAGCGGGTCTACACGCTCGGCGAGGTCGCGCAGCGCGTGTTCAAACTCGGCATCACCACCAACGCCAACGGCATCAAGATCCCCGGCATCGACGAAACCAGCCGCGCCACCGGCAGCCGCTGGGGTGGCGTGCAGGCCTATTGGGTGGGTGAAGGCGACGCGGCCAACGCGACCAAGCCGAAGTTCCGCCTGATCGAACTCGATCTGAAAAAGATTATGGCGGTCTGGTATGTGACCGACGAACTGCTCGCCGATGCGGGCGTGCTGACCGGCATCGCAAATGAAGCGTTCGCCCAGGAACTTATGTTCATGGTCGAGGACAGCATCTTCCGCGGCAGCGGCGCCGGCCAGCCGCAGGGCTTCCTCAACAGCCCGGCGTTGATCACCGTGCCGAAGGAAACCGGCCAGGCGACGCAGACGATCCTGTACCAGAACCTGCTCAAGATGTGGGCGCGCATGTGGGCGCGGTCGCGGCTGAACAGCGTCTGGTTCATCAACCAGGAAATCGAGCCGCAGTTGTATGCGGTGAACCAGACCATCGGCACCGCCGGCGTACCGGTGTTCCTGCCGGCCGGCGGCATCTCGGCTGCGCCCTACGCCACCCTGTTCGGCCGGCCGATCATCCCGGTGGAATATGCGGCGCCGCTTGGCACCCCGGGCGACATCGTGCTGGCTGACCTGTCGCAGTTCGTCCTCGCGGACAAGAACGAGGTGCAGCAGGCATCGTCGGTGCATGTGCGCTTCCTGACGGACGAAATGGCCTTCCGCGTCACGTATCGCGTGGACGGTCAGTCGATCTGGCGGGCGCCGCTGACTCCGTATCAGACCAGCAGCGCGACGCCGCAAACGAAGTCGCCCTTCATCGTGCTGGCGCAGCGATAAGGAGATAGAGCATGGCTCGCAATTTCCGACTCTGGGAGAATGCCCAGGTCATCTCCCTGCTGAACCCGGCGGCCGACGCCGCCGGGCGCACCTCGCAGTACGTGTCGCTGGCCAACGCGCACAAGGCGTTCATCGTCGCCACCATCACCCAGGGCAACGCGGCCCAGGTCACGCTCACCCCGCTGCAGGCGCAGGACACGTCCGGCACCAACAGCAAGGCGCTGACCGCCGCGGCGGCGATCGTCTACAACGCCAACGTCTCGGCGACGGACCTGCTGACCATCGCCGCGGCAGCCGCGTCGTACCAGACCGATGCCGGCACGAACAACAAGGTCGTGATCTTCGAAATCGATCCGATCGAGTCGATGGACCTGAACAGCGGCACGCTGAATGCATCCAGCGTCCCGCAGCCGTTCAACCACCTCGCGATCCAGACCAGCGCCAGCAACGTGGCCAACATCACCAGCGCGCTGCTGATCCTGACGCCGCTGCGCAACGCGGGTCTGAACCCGCCGACGGCGCTCGTCTAATCTTCCGGCGCGGGCGGCGCGAGCCGTCCCGCTCGTTCCAGTTTTGGAGACTGTCATGACGACCATTCCCGGCACGATCCTGGATGCGAACGGCAATCTGCGCGCCATCATCGATGCCAACACGCAGGAGGGCATCCTGCGCATGCAGCCGCTTATTTTCGAGGACGACTTCGTCGGCGCCGGTCACACCGCCGGCATCCCGGCGGCCGGCTCGCCCGTGGCCGGCTATGCCTGGGTCAAGAAAATCGTCGGCGCGGCGCCCCCGACCGTGGCGATTGTTTCGAATGGCGCTGGCGGCGTCGTGGCGCTGACACTGGCCGCAACGTCCGAGGCCGAGGAGGCGACGCTCTATGCGAACGACCAGCTCACCTATGACGTGACGAAGAACCTGGTCTTCGAGGCCCGCACGGCGCTTGCGGTGCTGCCGAGCGCCGCCGGCGTCGAGGCGGTGTTCGGCCTGCAAAGCACCTGGATCAGCGGCCCAGACAATAACAGCTATTATCTCCGGTTTCAGGCCAACGGCAGCGGTGCAATCAACTGCCAGTCCAAGGACGGGGTGAACACGTTCTCGATCGCCTCGGGCGTGACTCTGGTCGCCGGCGCCTACCACCTGTTCCGCATCGACGCGCGCACGCTGACCGACGTGGCGTTTTACATCGATGGCGTGCGGGTCAACGCGGTCAATTCGATCTCCTTCGCGGCAGTCAACCCGAACTCGATCCTGCAGCTCTATGGGTCTGTTTACAAACCAGCGGGCACGGGCGTGGCGACGCTCGATCTCGATACCATGGCTGTGGCAGCGGATCGCGTCTGATGGCGCTGCCACTTATCCTTGATGTGTTCGGCGGCGTCATTGCCGCCGGACAGAGCCTGTCATCGTTCTACACGTTCTCGCCCGGCGGCGCGGGCGTGGTCGGATCGCCGGTCGCCGGCGGCGTCATGCTCGGCGCCGACACGCTGGCCGGCATTCAGATGCCCGCGGTGTGGACGGCGGCATCGCTGACGTTCCAGGTCTCGCCGGACGGCGGCACCACCTGGTGCGAGCTGTACGACGATACCGGCGCCGAGGTGACCGTCGTCAGCCCGCCCGCCGGTTCGTTCATCATCTTCAACACGCACGCGTCCTACCAATGGCGCGGCATCAATGCGGTGAAAATCCGCAGCGGCACCGCGGCCTCGCCTGTGGCGCAGACCGCCGGGGCGACGGTCACGCTTATCGGCCGGCCGGAAATCTTCTGATGGACCGGTCCAGCTACCTCACGCGCGAGCGGCGCGACATTCCGCAGGCGCAGGAGCGCGGCAATGCTGTCAACGGTGCAGGTTGTGTCCCCACCGGCGATCGAGCCGGTCTCGCTCGACCTGGCCCGCCAGCATTGCCGGATCGACAGCAATGCCGACGACAGCCTGATCCAGGTTTACATCACCGCCGCCCGGACCATGGCGGAGGCATATCTTAGCCGCGCGCTGATAACCCAGACGCTGCTCTGGGTCGTCACGCCGCAAGGCCGCCTCCACCCGGAGCGCAGCCGCCTGCGCGGCGTTCTGGAGCTGCCGCGGGCGCCGGTGCAATCCATCGCCTCGGTCACCGTGCTGGACGTGCTGGGCAACACGACCGCGGTTCCGGCCGCCGCGTTGCCGGTCGTGCCGCCGGCCGAGCTGCTGGGCTATAGGACCGACCTGCTGCACGCGCCCGCCCGGCTGGCGATCGGCGCCGACACGCCGCTTTCCGGCGGCGCCCTGGTCCGCAACACCGCGCTCGAGAATGTGCAGATCACCTTCGTGGCCGGCTACGGCGCCGTCGCGACGGCGGTTCCCCAGCCCATCATTCACGCCATCCTGCTGACCACCGGGTTCCTCTACGAGCATCGCGGAGATTCGGACGGCGAGCTGCCGAAGGCGGCGGAATGGCTGCTCGATCCCTACCGGATGATGTTCGTTGCGTGAGGATTTCCCGGTCGGCCGACTGCGCTGGCAGGTGGACGTGTGCCGCCGCGAGCAGCAGCCCGACGCCACCACCGGCATCGCCGAAACCCCGCTGCTGATCGCGACGGTGCGCTGCGACATCCAGCCAATCGGACCGGTGACGTTCTGGTCCGGGGTGCAGGTCGATGCGCCGATCACCCACCGGATCACGCTGCGGTTCCTCGATTACCTGGACAACCGGCATGTGCTCATCCGCAACACCGCGGTGCCGGACGGCCCGCCCCGCCAGGAAATCTACCGCGTGCGCCGGGTGATGGATCGCGACGGGCGCAAGCGGTTCAGCGTCATCGAAGCCGAGCTGGAGGGCGCGTCGTGGGGATGATCAACCTGTCGGTCCGCGTCACCGCCGCGGCGATGCTGACTGACAACAAGAAGGTGCTGCGGCTCACTCTGCAAAAGGCCGGCGCCGAAGTGCTCGCGGTTGCCCGCGCGAAGATCAAGAAGGGCGGCGGCGGGCGCACCTATCGCGGCGGCGGCGGCACGGCCGGCGGGTTCCGCGGCCCCTACCGGCCCGGCAAGATTACCGCCTCGGCACCCGGCCAGGCGCCGGGCAGCGTCACCGGCACGCTGAAACGGTCGGGTAAGGTCCGCCCCTTCAGGTCCGGCGAGGGCGTCGCCATCCGCTTCAGCGCCTTCTACGCCGTGATGCTGGAAGGCGGCGCGCGCGGCGGCGGCCCCGGCCGCAAATTCCGCAGCAAGCGCGGCGCTCCGGGCTCGCAGCGTGTGCTGGCAAAGCGCCCCTTCCTGTCCACAGCGATGGATGAACGCCGCGCCTCGATCGACAAGCGGGTCCGCGCGGCGGTCGATGAGGGTATTCAGTTCGTGCGGGTGAAGCCGTGAACATCGACGATGTGATCACCCAGCTGCGCGCCAACTGCCCGCTGTTGGGTCCCCGGGTGGCGGGTGCGGCCGACTACGCCACCGGCATCGCCACCGGCTCCGCCTGGCTGGCAACGCCGGCAGCCTACGTGATTCCGCTCGATGACGATGCCGGCGACAATGACGCGCTGAACGGCCTGCGCCAGACTGTCACCGAGCGCATCGGCGTGGTGGTCAATTGGGCCACCATCGACCGCCGCGGCCAGACCCCCGCCGGCGATCTCAGCCCCGCTCGCACGCAAATCTTCGCCGCCCTGCTGAACTGGAAGCCGGCCGGCGCGAACGCCGCCCGCGGCATGGCCTATGCCGGTGGCTCGATGCTGGATTTCGACCGCGCGCGCCTATTCTACCAGTTCGACTTCACCCTGGAGACGATGATTACCGACGCCGATGGCTGGCAATATCCAGACACCGCGCTCACCGGCATCGACGCCACCAGCACGCAGCCGACCGGCACGCCGGTTGCGCAGATCGACGTCACCCTCCCGCAGTCCTGAGGTAACCCATGTTCGTGAAACCCGCGCCCGGGCTGCGGATTCCTGATCCGCAGCGCCACGATATCCTGCCCGCCGACGGGCGCGACGTGCCCGCCGCCGACCCCTACTGGCAGCGCGCCCTGCGCGACGGCGATGTCGTCGCCGCGGCCGAAGCAGCGCTTCACCCGGCGCAGGGGACCTGAGCCATGTCGGGCACTATCAACTTCACCAACTATTCGGTCACCAACCGCGTCCCCGGCGTGTTCGAGGAGGTCGATCCCAGCCACGCGAATACCGGCGGCATTCTGCAGACCGCGCTGATCATCGGCCAGCAGCTCGCCACCGGCACTCTCGTGTCGGGCGTTCCGGTGCTGTCGCTTGGCATCAACGACACCGCCAGCAAGGCCGGGCAGGGCTCCATGCTGGCCAAGATGCTGGCGCGCTACCGCAAGCACGACCCGTATTCGCCGGTCTGGCTGCTGCCGCTGGCGGACGATCCCAGCGCGTCGGCGGCGACCGGCACGATGGTCTTTTCCGGCACCGCAACCGCGGCCGGCACGCTGCCGGTCTATGTCGGCGATGATCTGACCTCGGTCGGCGTGACGTCCGGCATGACCGCGGCGCAGCTCGCCACCGCGGTCGCCGCCGCGATCAACGCGAATGTGTATCTGCCGGTGACCGCGGCCGTTGCGTCGGCGACCGTGACCGTGACCGCGAAGAACAAGGGCGCCGCGCCGAACGATATCGTGCTCGCGGTGGCACCGCTCGGCGCCGCCGCCGGGCAATCGATCCCGGCCGGCATCACCGTCGCCATCACCGCCATGGCCGGCGGCGCCACCAACCCCAGCCTGACCACGCCGCTGCTCAACCTCGGCGCCCAGCCGTTCGACTTCATCGCGATGCCCTACATCGACAGCGTCTCGACGGCGGCGCTGACGGCCTTCCTGAACTTCACCACCGGCCGCTGGTCGCCCACCAGCATGATCTACGGCCACGCCTTCGCCGGGTTCCGCGGCACCTATGGCGCCGCCATCACCTTCCTGTCGGCGCTGAACGACCCGAACCTGACGGTGATGCCGTTCGCGGCGTCCAGCCTGACGCCCTACTGGCTCTGGGCCGCCGCCCTGGCCGGGGCCGCCGGGCAGGCGCTGCAGGGCGATAACTGCGTGGTGCCGTTCCGCCAGGTGCCGCTGTATGTCAGCCCGCCGGCGATCGCCGACCAGTTCACCTGGCAGCAGCAAAACCAGCTGCTCTACACCGGCGGCTCGGTGTTCACGGTCAATCCGGACGGTTCTGTCTCGCCGCTGAAGGTCATCACGACCTACCAGACCAACGCCGCCGGCGCGGCGGATAACAGCTACCTCAATGTCGAGCGCATGTTCACGCTGGCGCAGGTGCTGCGGCTGCGGCGCGCTTTCCTGCAAACCCAGTTCGGCCGCAAGGCGCTGGTGTCCAACACCGTGCAGATCCCGGAGGGCAGCACCCGGGTGAACGCCGCCACCATCCAGGCTGCCGTGGTGGCCTACCAATACTGGCTGCAGAACGTGCGCGGCCTGGTGCAGAACGCCGACACCTTCGCCAACAACGTCGTTGTCAACAACGCCGGCAACGGGCTGGTCGAAATCCTCGCGCCGGACGATCTGACCAACCAGTTGGACATCATCGCCGTGCTCGTCCAGTTCGTTTCGTCGTAAGCGGGAGCAGGGAACATGGCCAACACCACCAAGCGCCTCGCCGGCGTCACCACGCTGACGATCGACGGCACCGCCTACAACGTCGCCGAGTGCACATACAGAACCGGCCGGGTGAAGCGCGAGACCATCTCGAGTCTGAACAGCGGCGCCGCCGGCTACAAGGAATCGCTGGCGCCCGGCATGATCAAGGTCACGATCCTGGACAGCGCCGGCTTCGCGATGTCGCTGTTCAACGGCCTGACCAATTCCACCGTCGTGGTCGGCGCCGCCAACGGCAAAACCGTGTCCGGGTCTGGCATGTGGACGACCGAGGCGGTCGAGGTCAACGCCGCCGAAGGCCGGGCCGAGATCACCTTCGAAGGCCCGGCGCTGACCGAGACCGGGGTGAGTTCGTCGTGATGCCGGACTGGACCATCAGGCTGGCCGCACCGGTCGAGATCGCCGGCCGCCGGTTAGAGGTCCTGGCGCTGCGCGAGCCGAACGCGGGCGAGCTGCTCCGCGCCGGCAAGCGCCCCCAGGCCGATGCCGACGCGGCGCTGCTCGCCGATGTGCTCGGCGTGCCAGAGCAGTTCGAGGCGCTGGCCGCCGCCATCCCGGCCCGCGTGTTCCGCCAGGCGCTGGCCCTGATGGAACCGTCGCTGCACCTGTTCGAACGCATCCGGGAAGCATCGCTGCTGCCCGACGGTGTCGCCACCGACGCCGACCTGCCCGACACCCTCACCCTGCCGCTGCCGGCCACCATCCAGATCGGCACCACGTGGGTGGACCGGCTCGATCTGCACGAACCGAACGGCCTGGACATCGTAAGATTCCAGCGCGCCGGCGGGGGAACCATGGAGTCGGTGGTCCTGCTGGTGTCGCTCGCCGCCGGCCAGCCGCGCGCCATCATCGAACGCGTGCCCGTCAGCGTGTTCAGCCGGGCGGCGGCCTACGCCCTGGGTTTTACCATCGGCGTCCCGCAGGCTGGGAAGACATCATAGGGGCGCTGACGGCGCGGTTCGGCTGGGGGCCGCTCGATGCGCTGCAGATGCCGTGGCATCTGGTGATGTGGTGGGTCGCACGGGCCGAACGGCTGAAGCGGCGAGGGGATGACTAAGCGGAGGGCGGCTCCGGCACCAGATCCTCGATCCGCACCCGCAGCGCCCGGGCCAGCCTTCCATGCAGATCGACGGTACCGGTGCGTCGGCCCGCCTCGATCTGGGCGAGATAGCCTTGCGACGTCTCGGCAGCCTCGGCCAGCGCGGCCTGCGTCAACCCCCGCCGCTTGCGCCAGAACGCGAGCGGCGACGGTTCGGCGAGGAAGGCATCAACCTCGGCATCGGTCAGTGCCTCCATGCGGCCCTCGCGCACATCGCGCGCCGCTGCCTCGGCATCGTGGCCGTCCAGCCACTCGCCGCCCGGGGCGGTGATGATCTGCACAGCGCCCGCCCGCTCAGTGAATGAACAGCTTGGCGAAGATCGCCACCTGAAACGCCAGCACGAAGCCCATCATCCACTTGAGCACGCTGGTGTCGGTCTTGAGTGAGGCGACATCGGCATCCCGCCGGCTCAGCGCTTCGGCCGCTTTCAGCGCCTTTTCTTCCGGAACGTCGATCGCCCGGAACGCCTCGAAAACCTCGCTCTGCATCGTGCTCACGGCACAGCCTCCTTCAGACGCCGCCTAAGCATATAGCACGCCCGGCGGCATCGCCCGCGGCAAAGGGTTCCCATGGCAGCGACGGGCTACAGCCTGGTCATCTCGGCGACCGACCGTGCCACGGCGCCGATCCGTGCGGTCAACCGGGAACTGACCAACCTCCGCGCGCCGATCACCAGGACCACCGAGGCGCTGAAGGGGCTTGGTCAGGCCTCCGGCCTGACCGCGGCGCTGCGCGGCCTCAGCGCCCTGTCGCCCGCGATGGGCGCCCTGGGGGCCGCCGCCAGCATTGCCGGCATTGTGTCCGCAACATCGAAATGGGCGGAATACACGCAGGAACTGGGCGTCACGGCGCGGCGTGCCGGCATGACCGCCGGGGCGCTGGCGCAGATGGAAGGGGCGGTGCGACTGGCCGGCGGCTCGGCCGAAGGTGCTGCGGGCGGCATGGTGGCGCTGAAGGACAAGATATTCGACATCCGCGGCGGCCGGGGCGGCGATGTCCTGGGCTTCCTCGATCGCTTCGGCATCGGCATCGACGGCATCGTCAAGGGCAGCGAAACGGCCGAGAACATGCTGCCAAAGCTGGCCGCCGGGCTGCGGCGGGTGCAGGACCCGACCGCGCGTTTCCGCATCGCCGAGCAGTTCTTCGGCCGCGGCGCCGACGACATCCTGAAGTTGATCGATGCCGGGCCGGGCAAGATCGACGAATACCTGAAGAAGGCGAAGGAAGCCGGCGGCGACAACCAGGGCAAGACGGCGGCGGCGATCGAATATGTGCGCGCGCAGACCGAACTGGCGCTGGCCGCCGAGGGGCTCGGCAATTCGGTGCTGGCGAAATTCGTCGCCGGTGGCCTGACCGGCCTGATGGATGAGGTCTCGCACGGCATCGAGGGAATGACGAAGCTCGTCGATGGGTGGCAGCCGCCCGCCTGGTTCAATGTCATCTTCGGTGGCGCCGACCTGCCGAACCTCGCCTGGCGGGTGCTGAAATCGCTGGTGCACATGGACGAGTCCGACATGCTCGGCGATGTCGGCGGCGACGCGACGGCGCGCGCACTCTCCGACGACAACGACGCCATCGCCCGCATGCAGGGCGGCGGCGCGCCGCCCGGCCGCACCATCGGCCAGCGGCTCGGCGACTGGTGGGGCGGCATTTCCGGCGGCCAGGAGGACGTGGCGCGCGGCATCGTCAACCGCATGGTGGGCGCGCATCACTGGACCCGGGAACAGGCGGTCGGGCTGGTCGCCAACCTCGACCGCGAATCCGAGTTCAATCCCACGCGGGTCGACGACGGCGGCAAGGCTTACGGCATCGCGCAGTGGCATCCGGACCGGCAGGCAGTGTTCGCCAGATGGGCTGGCCACGACATCCGCCAATCGACCCGCGAGGAGCAGCTCGACTTCATCGACTACGAACTGCACCAGGGTCAGGACCGGCAGAACCGGGAGGCCGGCCATTTGCTCGACTGGACCCATACGCCCCAGCAGGCCGCCGGCATCATTTCCCGCTTCTATGAACGGCCCGGCGACGTGTGGGGCGAGTCCAATCGCCGCGCCGGCACGGCGGGGCGCTGGGACGAGCGGATCGGCAAGGTTGACGTCGCCGTGACCATCGCCGGCGCCCCCGCCGGCACCACGGCCACGGCCAGCGCCAGCGGTGCCGCCACGGTCGGCGCCCCGCGGGTCGATCATGCGGGGGTTGGGCGGTGAGCGGCACCCTGGGCACTATCCTGCCGGCCTCCTGGCGCGGCCAGATATTCGGCGTCTATGAGGTCCGCAACAAATTCGGCCGGCGCACCGCGCTGCACGAATACCCTTACAAGGACACCGTCTGGATCGAGGATCTGGGGTCGGGCCTGAAGCAGTTCGCCTTCCGCGGCTTCCTGGCCGGCCCGCTGGCCGCGGTGCAGCATGCCGCCCTGGTGCTGGCGGTGAACACCGCCGGCACCGGCACGCTGACCCACCCGTCCCTGGGCATCTTCACCGGCGTGGTGGTCGGCTTCACCAGCCGCCAGTCGCGCGAGTTCGTCAACGGCTTCGACCTCGACTTCGAGTTCTGCGAAAGCGCCGATCCGGTCTTCCCCTCCGCCTCGGCCGACACCATCGGCGGCGTCAATCTCGGCAGCCTGAACGTGTTCAACGCCGCCGGCACCTCGTTCGGCGCCGCGCTGGGCGTGGCCGGGGTGGCGCTCGGCATCGTCACCGCCGCCCCGGCGGTGATCGGCGCCCTGGTGACGCTGCCGCTGTCGCTCGCCGCCGACGCGGGCGCGATCGCCGGCGGCGTCACCAGCATCGGCAGCGTGTTCGGCTCCTACGCCACCCAATCCGGCACTGTGGTGACCAGCGATCAGGCGGCGGCTGCGCGCGCCGCCGTCGTGGCCGGCGCCGCCACCGCGACCGCGGCGGCCGAGGGGGGTGTCCCCACCGCCATCCAGACTGCCGTCGCCGCCCTGCCGGGCGCGGTTGCCGCGGCGGCGACCGACCCGGCCGACCAGGTGCGCCTGCTGCTGCCGCTGACCGCGGTGCAGCCGTCGCTGGTGACCGCCGGCGATGCCATCGGCCTGGCGCAGGCGGCGGTTGCCGTTGCCTGCGCCGCCCTGTTCCGCCGCGCCGCCCTGGCTGCCCTGGCCACCGCCGAGGCCGCCACGACGCCCGCCAGCTACGACGATGCGATGGCGCTGCTGGCCCAGGTGACCGCGGCGATCGACGCCGAGATCACCTTCGCCGGCGACACCGGCGACGACCGGGTGCTGGGGCCGCTGCGCGAGTTACGCGCCGCCGTGGTGGCCGACCTGACCACCCGCGGCGCCTCCCTGGCCCCGCTGCGCACCGTCACCTCCTGGGTGCCCCTGCCGTCCCTGGCCTGGGCGCAGAAGCTGTACCGCGACGGCACCAGGTCCGACGAACTGATCCGCCGGGTGCAGCCCTGGCATCCGGCCATGATGCCCACGCCGATGACGGTGCTGGCGGCGTGACCGCCGGCAGGTCAGGGGTGCAGCGCCGCCAGGATGGTCAGCAGCCCGCCAATCAGCGCGGCGAAGCCGCCGGCGGTGACAAGGCCGGCCTGCCAACGCTGCCGGGCGATAGACTTACGGGTTTCTTCCTGCTGCCGCTCGATCCGCGCCACCATCTCGGCGAGGTCAAGGCGCCCCCGGCAATCCGTCGGAGCGTCACGCATCGGGCCGGCGCTTCGCATCAAGGGCGGCTTCGGTCAGTGCGCCACGGCGCGAACCAGGGCGACCACGGCGCCGATGATGACGACGGTCTGAACGCCCATGGTTCCCACCATCCATTTCAGGATGTCGGCCTTGACCCCTTCGACCTTGCCCTCAAGCCGAAGTTCCGCTTCCCGAATGCTCGAATTCGTCGCCAGCTTGAGGCCCTCTATGTCGGCCTTGACGGAAGCGATGTCGGCCTTCGTCGCCAGCCGGAGCGCCTCGATATCGGTCTTCGTCGCCAGCCGGAGCGCCTCGATATCGGCCTTCGTCGCCAGCCGGAGCGCCTCGATATCGGCCTTCGTCGCCAACCGCTCATCGATGAGCTTGGCCTGCTCCTCGGCCAGCGTCTCGGCCTGCTGGCGGCTGAACCCGGCGACTTCCAGCCGCCGCGCATAGGCCAGCGTATCGAACGCGAGGGCATTCATGGGGCGGTCTCCTTGGGCGCGCGCCTGCGAATATAGCGTGACCGGCGAACCGGAGGGCGGAAAAGCGAAGCGCCTTCCGCCAACGCAAGTGTCCGAACGCTTGCCGGCAACCCGGCTAGCGCAAAGGGCGGAGTCCCGTCACGCCTGGACGCAGGTCAAATCATGACAGACGATACCGTGACCCTCACGATTGCCGGCCAGAAATGGAGCGGCTGGCAGGGCGTGCACATCCAGCGCGGCATCGAAACCTGCCCGCCGACCTTCGACCTGATGCTGACGACGAAATTCCCGAACCAGCCAGAGGCCGCGGTGCCGCCGCAGGCGGGTGCCCCGGTGGTCGTGTCGGTCGGCGGCACCACGGTCATCACCGGCTACGCTGACCGGATGATCCCGTCGTTCTCGCCGCAGGGCACCGCACTGCGCGCCGTCGGGCGGGGCCGCTGCGCCGACCTGGTGGATTGCTCGGCGATCGCCGACAACTCCCAGTTCCTCAACCGCTCCATTCTGCAGATCGCCCAGCTCGTCACCGCGCGCTATGGCATCTCCGTCAGTCAGGTCGATCAGGGCAACCCGGCCTCCGGCTCCGTCTTCGCGGCGGACGGTCATGTCATTCCGCAGCTCAACGTGTCGCTGAGCGATACGCCGTGGAACATCATCGAACAGATGTGCCGGTTCGCGGCCCTGCTCTGCTACGAGGACACCAACGGCCGCGTCGTGCTGACCAGCGTCGGCACGCAGAACCACGCCAGCGGCTTTCAGCGGGGCGTCAATGTCCAGGCGGCCTCGGCCATGTCCGCCATGGACATGCGTTATGGCGAATATATCTGCGTGAACCTGTCGGTTGATCCGCTGATGCAGATCGATCCGCCGGGCACCGGTCTTGGCATGACGCCGGACAATATCGCCGCCACGCAATACGATCCCGCCGCGCTGGCGCTGAAGCAATATAATGGCAGCCTGCGCAACCGCGTGCTGCTCGTCGTCAGCGAGCAGGGGCAGAACCTGCCCGCCATCGCGCAGCGCCGGGTCGATTGGGAGGCGGCGCGCCGGTTCGGCCGCGGCAACATGGTCACTGTCACCTGCGATAGCTGGCGCGATTCCGCCGGCACGCTGTGGACGCCGAACCAGCTCGCCCGGGTCGATCTGCCGGCGCTGGGCGTGTCGGACACCTGGCTGATTGCCGACGTGGCGTTCGTGACCGATCTCGCCCGCGGCAAGGTGGCCGAGGTCACGCTCATGCCGCCCGCCGCCTTCGTGCCGGCGCCGCCGCCGGTGCTGCCGAACGCCGCGCTGAACACGGCCATCGCCCCCGCCGCCCCAGCAGCGGCCGCGCCCTGATGCAGAGCTTCCGCCGCGCGCTGCTCGGCCTCCGCCTCGCCATCATCGGCGCGACCCAGGAGGGCGCGGCGGTGCGCACCGTGCAGGCGCTGCAATCCACGCCGGAACTGACCGACGCGGTGCCGCTGGTGCAGCATTACGGCATCGCCAGCCGGCCGCATCCAGGCTGCCGCGCCATCACGGCGACGGTCGGCGGCGAGCAATCGCCGGTCACCATCGCCATCGCCACCAATGACGGCCGCTATCACCTCACGCTGGCGGAAGGCGAAGTGGCGCTGCACACCGACCAGGGCGACCACGTCTGGCTGCGGCGCGGCAAGATCGAGGTGCTGTCGGTGACCGAAGTGGATGTGATCGCGCCGGTGGTCAACATCACCGCGACAACCAGTGTCACCATCACGTCGCCGATGACGACCATGACCGGCGACCTGATGGTGGACGGCAACATCAGCGACCAAGCCGGAGCGCACGGCAACCTGGGCGCGCTGCGCACCGCCTACGACGCGCACGAGCATCCGATTGTGAACATCGAGACCGGCGGCGCCACGATTTCGACCGGCCTCACCGACCACTTGGTGTGATCCATGCCCGACATCTTCCTCGCGTGGAACAATGCCACCGGCACGGCGGACTGGTCCGCCACCGGCACCGACCTCGAAACCGCGATCATCCTGTCGGTGTTCACCGACGCCGCCGCTGCGCCCGATGTCGTGCCGCCCGACGGCGACCCGCGCGGCTGGTGGGCGACCGCCTACAGCGGCACGGAGATCGGCTCGCAGCTCTGGCAACTGGAACGCGGCGTGGTGTCCGCGGCGACGCTCGCGCAGGCGATCGGCACGGCGCAGGCCTCGTTGCAATGGCTGATCGACAACAACGTCGCGGCCTCAGTCACGGTCACCGGCCAATGGCAGGGCGCCATGCTGGCGCTGGCCGTCGCGGTCACCGAACCAGACGGCACCGTGAAGCAGTTCAATTATGGTTGGGCCTGGGACGCCGTGCTCGCCGGCTCCGCTGTCCCTGATGCCGGATCGACCGGCGCGTTGTTCGAGCTCGACGTCAGTTCCCTCGACGAAGACATCATAGGTTGATGCCCATGGCGTTCCCGATCTTCTCAGCATTCAGTAAGCTGACCGCGGCGGCGCTCAATGCGGCTTTCGCCGCCGGCGTGCCGGCCGGCGGCGACGTATCGAGCAACGTTGTCACCCCGACCGGCAGCCTGACGTCGATCACGCTGGCGGCGCTGGCGGCAAAAATCGCCACCCCTGACTGGTTAACCGGAGATGCGTCCTTCAACCTGAATTGGCCGGTCACAGGCGCGGCCTCGGCGATACTTTCCGCAAAAGGCCAGATTGCGCTGACAACGGCGTCACGCGGCTCGGACCTTTCGAGCAGCTATGGTTCGCTCCAGACCACCATCGGCCACGCCAGTTTCGCGTTCAACGACGACATCTTCGCGACCTCGGGCCGGCGGCTTTCTGTCTATGCCGGATATGATGAGGCGCAGATCCTGGCCGGTGCCGGAGGTATCGCATTCGGTCGCGAGATCGATGCGGTAAATTTCGGCGCCGCGGCGACTGCTACCACGCCGGGTTCTCCATTGCTGTACGGCGCCCCCTCCGCTTTGTGGCTCGCCTCCGGAGGCGAACATGCAGGCGTTACGGACGCGAATTTCGCGCTCGGGATCGCGGCGAACGGCGCCCACTTCCAGACCGGTATTATGATCGCCGCCGGCGCGCTGACGAACTATGCCGGATTTGGTTTCGCGATGCGGATGCCGAAGGGGAGCATGCTGCAGTGGCATGATGCCTCGGATGCTGCCGGCCCGTTCATCGCCTCGTCGGTCACTTATGCGTCCGACGGCGCCAGCCTGCAGTTTTTCGACGGCAATACCTCGCTGGTGAACAACGCCGGGCACGCCTCCTTGCAGGTTAACAACGTGTGGGCCTCGGTGAACTTTCCTGTTCTGATCCCGAGTGTCGCGGGCGCTGGAGTGACATTTGGGACGGCAGGCACCGACGCGAACATTCAATTGAACCTTGCCCCTCAAGGAACAGGTATCGTTTACGTTACAAACACGCTTGGTGTAGGCGGCGGCCTGACTGTGACCGGAAGCGCAGCATTTAGTGGCATCGTAAACATCAACAGTCCCTCAACCGGAGCGGTCAACTTCACGGCGGCGGTCAACGGGTCAGGATCGTCAGCCGGCACCCTGACAAACGCCCCCGCCGCCGGCAACCCGGCGTTCTGGCTTCCCGTAGAAATAAACGGGACCGTTCGACACATTCCTTGCTGGTGAGGTGAACCTATGGACGAACAACCGAAAATACCCGCCGCGTTCACGCTGGCTCAGTGGCACATCGTTGCGGCGGGGCTCGGGGAGCTGCCCTACAAGGTCTCCGCCCCGTTGATCCACGATCTTCAGCAACAAGTGGTTGCGGCACAGCGGGCGCAGGCGGCTTGTGCCGTGCCGGCCGACGCCATCGCGCAACCCGCGTGACGGCTGCCAATGCCATTCCCCCGCCCGACCCTGACCCAGCTGCGCAATCAAATCTGGGCCGACATGCAGACCCAGGCCGGCAACCTGCTGCCGGTGGCGGTGTTGTGGTGCCTGGCCTGGGCGCAGGCCGGCATCGCCGCGCTGCACTATGCCTTCCTCGACCGGATCGCCAATGAGGCGACGCCCTGGGGCGCGACGGCGGAACGGATGCTCGCCTGGGCAGCGCTGAAGAACATCACAGCCCTGCCGGCGTCCTATGCCTCCGGTACCTGGTCGACCACCGGCGGCACCGGCAGCAGCGTCGCTTCCGGCGCCAGCCTCACGCGCGGTGATGGCTTCGTCTACACCACCACGGCGATCGGCACGCCGAACGGCAGCGGCAACATCAGCGTGGCCTTCACCGCCGCCACGGCGGGCGCCGCGGGCAATGCGTCGGCTGGCACGGTGCTCACGCTCAGTGCCGGTGCGGCGGGTGTCAGCCCGGCCGGCGTGGCGGCTGCGGCCATCACCGGCGGCGCCGACGCCGAGACACAGGACCAGACCCGCACGCGCATGCTGGCGGCCTATGCCGCGCCACCGCAGGGCGGGGCGATGTCCGACTACCTCGAATGGGCGCTCGCCGTGCCCGGTGTCACCCGGGCCTGGGTCGCCCCGAACGCGGCCGGCGCCGGCACGGTGACCGTCTACACCATGTTCGACGCGACCGAGGCGGCGCATGGCGGGTTCCCGCAGGGCACCAACGGCGTCGCCGCGCTGGAAACCCGCGCCACCGCGGCCGCCGGTGACCAGCTCGCCGTGGCGAACGCCATCTGGCCGAAGCGCCCGGTCACCGCCCTGGTCTATTCGGTCGCGCCGGCCGTCTACCCGGTCAACGTCACCATCGCCAACCTGTACCCAGCCACCACGGCGATGCAGGCGGCGGTCGTCACGGCGCTGGCGGCGGCGCTGCTGCGGGTCGCCTCGGTGGGCGGCACGGCCTGGCCGGTCGGCTCGGAGGGGGCCAGCAATGGCAATCTGTTCCCATCCGACCTGACCGACACCCTGGCCGCCGTGCCGGGGCTGGTGCGGTTCACGCTGGCGTCGCCCTCCGCCGTCAGCACCGCGCCCACCGGCGCCCTGCCAACCCTCGGCACGGTCACTTTCGAATAGCGCCAGCCCGGCGCGCCCCGCCTCACACATTCCGGAGCGTCACATGATCCGCAGGATTGCGCGCACCTGGTGCGCCATCGTCATGGTGGCTGCCCTCTGCGTCGCCGGCGCGACACCCCCCGCGCAGGCGCAAACGCAGCGCCAGCTCGACGCGCTGGATATCACGACCACGCTCGGTTTCGTGCCGCTCTCGGCCGCGCCGGTGACCAGCGTCGCCGGCCGCACCGGGGCGGTGACAATCTCGGTTGGCGACATTTGCGGCGGCAGCATCGCGGTGCCGGTGATCTGCGCCGGTACCAGCGGGTGGCAGGCGCACTGACGTGGCGATTCTGCTCGGAACCGACGGGGATGTCATCGGCGGGACAGACGGCGACGAGCTGGTTTCCGGCGCGTCGGCGGCGTCGGTGCCGGGCGTCGCCTGGCAGAGCGTGCCGATTCCGCAATATGGCGCCGCCGACTATCTCGCGGCCTTCCTCGGCGCCTTGCCGCGGGGCCGCGCCTGGCCGCGGTTCGTCAGCACTATACTCGTGCAGGTGCTGTCGGGGCTGATGCCGGGCTATGTGCGCAACAACGCCGATGCCATCGCACTTGTGGCCGATGCGTTTCCCGCGACGACGGTGAACCTGCTGCCGGAATGGGAGGCCTCGCTGGGCCTGCCCGATCTGTGCGACAGCGACCCGGAAACGCTCGCCCGCCGCCAGCAGAACTTGGCGGCGCGGTTCGCGGCCGGCGGCGGCCAGTCGATCGCCTATTTCACCGGCGTGGCCGCGGCGCTTGGGTATTCCATCACCATCACCGAGTTCGCCCCGTTTCGCTTCGGCGGCACGATGGCGCAACCGCTCTACGGCGATGGGTGGGCGCATGTCTGGCAAGTTGCGGCACCCGCCTTCGCGCAGACGCCGCTCCGGTTCGGCGCCTGCATGAACGAGCCGTTCGAGACCTGGGGCAACACCGCGCTGCAATGCACGCTGCGGCGCCTCGCGCCCGCGCACACCACCGTCATCTTCTCCTATTTCTGAGGCACAGCCATGGACCGTCTCATCGCCGCGAACACCGTCGCGGTTGGATTGGGCGACACCGCGCCGCTGACCGGCACGCCGGGCCAGGCGAGCAGCGGCATCCCCGGCACCACGCTGCCAACGACGTTCCCGCCGTATGGCTGGAACATGCTCTGCGAGGAGCTGCGCGCTATCGAGGTTGCGGCCGGCCTCACGCCGTCCGGGTCCAACTGGTCACAGGTGCTGCAGGCATTGCGGCTGATGTTCGCCCCCGGCCTGCAGGCCTTCAACGCCAGCGGCAATTTTATCGTGCCGGCCGGGATCACCCAGGCGAAGGTGACCGTGATCGGCGGCGGCGGTGCCGGCGGCACCGGCGGCAGCACCGATCCCGGCGGCGGCGGCGGCGCCGGCGGCCAGGCTATCGGCATCATTTCCGGGCTGACGCCGGGCGCCACCATTCCGTTCACCGTCGGCACTGGCGGCACGGCGAACGGCTCGCCGGGCGCCGGAAACAACGGCGGCACCAGCAGCTTTGCCACTTTCGTCGCCGGAGGCGGCACGGGTGGCGCGGGCAACAGCACCAACCCCGCCGGGGGCGGCGGCGGCACCGCGGCCGGCGGTTCCATCAACTCCACCGGCTCGTCCGGCACCGACGGCGATATCACCTCCAACCGCGGCGGCGACGGCGGCGGGCCAGGCAGCGGCCGTGGCGCGACCGGCTCCAACGTGGCCGGCATCGCCGCCGGCGGCTACGGCGGCGGCGGCGGCGGCAGCTCGCCCGGCACCGGGCTGGGCGGCGCGGGCATGCCCGGCCTGATCGTCGTGGAGTGGTAGGCCGATGCTCGCCCCGCGCACCGTCGCCATGCCGACGACCTCGGCTCGCGCGACCCAGACGCTGCGGTGGCTCGAAGGCAAGGCGCCGGGCGATGCGCTGCCATACTATTTCGATCTGACGGCGTGGCTCGGCGTTGACACAATCACCTCCGCGACCGTGGGGGTGGCACCCAACGGCGCGGGCGACATGGTGGCCGAGGGCGCGCCCGGCCTGTCCGGCAGCATCATCGCGGTGGAGTTGTCCGGCGGCAACCCGGGCACGGATTATGCGGTCACGGTCACGGTGCTGACCGCATCGGGAAACACGCTGGTCAGAGCGATCTGGCTCGCGTGCCAGTATCTGTCGCCCGAAGGGGCGCTAACTCCAATCTCGACCACCGCAGCCATCCCGGCGGTCGCGTCGCCTGTCGTGCTGGTCAATGGCGCGTTGTCCCTTGATGGACCGGCCCTGCTGGCATTTGTCCTGGCAGAACTCGCGAAGCTGCCGCCCTCGAATACCGGCCTGCCCGTTGGCGAATGGTACCTCGACAGCGGAATTCCCTGCCAGGTGCAGCCATGAAAATCCTCGCCGCGCTGGTCGCGCTGATCCCCTGCGCGGCGCTCGCGCAGCATGCGCCGGCCCCGAGCACGATCGACGCTTCGAACCTCAAGGCGTCCGGTGTGCCGCTGTCCACAACCACCGGCCTGGCCGCGACGGCACTGCAATCCGTCACGGCCGGGGATGGCACGGTCACGGTCAGCACATCCGGCACCACGGCGACGGTGCGCGTCGGCACGGTGCCGGCGTTGCAGGTGTCCGGGCTGGCTGCGGCCGCATCCGCGGCGGCGCCGGTGCAGAGCGTTGCCGGCCGAACGGGCGCGGTCACGATCTCCCTGGGCGACGTGTCGGGCACCGGTGCGCTCGCGGCGCTGGGCGTAGGCACCGGCCTCGCCAACAGCAGCGGCAACCTGCTGGTGTCCTACGGCACCGCGGCAGGCACGGCTGCCCAGGGCAACGACGGCCGGATCATCGGGGCTGTGCAGGTGGCCAACAACCTGTCCGACATCGCCAGCGCGACGACGGCCCGCACCAATCTCGGCCTCGGCTCCATTGCCACGCAGTCGGCCGGCGCGGTCGCGATCACGGGCGGCACGATCGCCGGCACGACCGAGAACGCCGCGAACGTCACCGCCACCGGCAGCACCACGGCGCGCACGCTGGCGACGCGGGCGGCCGATCGGGTCAACGTCGGCGACTATGGCGCGGCCATGAACGGCTCGACCAACGACATCGCGGCCTTCAACGCGGCGCGGACGGCAGCCGGGAAATGGGGCAACATCGTCGTGCCTCCGGGCTACATGCAGCTCGGCAGCAATCCGACCAGCGGCACCGGGCCGGTCCTCTGGCAGATGGACGGCAACACCTATAACGACGGCGCCACCCCGGCGGTCGGGTGGCAGACCACGGGCGACGTGATTGAGAGCTTCCTGGGCAATTCCGGCAAGTATTTCGGGCGCGGGTCCACCACCACGGCGTCCGGCCCGGTCGTCCGGATCGACGCATCGGTGACGCATACTGGCGGGACAGCCGGGAACACCCTGACCCCGCTGCAGATCAACACTTCGATTCCGGCGGAGGGGTCGGCCCTCAATACATACGTCTGGGGCATCCTGTCCACGCTGACATCTGCGGCCACCGGCCCAGGCGAGCATGTTGCCATCGTCGGATCGTCCACCCGCACGGCGGCTGGCTCGGAAATCTGGGGCGCTGATCTGCTGTCTATCGACACGACCGGCCTCGGCTCCGCCACGGCTGGCGCACAGGTCGGCCAGGAAATTGACTTGGACGCACAGGGCACCGACACGGGCGGCGCGGCGGTCAATGTGATTCCGGCCGGCTCCGGTATCCGCGTGATCCAAGACCTGATCGGCGGCGCCTATGGGTTAGGAAACAACGTAGAGATCGGGTGGGGGACGCGCCTGACCCTCGGCAACAACGCGGACGGCGCGGGCGGCGGCCACTTCAAGCGCGGCTATTCCGTTATCGCGCCATTTACGATCTCTGGGTTCGACACGTCGCTGGCGACGGAGGAAACGGGGGCCGCCGCCGTGCTGCTCGCCGCCGGGCAACACATCTGCTTCGATGCTGTGGCGGCGCACTGCTTGTCTTATGTGTCTGGCACGACCTCGCTCGGTTATTACGTTTCCGGATCGCTGGTGTTTTCCATCGACGCCAACGGCAACATCACCGGGAAGCCCCTGCTGCCCGTCACGAACACCTATACCGCAAGCGGCGCGGTCGCTGTCACCGACTCGCTGGCAATCGTCAATGCCTCGTCGACTGCCGCGATGACGCTCGCCAGCGGCTCGACGGACGGCCACGAACTCACTGTAAAACGATGGGGAGCCGGCGCCGTAACCATCTCCGCTTCGATCGACGGCAGCAGTCAATCCATCATCCTGCAATCGCCAGCCATAAAGGAGACCCTGACCCTCGATTGGTCCGCGTCGCTGGCAACTTGGATTATGAGGTAGCGTCATGACCATTCGCGATCCATCCGTAGAAGCGACGATATTTGGAACGGGTGCCGATGGAACCGTCATAATAACAAGCGGCACAACAACGCTCACGCGGGATATGTGTTACGCAAATCTTACGATCGGCGGAACCGGCGCAATAAACACGAACGGGAATATTATTCAGGTCGCCGGCACGCTCGATATTTCCGCTGCTGGTGCTGGTGCGATCGGATGGTCTCAATACACTTATACCGCTGGAAACTCCCCTGGCGTATCTGGTGGCGCGGCAAGTGGGGTCAGCTATACTTCCGCACAGTTTTTTAATGCCGGGTCTCCTGGTGGGGTGACGGGTGTGACCGGGGTAGGAACCGCTGGAAACTCTGGGGGAACGTCTGCAAATCCAAGTAACTGCGGGACAGGCGGCGCATCGGGGAACGGAGGCACGGGGGTCTCGGCGGGCGGTGGTTCCGCCTCCGGGCGGTTGTCCATAAACCCAGTCTATAGACCGGCCCCTACGGTTTATCTCCCATACAGCGGCACCGGATACCCCGCCATCGTCGCTTGCGCGGGG
The DNA here is from genome assembly GCA_903918195.1 of uncultured Acetobacteraceae bacterium. Lineage (GTDB taxonomy): Bacteria > Pseudomonadota > Alphaproteobacteria > Acetobacterales > Acetobacteraceae > Rhodovastum. The sequence continues at coordinate 3,986 of CAIXDS010000157.1, read as the reverse complement.
GCAAGCGGCGCAGCCGGGGGAGGCGATGGTACAAATCAGAGCGGCGGGGGAGGCGCGGGAGGGCCGGGCGGTGGTGCCATCCTCATCGCGGCCAGAATCATCAACCGTGGAACGAACTCGACCGCCGGCATCATAGCCGCAAAGGGCATTGCCGGAGGCGCAGGAGGAACTCCCCCAGCCGGGAACACCGGCGGTGGCGGCGGTGGCGGCGGTGGCGGCGGCGGGTTTGCCCGGGTTGTTTGCGAAATGCTTCTTGGCTCGCAAATAACCAACGCCATTGATGTCAGCGGTGGCATTGGGGGCGCCGGAGGAAATGGGCACGGAACCGGCTTAGGTGGTAACGGCGGCACTGGTGGGAACGGGGGTCTGGCTGAAGTAGTTGTCCTATCGCCACCCTCTTACACCGCTAGTGCGATCAACGTAGCGGGGATTGCAGGCGGTACGACTGCGACCATTACTGGCGCTAGCGGTGGCGCTGGCGGCATCCAGAAGGCGAATTTGTGATGATCGACGCTTTCGGCCGCACCATCACTTCGTAGCCGGTTCTGTCTGCGAAGCGACGAATTCCAAGCAAGGCGCCCGACCGGCGTGCACCAGCGGGGTGCCTCTAACCCATACCAAGAGGACGCTGGCATGGACTGGCGGAGATTGTCACGCAATCGTGAATGGGTCGTAAATACATGACCGATCGGAGCCCATAGCCATGGCGGAAGGCCTGGAGCCCGGCCCGGTCATTGTGGCCATCGGGGCTATCGCGGCGGCCGTCGGAGCGCTGTTCCGGTCGGAGTGGCGCGACCGGCAACTGGCGGACCAGATAGCCAAACTGGATGAACAGCAGCGGCTCGATCGCAAGGAGGCGACCGAGGCGATTGCTCGCGCGGTGCATGACTCGGCCTTGGGATTGACCGGCGTACGGCAGGAGATGCACGCCGATCTGATCGCGACGACAGAGTCGATCCGCGATGACATCCGCGTGGGCTTTGCCGACATGAAGGCGGATTTCCGCACCTGCCGGCAGATCGCGCGAGGGGAGTGCAAGCCGTGACGCGCTTCGATGCCGCCGCCGCCATCATCCTCGGCGCCGAGGGCGCGCGCAGCAACGACCCGGGCGACTCCGGCGGCCTGACCGTCTACGGCCACGACCAGGCGAGCTGGCCCGACCTGCTCGACCGGGTGCCGGCGGCGGTGCGCGCGCAGCTGCCGCGCACGGTCTCCGGCCTGACTCGAGCGCAGGCGTTGCTCGCCTACCGCGCCGGCTACTGGGATCTGGTACGAGGCGACGATCTCCCGGCCCCGCTGGCACTGCTGGCCTTCGATGCGGCGGTGAACCAGGGGCAGGGCTGGGCACCGGCGGTGTTGCAGTCGGTGCTCGGTGCGCACGTGGACGGCGACATCGGCACGGAGACCGTCGAGGCCGCGATGGTGTGCGACGTGCTCGACGCGCTCGGCGAATTCGCGTGGCGGCGCGACCAGCGATACCGCCAGGCCGGCAACTGGCCGACCTATGGCCACGGCTGGATCACTCGGCTGTTCCGCACCGTGGCCTTGTCCACCGTCTATGCCGACGCGGCCGAGCAGGCCGCCTGGCTGCCGCACGTCGGATCACCGCAGCACTAACCACCGGAGTCACATGACACCTGACCAGCTCGCGGATTTGCTCCGCGCAGCAGGGTGGGGGGCGTATGTGCCCGCCGCCCTGGCCTTCATCGGCCTCGCGGCAAAGCTCGCCGCCATCCTGCCGCAACCGCCCCCGCAGTCGCCGCACTGGCTGCGGATCGCCCGCACCGTGCTCGACGTAATCGCGGGCAACTGGGGCAACGCCCGCAACGCACTGCCTGCCACAATCCAGGGGACCAAGCCATGAAGCGCCGCCACATATTCACCGCCGCGCCCGGCCTCGGCCTTGCGCTCGCCGGCTGTGGCACGCTCAGCCAACAGCAGGCGGCCCAGCTTCAGCAGATCATCGCCGGGGCGCAGTCCATCGAAGCCAGCATGGCCAGCACCGTGCCGGCGCTGCTGGCGGCGGTGCACCTGTCAGCCGAGGACGTGGCGAATGTCCGCGTGGCGCTGGCCGCGCTGGTGACCGCGACGACGGCGCTGTCCCAGGTGCCGACTCTTACGGCTGGGGTCAGCTACGTGCAGGCGATCGAAACCAGCCTGAACGTGATCGTTGCCGTCGCGGCCACGATCCCGGTCATTCCCGAACCCTACCACACGGCGCTGGTTGTCGCCGTGCTCGCCCTGCCGCCGATCGAGCAGCTCGCTGGCCTGGCCATTCAGCAGGGCACCGCGCTCGCCGCCACGATTGCGGCAAAGGCGATCACGCCGGCGGCCGCGTGATCGGCCGCCTCTGGCAGCTCCTGCTGTCCTTGCTCGCCTGGCAGTCCGGTCGAAAGGCCGGACTCGCCGAGGCGCAGCATGCGCAGGAGCTCACCGCCGCAAGGGAGACTGCCGATGTCGATCAAGCTGTCGAGGCGGCTGGTGTCGCCGCCCCTCGCGATCGCCGCGGCACTGTCGAGTGGTTGCGCGACGGGCGCTTCTGAGGCGCCCCCGCCCTGCGTCCGGCTGCCGCTGGTAGCCTACAGCCAAACCACCCAAACCCGCGTGGCGGACGAGATCGAGGCGGCCCCGCCCAGTGCCGCCTGGCCCCGCCTGATCGCGGATTACGGCACACTCCGCGCCGCCGGGCGCGCGGCGCAGGAAGCCTGCGAGAGGGGGCGGTGATGCTTGTTCGTTTTTCCCTCCTCAATCGAGGGCGCAAAAAGCGACATGGCCTGATCCTGGCCGTCGCGCTGCTACCGCTGGCCGGCTGCGAGACGCCGGCAGCGTTCCAGGAATGGGCGCGCGGCCGGCCCCTGACCGACCTGGAAAGCTGCATGGGCGTGCCCGACCATGAAGCGCACCAGGGCGCTCTGTCATTCGCAGAATGGTCCGCCAAGCGCGCCGCGGGCAACATCACTGTGCCATTGTCCGACCTCGCCCTGATCCCGATCTCCTGGCCGATCTCGCTGGCAACGGCTGGTTCCGTGACCATGCCGAACTCCGACGACTGCACCGTAGTGGCGACATCCGGCGACGATGGGCTGGTTCAGCGGGTGGCCTACACGGGCGACCGGAACGGCTGGCGGGGCAAGAACACCGTCTTGCCTGCCGGTTATCGACGGCTGCCTTGAGCCTGCCCCACACCCTGCCGCGCCCGTTACCGCCAGGCCGCCGGACACCTCCCAACAAGACCGCTAACCGCGTCGCGACCAGAGAAGCCTGGGGAGCAATCCCCAGGCTTTTTTTGCGTTTCAGGGCTGCCCGTGGGCCGCCTCAGCGGTGCCGGAATAGTCAGAAAACACGCGCGTTTGCCGATCTAATGCATTGATTTATTATGGGCACTTCTTAATCATGACGAAGATCGGACACCTTGCAGCAAGAACGGTGACGGCGGGTGCGCGACCTATTGCCAACAGCTTGAGCTTCTTGCAAAACTCCAATTTCATCAGGCTGGCTAACCATATCTAGCATAAATAACCGCAATTTTACGCTATATGTTGTGTTAGCGTCCAGCGAGCGGCTTATCCCGTTGTCCCAGGGTCGACCATATCTAGCGGCTTCCCTGGCGCAGGGCAGTTGTCAGTTTGAACCCGTCCCCGATAAACACTGACGTTTTGGCGATGGCGGCTCTGGGCAGTTCGGACCAAGACGCTATATCTAGTGCTTCCTGGGACAACGGGATAAGCCTCTCCAGCGAAACCGGAGTTTTGCAAGAGGCTCGCTTGAATGCCACCGGACTCGCCCCTTCCTGGACCTTTGGGCGAACCGGCCAAGATCCGGCCCCGGGGCATAAGCGGCCGTACGTTCCGGCCTTATGTAGCAGCCGCCACCCACCTAATCTTGTCAACGAAATTAATGGGTTGTACTATTCCCCTGCCTGTGCCAGGAAGGACGCCGAGTTGGTTCGCTCGGCGGGGTCATCATGGCGCAACACTTTCTGCTTT
>CAIXDS010000156.1 GCA_903918195.1 uncultured Acetobacteraceae bacterium | reverse complement strand
GTGATGGGGTCCAGGGGCCTCTCGGCCCTTGGCGGGTCCAGGGCAGAGCCCTGGCCTTGCTTCCCTCGCTAATAGCGATGGGTATACTATGAGCAGACCGAGCATCGCCGCACGGAGAGGGAGCACCGATGCCGCGCGCGTCTGACCCTTGCGGCCGCATCGCGGGGAATTCCGGATTGCGCCGCGATATCACGATGGCGCTGATCGCGAAGACCATCGCCCTGGTCGTGCTTTATCTGCTGTTCTGCTCGCCCGCGCACCGCCATCCCGCCGACCCCGCCGCGCGGATCGCCGGCGAGGCGCCTTCCCCCGCCCTCCTCCTGTCACGGTGAACCGCATGGATGTCGTCGAACTCTCGCGGCTGCAGTTCGGCCTGACCGCGATGTACCATTTCCTGTTCGTGCCGCTGACGCTCGGACTTTCGGTGATCCTGGCGATCATGGAGAGCATCTACGTCACCACCGGGCGCACCATCTGGCGCGACATGACGAAATTCTGGGGCACCCTGTTCGGCATCAACTTCGCCATGGGGGTGGCCACCGGCATCACCATGGAATTCCAGTTCGGCACGAACTGGGCGTACTACTCCCATTACGTGGGCGACATATTCGGGGCGCCGCTGGCGATTGAGGGCCTGATGGCGTTCTTCCTCGAGGCCACTTTTGTCGGCCTGTTCTTCTTCGGCTGGGACCGGTTGTCGCGGGTGCAGCATCTTGCCGTCACCTGCCTGGTCGCGCTGGGGTCGAACCTGTCGGCGCTGTGGATTCTGATCGCCAACGGCTGGATGCAGAATCCCGTCGGCAGCACCTTCAATGTCGAGACCATGCGCATGGAGGTGACGGACTTTACCGCCGTGCTGTTCAATCCGGTGGCGCAGGCGAAGTTCGTGCACACCGTTTCGGCCGGCTATGTCACCGGGGCGATGTTCGTGCTGGCGGTCAGCGCGTTCTATCTGCTTGCCCGCCGCCATCGGGGGCTGGCTATCCGCTCGATGACGGTGGCCGCCAGCTTCGGGCTTGCCTCGGCGCTGTCGGTGGTCGTGCTCGGCGATCAGAGCGGCTACACGGCGGGGCAGAACCAGCGCATGAAGATCGCCGCCATCGAAGCGGCCTGGGACACCGAACCGGCCCCCGCTGCCTTCACCCTGTTCGGCCTGCCCGACCAGGGCGGCAGAGTTACCCGGTACCGGGTGCGGATTCCCTACGTGCTCGGCCTGATCGCCACCCGTTCCCTCGACGGCGAGGTGGCCGGCATCAAGCAACTGGTGGCGCAGAACCGCGCCCGGATCGAAAACGGCATGCTCGCCTACAAGGCCATGCAGGTCCTGCGCGCCGACCCGGGCATCGCCACCGCCCGCACCGCCTTCAATGCGGATGTCGGCGATCTCGGCTACGCGCTGCTGCTGAAGCGCTACACGCCCGACATCGCCGCGGCGACGTCCGCACAGATCGATGCGGCAGCGTGGGACACGGTGCCGCCGGTGGCCCCGCTGTTCTGGGACTTCCGCGGCATGGTGGCGCTGGGCTTCTACTTCATTGCCCTGTTCGGCGCCCTGTTCGTGCTCGCCAGCCGGCGCGAACTCGAGCGGCACCGCTGGCTGCTGGGGGTCTGCGTGGCCAGCCTGCCGCTGCCCTGGATCGCCGCCGAGTTGGGTTGGTATGTGGCCGAAGGCGGGCGGCAGCCCTGGACGATCGATGGCGTGCTGCCGACCTTCCTGTCGGTGTCTGACATTTCAGTGACGGATGTGCAGGTTTCGCTGATCGGCTTCGTGGTGTTCTATTCCGCGCTGTTGATCGTCGAGCTGTTCCTGATGGTGCGCACCATCCGCCGCGGTCCGGACACGCCCGCGCCGGCGCCGGCAGCGACGCCAGCCGCCGCCGCTCTGCGCGCGGCCGAATAGGGAGAGGTCGATGTTCGACTATGAAACCTTGCGGCTGCTGTGGTGGGCGGTGCTCGGCGTGCTGCTGATCGGCATCGGCGTGATGGATGGGTTCGATCTCGGCACCGCCATCCTGCTGCCCTTTGTCGGCCGCAGTGATGTCGAGCGGCGGGTGGCGATCAACACGATCGGGCCGGTGTGGGAAGGCAATCAGGTCTGGCTGATCCTGGGCGGCGGCGCGATCTTCGCTGCCTGGCCACTGCTGTATGCGGCGGCGTTCTCCGGCTTTTACCTGGCGATGCTGCTGCTGTTGTGCGCGCTGATTCTGCGGCCCGTGGGCTTCAAGTTTCGCAGCAAGCTGCAGGGGCGCGCCTGGCGGGCGACGTGGGACACGGCTCTGTTCGTGGGCGGGCTGGTGCCGGCGCTGGTGTTTGGCGTCGCCTTTGGCAACGTGCTGCAAGGCGTGCCGTTCCGGTTCGATGACACGCTGCGGCTGAGCTATACCGGTGGCCTGCTCGAGCTGTTCAATCCATATGCCCTGCTGTGCGGCGTGGTCAGCGTGGCGATGATTACCCAGCACGGCGCCACTTGGCTGGCCTGCAAAACCGAAGGCGCGGTGCGCGATCGGGCGCGGCGGGCCGGCGTGGTGACGGGGCTGGTTCTGCTCGTTCTGTTCCTGGCCGGCGGCGTGTGGTCGGTGTTCCTCAACGGCTATGCGCTCGGCCGGTTCGCGGGCGTTGACGGCCCCTCCAACCCGCTCGCCAAGGAGGTGCTGCGGGTTCCGGGTGGCCTGCTGGCCAATTATGCCTTGCATCCCTGGATGATTGCCGCTCCGGTGCTCGCGGTGCTGGGGATTGTGGGGGCGGTGCTGCTGACCCGCCGGGCGCGCCGGCCGGTGCTGGCCTTTCTCGCCAGCGGACTCGCCATTGCCGGCGTGATCGCGACCGCGGGAGTCAGCCTGTTCCCGTTCCTGCTGCCCTCCTCGCTCGATCCGGCTGCGAGCCTGACGGTGTGGGATGCGTCCTCGAGCCGCAAAACCCTGGCCATCATGACGGCGGCGACGGCGCTGCTGTTGCCGGTCGTGCTGGCCTACACGGCCTGGGTTTACCGAGTGTTGCGCGGGCCGGTGACCGAGGCCGACATCAATCGCGACACAAGCACCGTCTATTGACAGGAGCCGGATGCGTCATGTGGTATTTCGCGTGGATACTCGGGCTCGGCTTTGCCTGTGCTTTCGCTGCCCTCAACGCCATGTGGCTGGAACTGGCGCCGGGCAAAGGGCTGCCGGATTAGCGCAGCGGCAGCTTCGCATTAGAGCCGTCGCAGCAGCTCCGTCTTCTTGGTGGTGTATTCGTCGTCCGACAGGATGCCCCGGTGATGCAGGTTGGCCAGCCGCTCGATGAGGGCGAGCGGGTCGCCTTGGGCCGGCGGCGGGGCCTGGGCGGGTGCCATCGGCGGCGTCGGCTCGGCCGCGCGCGGCAGATCGGCAGGAGGCTCGATGCGCGGGCCATCGGCGGCCGGAATCTGGACCGGCACCACCGGAGCCGCTGGCTCGGCCGCATCCGCGCGCGGCAGATCGGCCAGATGCACCGGGCCATGCTGGCTGGTGAAAACGAGCGACTGCCCGCCGCCCTGCTGCTGCGAGACGCCGCCGATCTGGTGGTCGCCGGTATCGTACAGGCGCATCTGCCCGCCCTGTTGGACGGCCAGCCGGTGGGTGGCGGGGAAATACGCGTAGCGCAGATCGTTCTGCCCGCCGGCGGCGGCGGGCGCGCCGAGTCCGGCCGGCCACCATTGCCCGCCGCCGCCGAAGCGCTCCGGGTGTGGTTGCGGGACGAAGACCTGCTTCCCGTGCAGCAGGGCCGCCAGCTCCGAGCACAGCGTATCCACCCGCTGTTTCAGGCCGTAATTGAACATGTCGCCGACCATGACCATGCCGCCCGCGGTCCACTGGCCCATGCCGCCAAGCTCCGGGTGACTGAACTGCGCCATGGTGCCGCCGCCGGCGGCGACGGCGCGCAGCAAGGTCAGCGCGGCATCGGCGCTCACGCCGTGGCGCTGGGCAATGTCGTCGAGGGCGCGGCGGCCCTCCGGGGTCAATTCCTGCATGACGGCATCTTACCGGTCGGCGACGAGGCTGTCTCGTGGAGCGGCCCGGCATCGGCGGTCAGATCGGGCGCAATTCCCCGGCATTCCCGGCGCGCGGGCGGGTCAGCGGGCGGACATAGAGCACGGCGAACAACCCGAAGGCGGCGCTCCATGCGGCTCCGGCCAGAGCCAACAGCACGACGTACTGCGCCGCTGCCAAAGGCGCGATAAGCCGAAGCACCGCGGCCAGCGTCACGAGCGCGTAGATTGTTGCGGTGCCCGGGCCGGCGACCAGCGGGCGCCCGGTGTGCCCGAGCGTGACACGGGTCATGACCGCAAGCGTTGCCGTGCCGATTGCTCCGGCGGTGAGCGCGTGCAGCGCCGCGGTCGGCGGCAGCCAAAGGACGAAACTATCCAGCCCGAGCAGCAGGAAGCCGAGGCCGAGCCACGCATAGGCGAGGTGCAGGACCCAGAGGAGCGGCTCGCGCCAGGTCGCCAGGCCGCGCCAGCGCAGCAGCCGGACACACAGGGCCGCCCCGGCGGCGAGGTCCAGCCATGGTGACGCCGCCGCATCCGGCGCCACGACCCAGATCGTCAGGGCCAGTGCCGTCAGGCCCAGCGCCGCGCGGTCGAGCCGGTCGAACGGCGCCGGCATGGCCGTCGCCGGGTGCTGTTTGGCCAGCCAGTTGCGGGTGAAGCTCGGGATGATCCGCCCGCCCACGAAGCTGATCAGCATGAGCAGCGTGGCGATGCCGAGCCGGTTGCCGGCCGCCTCCGTCGTCGCGGTGATGCCCAGGGCCTGCAGATGGACGAGCAGATTGGCGACGAACAGCAGGCCCAGCGCCGTCACCAGGGGCAGGTTGCGCCAGTTCCGCCCGGCGATGATCTCGCGGCTGACGACGGCGAGGAAGGCGAGCGGAAAGGCGAGGTCGAGCCCGGCGGCGATGCCGGCGCCGAGCCGCCCGGAGAGCAGCATCGCCGCCCGTCCGGCGAGCCATAGCAGCACGAGAAAGGCGAGCGGCCCGCCTTGCAGCGGCAGGCGGCCGGTCCAGTTCGGAATGGCGGTCAACAGGAATCCCGCGACGGCGGCGGCACCGAAGCCGAAGACCATTTCATGCACGTGCCACACCGCCGGCGACAGCAGGGTGGGCAAGTCGGTGTCGCCGGCGAAGACCAGAACCCAGAGGGGAATGGCGATGGCCGCCCACAGCGCGCCCAGGAGAAAGAACGGCCGGAACCCGGCCGAGAGCACGGCCGGACCACTGGCCGGGCGATAGTGGGGGATGGCCGACATCACGTTGTGACCTTCAAACGGTGCAACACGCTGGACTTTTTTCCAGCTTCGCAGGGACCGTGCCGCGTGCGGGTCGATCGCGCGAAATTCGTATTGACAATACCACTTTCTGGCATGCACTCAAGGGCCGGCACTGGGAACGATATTCTCTTGCCGCGCTGCGCGGCGTCACCGGTATGGGAACCACGGACAATGCCGGACTTCGCCATCGCCCGCGCCTTGCATGTTCTCGCGGTCGTTCTCTGGATCGGCGGCGTGGGCATGGTCACCACGGTTCTGCTGCCGTCCATCCGGCGTTCGTATCCGCCCGCCCGGCGCTTCACGGTGTTTCATGACCTGGAGGCGCGCTTTGCCCGGCAGGCGCGGGTCACGACCGTGCTTGCCGGGGCCAGCGGCTTCTACATGGCGTGGCGGATGCAGGCGTGGGACCGGTTTGCCTCGGCTGATTTCTGGTGGATGCACGCCATGGTGCTCACGTGGTGCATCTTCACGCTGATGCTCTTCGTGCTGGAGCCGCTGTTCCTGGAGCGGCTGCTGGCGCGCCGGGCGGCCGCTTCGCCAGAGGCGACGTATCGTCTCGTGGAACGGCTCCATTGGGGTCTTCTGACGCTGGGCCTGGTTACCGTGGCCGGGGCCGTTGCCGGCAGCCACGGCGTCGATCTGTTCGCCTGGTGATTGCCGCCGGAAACGGGTGCACCGCGGTCCGGCCGATGCTCTACGGTGTCGTTCGCACCAACATGAGAGGCTGACGATGGTAGAACGGACCCCGGCGCCGGACGCGCTGCTGGAGGAGCCCACGGGCGAGCTGTCGGTACGGATGCTGGCGATGCCCGCCGACACCAACCCGGCCGGCGACATCTTCGGCGGCTGGATCATGTCGATGATGGATGTGGCCGGCGGCATCACCGCGACGCGCATGGCAAACGGACGCGTCGCCACGGTCGCGGTGACCGACATGGCGTTTCACCTTCCTGTGAAGGTGGGTGACGTGGTGTGCTGCCACACCGAGCTGGTGCGCATCGGCCGGACGTCGCTGACATTGCGGATCGAGGCCTGGGTTCTGCGCCAGCGCATTGGCGACCGCATCAAGGTCACCTCCGCGGATTTCACCTATGTCGCGCTGGACGAGACGGGCCAGTCGCGCCCCGTGCCGCGCCAGGCGGCGGGCCATCTGCCAGCCGGGGAACCGACAAAATGACGCCGGCCGCCCTGATCTTCGATGTCGACGGCACGATCTCGGAAACCGAGGAACTGCACCGGCAGGCGTTCAACGAGACCTTCGCCGCCGCCGGGCTGCCCTGGCACTGGGATCAGGCGCTGTACAGGAAACTGCTGGACGTTTCTGGCGGGAAGGAGCGGCTCCGCTATTACCTTGATGCGTTTGATCCGCCGGCCGCCGCCGGCGCGGCCGGACGTATTGCCGCGCTGCACGCCGCCAAGACGGATCGCTACACGGCGCTGGTGGATGCCGGCGCCGCCCGGCTCCGCCCCGGGGTCGGGCGGCTGATCGCCGAGGCGCGACGGCAGGGCGTTGTGCTGGCGATCGCGACCACCACCAGCCTGGCCAATGTCGAATCGCTGCTGCGGGCCACGCTCGGCCAGGCGGGGCTGGACGCGTTCGCGGTGATCGGCGCTGGCGATATGGTGGCCGCGAAGAAGCCGGCGCCGGATATCTACCGCCTCGTGCTGCAACGTCTGGCGTTGCCGGCGGCGCGCTGCGTCGCCTTCGAGGATTCGGCCAATGGTCTGGCGGCGGCCCTGGGTGCCGGCGTGCCGACCGTGGTTACGCCCGGCGTCTATACCGATGACCAGAATTTCCCGGGCGCCCTCGCGGTGATGAGCCATCTTGGCGACACGCTGGAGCCCTATGCTCATCTTGCCGGCGCCGGGGCGGACGAAGCTATGGTCACCTTGGCCGCCCTGGCCCGTTGGTTGGCCGCCTCCGGGTAACCGGCGACCGGGCAGGCCATCTGCGCTGCATGAAGTAAGGACTGAAACTGCGTGGGCTCGCTCCTGGCGCCCCCGGCCGCGATATCATCTGTCAGGTGCCTGCCGATGCCGCGGGATGCGTTAAACTGGCGGGCGGCGAGCGTGGCGGCACCGCGCACATGGTGCAGATTGCGCGGGCGGCGGGAAACAGCGATATTGTTGTCATCGATTCGAATTCACTGATGTGCGCAACAGGGGGATGAGGGCGTCCATTCGGGGCCGTTAATCGTCTATATTGCGATCGGCTCGTGACATGACACCATGGAGGATATGATGAACCATCTTCAGACCTTCGCCGCTGCTCCCGCTCTGGCTCTGTGCCTGGTCCTGGCCGCCCCGGCGCTGGCCCAGCAGGCCCCGGCGCAGCCGGCAGCCGCAACCAATCAGGCGGCCAGCAACGGCCGCACGGTCAGCGGGCGCGAGCTGATGACGCGGGAGGAGCGCGCCAGCTTCCGCCGCCAGATACGGGAGGCCACCCCGGAACAGCGGCAACAGCTTTGGACGCAGAAGCGGGCCGAGCTGGCGCAACGCGCCGCCGCGCGCGGGTTGGTGCTGGCCGAGCCGGGCTCCCGCGCGGGCGCCAATCTCAGCGAGCGCGGCGGCAAGGACGGTGGCCGCGGCGAGGGCGGCGGCTTCACGATCATCCGGGTGATAGCTCCCCCCCGCGCCCCTTAACGCAGCCGCCGGCCGGGCTGCCGGGCGTCATTCGCCCGGCGCCCGGATCAGCTCCAGCAAGGCAGCCTCCGCCCGCGACCGATGACGGTCGCCGTGGCGCAGCACGGTGAAGCAGCGTTCGGCGAATGCCAGCGGCAGCTCCACCAGCGAGCCCGACGCGATTCCCGCCGCCGCCACCAGCCGCGAAATGACGGTCGCTCCGGCGCCCGCCTCCACCGCCGCGCGCACCGCCTCGTTCGATGGCAGTTCCATGCGCACATCGAGACGTGCCGGATCGACCCCGAATCCGGCCAGCGCATCCTCGAAGACCTGCCGCGTCCCGGAGCCGCGCTCGCGCAGTACCCAGCCCGTTCCGGTCAGGTCGCCCGCCGCCAAGTGCGTGTGCCCCGCCCATGGATGGCCCGCGCCGACTACCAGCACCAGCCGGTCGGTGGCCACCGGAATACGGGCCAGCAAAGGATCATCCACATCGCCCTCGACGAAGCCGAGATCGGCGTCACCCTCCAGCACGGCGCACGCCACCTGGGCGGTGTTGCCAATGACCAGGGACAGCGCGACCAGCGGCCAGGCGGCGCGGAACCGGTGCATCAGCGGCGGCAGCCAGTAGCCGGCGATGGTCTGGCTGGCATGCAGGCTGAGGTGGCCGCGCCGCAAGCCGTGCAAATCGTCCAGCGCCTGCTCGGCCTGGGTCAGCCGGGTCAGCACCGCCTTCGCCTCCGGCAGCAGCAGACGCCCGGCCTGGGTCAGCGCGATGCCGCGGCCGACCCGGTCGAACAATTTTGTCGCCAGCCCGGTCTCCAGCGCCGCGATCGCCGCACTTGCCGCCGACTGCGTCATATTCAGCGCCGCCGCCGCATGGGTCACGTGCAGGCGCTCGGCGACGGCGACGAAGATGCGCAGCTGGTCCAGGGTCATCGCCGCATCAATACACCAGCTCGATCAGCGCCAGGCTGAAGCCGGAGATGAACAGCCAGGACGCCGCGCCCAGCGCCAGCGGACGCAGGCCCCTGGCCTTCAGCTTGCGGATGTCGGTCTCCAGCCCCATCGCCGCCAGCGCGACGGTGAGCAGGAAGGTGGTCGCCGGCACCAGCATGTGTTTGGCCTCCAGCGGCACCACGCCGAGGCTGTTCACCCCGATCAGGGCGATGAAGCCGAACACGAACCACGGCATCGGCGCCCGCGCCTGGACCCGGCCATGGTCATGCGGCGAGGGATGCCAGGTGGCGAGCACCCCGAGGCCGAGCACCAGCGGCGCCAGCAGCATCACCCGGGAGAGCTTGGCGATGGTGCCGAACTCGCCGGCCTCGCGCCCGTCCTGGAAGGTGGCCGCCACTACCTGGGCGATTTCGTGGATGGAGGCGCCGCTCCACAGCCCGAAATGATGCGCGTCCAGATGCAGCAGGCCGGGCAAGGCGGGATAGATAAACATCGACAGCGAGCCGAACACGGTCACGCTGGCCACCGCATAGGCCACGTCCTCGTCCGGCGCGCGGGTGACCGAGTTGGTCGCGATCACCGCCGAGGCGCCGCAGATCGAGGTGCCGGCGGCGATCAGCTCGGCCAGCCGCCGCTCGACGCCGAACAGCCGTCCCAGCGCCTTGGTGACCAGGAAGGTGGCGAGCAGCGTGCCGGCGATGATCGCCATGCCGGTGCCGCCGACCGCGGCCACCTGCTGGGTGGTCAACTGCAGCCCGAGCAGAATGATCGCCAGCCGCAACAGCCGCCTGAGGCTGAACACCACGCCGGCCCTGGCGCGCGCCGGCGTGCCGATGGTGTTGTGCAGCGCGGTGCCGAGCAGGATGGCGATGATCATCGGGCTGAAGCTGCCCACCCCGGGGATCTGCCGCAGCGCATAGGCCGCGCCGGCGATGGTGCAGGTCAGCAGCAGGCCGGGGAGCGGGCTGTGCGCCCAAACCGGCACCGGAGGTGGCCGCCCGGGAAGGGCAACGGCGAGGGCAATCGGCTCGGACATGCGGGCGCTCCTGGGGGCAGGTCCGGACGATCCGGCGAGCGCTCGCAAAAATCCAACGCATGCTTTCGATCTGTTCGATCGATTTTGCTTATGTATGCGGTAGACGGGAGGTGACGAGCGGCGCCGTCAGATGTCCTCAACCGCCCGCGCCGCGGCATCGACGGCCGCGGCAATGGCGCGGGTCAGCGCCTCGTCGGCCGGTTGTCCTTGCAACCGCAGCCGAACCGAAGCGGTCAGGTTTTCCATCGCCCGAACCACCTGCGGCGGCGGCCCGCTGCGCGCGGCCGCCCCGCTCTCCAGCCGGGCGAAAATCGCATCGATCGCGGGCTGGTTCACCGCCAGCGCTGCATGCCCGTCCTGGGTCAGGGTGTACAGCCGGCGGCCGGCGCGCTCATCGGTCACCGAGGCATGCCCCAGTTCCTCGAGCAGAGTCAGCGTGGGGTAGACCACGCCGGGGCTGGGGCTGTAGCCGCCGCCCACCCGCTCCTCCAGCGCCTTGATGATCTCGTAGCCGTGGCGCGGGCGCTCCGACAGCAGCTGCATGACCACCAGGCGCAGATCGCCGTTGTCGAACATGCGCCCGCGGCCACGGCCGCCGCCGCCCGCGCCGGGGCCGCGGCCACAGCCCCGGCGCCCGCAGCCGAAGCAGTCCCAACTCGTCGGCCCATTCAAGGTTTCCGGCACATCTCGTCGCGACATCGATGTCTCCCCCATTCCGGCGGACCTGTCGCGCAGCGTATAGGCGAGAAGCGGCGGTCAGCCGATGATGATCTTGGTGTCGGTCTGGAACGCGTAGGGCACCAGCGGCAGGTTGCGCGGCGCCGGCCCTTTCCGAATGCGGGCAGCGGTATCGTACTGGCTGCCATGGCAGGGGCAGAACCAGCCGCCGAACTCGCCGCGCGGCTGGTTCGACTTGCTGCCGCCCGGCACGCAGCCGAGATGGGTGCAGATGGCGCTGACCACCAGCCATTGCTCGTGGCCGGGCTTCACCCGGTCGGCATCGGTCGCCGGATCGCGCAGGTCGGCGACGACGACGTCCCTGGCAAGCTGGATTTCGGCCTCGGTGCGGTGGCGGATGAACACCGGCTGGCCGCGCCACAGGACGATAATGCCCTGGCCGAGGGCGACCGGGGTCAGGTCCACCTCCATCGATGACATTGCGAGCACATCGCCGGACGGGTTCATGCTGTCGATCAGCGGCCAGGCGATGGTGCCAGCGCCAACCGCGGCGGCGGCAGCAGCCGTCAGCGAGAGGAAGTCGCGGCGTGAGGGATGGCTTTCCGCATCGGGGCCGAGGGTGGCAGGGGTCGCGGTCATGAGTCGCTCCATGAATTTCAGAGGGTCGGACAGGCGGTGAAGCCTGTGCCCGCGGTGCGCGCCATGCGGTGGCAAGGGCGCGCAGGCAGCAGCGCGGCTGGTGGCACGGACCGGCGAACGGCCCGCTTGCGCTGCTGACCGGGCATGATATATCGCACAATAAGATATATCACAATGTGCCGGCGCCCCTTCGGCCCGGCATCATCCCAAGGAACACCGATGAAGACCGCGTCACCGGCCATGCCGGCCGGACCCGCCGCTTCCTGGTCTTCGACGTGCAATCGTTTTCTTATTTCCTCAATTGATATGGATCAACGCGGCCTCCGCATAATCCGCACAAGGTTCGAAAAGAGACAGGTGTGGGAAGATCGGGCGATGCACAGAAACTGGCCGGAACTGGCGGCAAGCCTCTCGGCGCCGCTGAAGGAATTGCGCGGCGGCGCGCCGGACGTGATGAAGAGCTTTTCCGCCCTCGCGCGGGCGGCGCTGGAGGCCCGCGCGCTGGACACCAAGACCAAGGAACTGGTCGCGCTCGGGATCGCGGTCGCCACGCGGTGCGACGCCTGCGTCGCCTTCCATGCGGAGGCCGCGGTGCGCCATGGCGCCACCCGCGACGAGGTCATGGAAACGATGGGCATGGCGATTTACATGGGGGCCGGACCGGCGGTCATGTATGCGGCCCAGGCCGTCGAAGCGTATGACCAGTTTGCTGCCAAGGCCCGACCGGTCGCCGCCTGAGCGTCCCCCTCCATTCAACAGGAGACTGCCATGACTCCGAATGTCGGAACTGCGGACCGTATTATCCGTGTGCTCGTCGGCCTGGGCCTGCTGTCGCTGGTCGTCGTTCTGGACGGCAACGCGCGGTGGTTCGGCCTGATTGGCCTGGTGCCGCTGCTGACAGCTGGCATCCGTTTCTGTCCGCTCTACACGCTGCTCGGCATCCGGACCTGCCGGGTCTGAAGCGCGCAGCGTCGGGGTCCGGTAACGCTGGCGCGTCACCGGACCCCGAAGCCGCGCCGCCGCCGATCATGCCGGACGCCGTTTCCCCACAGGCTCAGTCCGGCAGGGGTTTGCCGCGCGTCTCGCGGGCGAACGGGATGATCAGCAGGCCGATGCCGAAGGCGATCGCGGTGAACGCGACCGGCGTGCCAAGCGTGCCCATCGACTTCACCGCGCCGGCGAGCGCGAAGTTCACGCCGGCGCCGACGAACCGCCCGACCGAGGTGCAGAAGGCGAAGGCCGAGGCGCGCACCTCGGTGCCGAACAGTTCCGGCAGCCACAGGCTGAACACGGCGAAATTGCCGCCGGCGATGCCCAGGAAGAACAGCACGACCATGAACACCGGCAGCGCCGTGCCGGGCGGCAGGTAGAAAGCCCAGCCGAACGCGAGCACAATGCTCAGTGCCATGCCGGCGAAGTAAATGGCGAGCGTCGGCCGGCGTCCGATCCTCTCGGCGAGCAATGGCAATGCAAGACAGCCGAGGATGGTGCCGATCGACAGCAGGGCGGTGCCGTAGGAGGCCATGTGCGCGGCCGCGGCGGCGTCCATGCCCTGCGCCTTGGCGAGCGTGATGAGGGCGGTCGGTTCATACACCGCGCCCGCCCACAGCCCGATCACGGCCACGGCCAGCAGCGCCGACATCACCACGGTGCGGCCGAGATAGGGCGGGCGGAAAATCTGCGCGAGCGGGCCACGGCGCTGGCTGGCCGGGATCAGCTTCTCCTCATGGCGCTTGCGCTCCCAGCGCTCCGGTTCCTTCACCTTGAGCACCGTGATGATCGACACCACCACCGGGACCAGTCCGCAGAGGAACATGGCGCGCCAGCCATAGGTTGCGCCGATCGTGTAATTGAGCGTGGCGGCCACGAAGAAGCCGAAATAGTAGCCGGTCTGGAGATAGCCCGCGCCCATCTTGCGGCGGTCTTCCGGCCAGGCCTCGGCGACGTAGGTGCCGGCCATCGCCCACTCGCCGCCCACCCCCACGCCGGCGAGGAAGCGGAAGGCCGCGAGCTGCCAGATATCCTGCGCGAAGGCCGCCGCCCCGGTAAACACCGCGTAGACCAGCACCGTCGCCGCCAGCGCCTTGGTGCGGCCGAACCGGTCGGCGATCGGGCCCCAGATGAACGACATGCCCCAGCCGATCAGGAACAGCGCGAACATGATCGAGCCCACCTGGCCGACATTTGCCGCCGTCGCCGCCATGCCGGATTTCGGCAGCAGCTCGGTCAGCGCCGGACTCAGCACCAGGGCGTAGATCACCGAATCCATGCCGTCGAGCATCCAGCCAGCCCAGGCGGCCCAGAAGCCGATGATCTGCTGGCGGTTGAGCGGCGTTCGTTGCCGCACCCCGGTGACGGCCGGCAGTGATGCGGCGGGCGCGTAGGACATTTCGTTTCCTTCCAGGCGGGCTTCCGGGCGATTGGTTTCGGCCGGCTTTTCGTCGCCCGGTGATGGAAGCACGCAACCGGGCCGGGGGGAACCCGGCGCGCGGACGTCTGTGCGAGGGAGGTCGCGCGGCGTGCGTATCATTGACGGCCTGGTAACTTTACAATGGTACGCGGATGTCCGTCGGCATCAATGTTGTTGAGGCGTGCTCGGCCATGCAGCCTAATCTTCGTGCACACCCGTTTTCCGGTGCTGCCGTCGCGCTGAGTGTGGCGCTGGCAGGTTGCGCAACCGCAACGGGTCCGGGCCTGACCGTCAGCGATGACACAAGGGCCCGGATTGCCCAGGCGTTGCAGGCATCTGGTGATTCGGCCAATGCTGCCGCCGCGCTGGGGGTGCAGTCTGTCCGCACTACGGTGCCGGCAGCGGACCCTCTGACGCATGCCACCGCCCTCATTGCGGCCGGGCAAGTGGACAAGGGCATGGCCGAAGCGAAGGCAGCGCTCGCCGCGCGCGACGGCGATCTGGCCGTTGCCCTCGAGGTCGGACGCCTCGCGATCAGGTCGGGCCGGCTGGCCGCCGCCCATGACGTCTACGCGCACCTTCTGGCGCGCGATCCCGACAACGTGGAGGCCCTGAACGGCGATGGCGTGGTGTTGGCGCAGCAGGGCGACCCGGTCGGCGCCGCCGGGATGTTTCGCCGCGCCCTTGTGCTCCGCCCGCAGGACGTCCCTGCGCGCAACAACCTTGCCCTGGTGATGGCCCTGAGCGGCGAGACCGGGGTGGCAGTGTCCATGTTGGAAACTCTCGATCGTACGGATGGGTCTCAGCCCGTCAAGGCAACGCTCGCCCTGGCCCGCGCCGAAGAGCGGATGAACAGTGCCGGCCAGAATGCTGCCGGTCAGAATGTTGCCGGTCAGAATGCTGCCAGTCGGGCGGCGCCATAGCCACGGCCCGGCCGCCAGCCTGCGCGATATTTCGATGCCGGAGATCCTTGCGCGTCCGGTGCCAGTCGCGCTCGCTGTCCGGATAACGTCCGAAACGACGGAGATGGGCTCTGCCGCTGTTAACGGGATGCTAAATTTCTTCCTGCAACGTCAATTCCCGACAGATCCTATCATGGCGATCTCTATGGGTGGCCAAGATGGTCCCGTCTGCCAACGTGCCGGACTTCCTCATCCATAGCATGCGGGCGGCATCGCGGCTTAGCGCGTAATGTCAATCCAACACGAGAAGGCGCGACTGAAATGCTCAATGTTTTCGTTTCCACAATCCTGCGTCTCAAAGCCGATCGCCGCGGCGTTACCGCCCTGGAGTATGGGCTGATCGCCTCCCTGATCGCCGTGGTCATCATCACGGGCGTTACGAATATCGGCACCGAGTTGGCGGCAAAATTTACGGCCATTGCCACCGCCATTTAGCGCTTCCGTTCTGGTGGCATGATGGGTCGGGTGCCGCGGCAACATACCAATACGCAATTCCCTCCCATCATGCCCCGTCTCTCAATGTGTGGCTGACTGCAAATGGCAGATCTGGTTTCTCCGGGCCTTCCGTTTCTTGCTGTTGGCCTTCTTCTGGGCGCGGCGCTGCATGATGCCGCCGCCCGGACCATACCGAACTGGATACCCGTCAGCCTCGCCATCATCGGCCTGATCCTGCGGGTTCAGGACGCAAGTGCCGCCGAAGGCATCGGAACTGCCGCAGTGCTGCTCATCATCCTGGGAGCGCTCTGGCTGCGGGGCTTGATCGGCGGGGGGGACATGAAACTCATTCCGGCTGTGGCACTCGTTCTGCCGCCGTCCGGCGTTCCCGCCCTGGTGCTGTCCGTTTCGATCGCCGGCGGTGGGTTGGCGCTGCTGTATCTGGCGCTGTCAGTCGTCGTCCGGCGCCCCCGTCCCGGTCCGCGGCGCGGCCTTCTCGCGCGTGTGGTCAAGGCGGAGGCGTGGCGCATGCACCGGCGCGGCTCCCTGCCCTATGCCGTGGCCATAGCCGGTGGCGCGCTGCCGAATATCGTCAAAACGTTCTCCGGGTAGATTGGCATGTTCCTCCGCATCATGGCCGTGCTCCTGGCACTCGTGGGACTTTGTGGCATCGCGCTGGCCATCATTGCCGCCCAGAAACCCCCGCCGGTGCCGCAGGTTGCCGGCTACGCTCCGGCACCGCCGCCGAAGCTGCACATCCTTGTCGCCGCGCGGCCCCTGCGGGCCGGGAATCTGCTGGTGATGGACGATGTGGGAACCACTGAAGTGGGGAACGAGCCGCCACCGCCGGGCAGCTATGGCGACAGCATTGCCGCCCGTTCGATTCTGCGCGGCGCGATGGTGCGCCGCAGCCTTGCCGCCAACGATCCGATCCTGGCCGGCGACGTGCTGAACCCGGGCGACCGCGGGTTTCTGGCCGCTGTGCTCGGCACGGGGATGCGGGCCGTTACGGTCGGGGTCGATTCGGTCAGCGGCACCGCCGGGCTGATCTGGCCAGGCGATCATGTCGACCTGTTGCTGACCCAGTCGATCGATGACAAGGAACAGCCGCTCGACCATCGCATCTCCGGCGAGACCGTGTTGGCCAATCTGCGGGTGATCGCGGTTGATCAGCAACTCGTCCAGGGTGGCCAGGGTTCGCAGGCCAATCCGACCGGCACCGGCAATGCCAACCGGACCGTCACGCTCGAAGCCACGTCGTATGATGCCGAACGTATCGCCGTGGCGTCCCGTCTCGGCAAGATTTCGCTGGTGGTGCGCTCGGCGGCCGATGACCAGCCGGGGGCGGAAACCAGTTCTTCGACCGTCCCGCCCGCCACGGCCCCGATCGCCTGGGGCGGCGACGTGTCGCCCGCCTTGCGCGATCACCTGCCCGGCACAAGCGGCGGCGTGATCCGCATCAACCGCGGCACCAAGGACGTCGAGGAGGTCAGGTTCTGATGGTCATGACCTTCCTCGCGCGCGCAGCCATTGCCGTGCTGGCATTCGCCGCGACCGTTCCGGCGGCCCAGGCGGATGGCATGCCAGTGAGCCCGAATCGCGCCGCTGCCGCGCCGCGCGCCGCGGCAGCAGACCCGGCGCCGCGGTGGGTGGGGCTCGAAGCCGGCACCGGCCGGGTATTCCGCACCCATGGCACGATCGCCAGCCTGTTTGCGGCCGATCCGAAAGTCGTTGAAGTGCGGCCGGCCAGTCACAACAGCGTTTTCATCTTCGGCGTCGGCATCGGTCGCACCACTGTTGCGGCCCTCGACGAAGCCGGCGACACGCTCGCGCAATACGATATCGTCGTCCGTCCGTCCTCGTTCGGCGCCAGTGAAGCCGCCGCATCGGTGCGCCACTCGGTGCCGGATGCCAACGTGCAGTTTTCCGACACCCCGGATGGCATGGTGGTGAGCGGGCAGGTACCCTCCCCGGCCGCCGCCGAGCAGGTGGCCATGACGGCGCGCAGCTACGCTGGCGACAAAGGGATGGTGGATAATCGCACCAGCGTTACCTCATCCGTGCAGGTCACCCTGCGCGTTCGGATCGCTGAGATCTCGCGCACGATCACGCGCCAGCTCGGCATCAACTGGACCGCGCTGGCCAATTTCGGCCACTGGGGTGCTGCGGCTGCCGTCATCGACGGACTCAGCCAGACCTCGAACATGCCGAATGTCCTCGCCGGTGCCTTCCACGACGGCACCAGCTCGATCAACATGGTGCTGGATCTGCTGGCCCAGGACCAGCTCATCACCATGCTCGCCGAACCGAATCTCACCGCGCGCAGCGGCGAGATGGCCAGTTTTCTCGCCGGTGGCGAGTACCCGATCCCGGTTGCCGCCCAGAACAATCAGATCACCGTTTCGTTCAAGCAGTACGGTGTGTCACTGGCCTTCGTGCCCACGGTGTTGTCGGACGGCCGCATCAGCCTGCATGTGCACCCGGAGGTCAGCGAACTGACCACCGTCGGGGCGGTGTCGGTGCCGGTGGGCACAAGCGTGTTCGGCACCGACACCGTTACGATACCAGCGATCACCGTCCGGCGTGCCGATACCACGGTGGAACTCGGGTCCGGCCAGAGCTTCGCGGTCGCCGGCCTGCTGACGGCGAACAGCACCATGAATGCCCGCGGGCTTCCCTATGTCGGCGAGATTCCGGTGATCGGCGCCCTGTTCAAATCCGATCTGTTCCAGCGCGACCAGTCCGAACTGGTGATCGTGGTCACGCCGTACATTGTCAGGCCGGTCGGCTCGCCGGGCCAGCTCAGCGTGCCGACCGACGGCTTCGTGCCGGCCGGCGACGTGGACCGGGTGCTGCTGCTGCGCCAGCGGGCGATGGGAACGGGTCCGGGCGCGGTCATCGCGCCGACCGCCGCGGCACTCGGACCCAGCGCACGCTTCGGCCTGAACGATGTGCCCGCCGGCGCCGGCTTCATGCTGCACTGAACGGTCAAGGGGAACAGCTACCATGCCATTCGCCCGCGCCCGAGACCTCTGGCGATGCGCCTGCCTCATGTTGCTGATTGGTGGCGCCGGCTGCGCCGGCATGGATGATCCGTTCCAGCGAGAGGGAACCTGGCGGCCAGAATATATCAACGACGCCAACCTGGCCGCGATGGTGGCTGACCAGCAACATCTGGTGCAAGGCGTTGGCGATGACGCCAGCCCGGGCGTGCTGTCGGCGGCCGCGGTCCAGCGGCTGCTGACCGACCACGTCAAGGCACTGCCCTCGACGAGTGTCGGACCTGTTGGCGCCACCCAGGCAACGCCATCCTCCGGAAGCGGGACTCCGTAATGACGATCGAGCCCCTGCTGCAAGCGGCCGCAAGCCCGGATGAGACGGGCCGCACGACGCGACTGCCGCTGATTGCGTATGCCCGTGACCGCGAATCGCTTGCCGTTCTCGAGGAGGTGCTTGCGCCCGTGCTGGGTCCGACGGCCGAGTTCCGTTCAGGCAGTATCGCCCAGGCCCGTGCCGGGCTGCAGCGTCTCGTGACGCCGGTCGCCGCCCTTCTCGTCGACGTCTCCGGCGAAGCCGATCCGCTCGGCGCGCTCGACGATCTTGCCTTTTATGTCGAGCCCGGCGTGCGTGTCTTCGTTATTGGCGACAGCGCGGATATGGGATTCTATCGCCAGGTCGTCCGCGGCCTGGGCGTGCAGGAGTATCTCTACAAGCCGCTCAATCGCGAAATCGTCGCGCGCAGCCTGTTGCCCGCGCTTGCCGGCAGCAGCCCCGCCCCGGCGCGCGGCGGGCGGATCGTGACCGTCACCGGCGTGCGCGGCGGTGTCGGGGCCACGACGGTCGCGGTCAACCTGGCGACGCAGCTCGCCGATCGCTCACGCCACCATATTTTGCTGTTCGATGCCGATCTGCAATCCGGCACGGCCGCCCTGACACTTTCCGCGGCGGCCGGTGGCGGCCTGCGGGCGGCGCTGGAGAATCCGGGGCGCGTCGATGTGCTGTTCGCCGAGCGCTCGGCGCCGGCGATCAGCGACCGCCTGCACCTGCTCGCGGCGGAGGAACCGCTCGATACGATCGTCACCGCCGCGCAAGGCGCCGTCCGTCACCTCAGCTCGATCCTGTGCATCCGCTTCAATTTCGTGGTGATCGATCTGCCGCGCCACGCGACGCCGCTGCATCAGGAACTGCGCGAGCTTGCCCATGTGCGTGTGCTGGTGATGGATGCAACCCTGCCCTCGCTGCGGGACACGCTGCGCCATCTTCAGCTGCCGCGCGGCCCGCAGCAGGCGTCGCGCCCGATCGTCGTCCTCAACAAGGTCGGTGCCCCCGGCTCACTGACCCGCAAGCAGGTCTTTGATGGACTCGAGGGCGCTGTCGATGTGGTTGTTCCATGGATTCCCAAACAAATGATGGGAGCCATGACTCTCGGCCAGCCGGCGGTCAGGCGCCGCGGTCCGTTCCAGACCGCGATCTCCGGGTTGGCCAATGAGTTGCTTCCGCAACGGCTTGAGCCTGTGAGATCCTGGCGCGGCGTGTGGCGCAGGGCACCGGCATGAGCGAGCCCCGGCCAACATTCGGCCGCCGGTCGGACTACTCGCCCGATCCGATTCAGGTCGCCGCGACGACCCCGACCGCCGTGATGGCCTTGCCGCCGCCGACCGGTGCCGCGGCGCTGCGGGTCGCCTGCCTGGCGCGGCTTGATCCGGCGGCCTTCGCCGAGGCGACACCCGAACGGCTGCAGGCCGATGTCGAGCGCCTGATCGCCGAGATCGCTGACGAGAAGCGGATTCAGCTCAACGGCCGCGAGCAGCGCCAGCTTGCCGGCGAGCTGGTGGACGACATGGTGGGCCTCGGTCCGTTGGAGCCGCTGCTCGACGACGACACGGTCACCGACATTATGGTCAACGGCCCGGACCGGGTCTTCGTCGAGCGCCGCGGCAAGCTGATGCTCTCGCCAGTGCGCTTTCGCGATGTGGGGCATGTCGCCAACATCGCGCAGCGGATTGCCGCGGCGGTCGGCCGGCGGATCGATGAGGGCAGCCCGATGGTGGATGCGCGCCTGGCCGATGGCTCGCGCGTGAACATCATCTTCCCGCCGCTGGCGTTGAACGGCGCCTGCCTCTCGATCCGCAAGTTCGCCCGCCGCCGCATCACCTTCGAGACCCTGGTGGCAAACGGGTCGGCCACGCTACAGATCGCCCGGGTGCTGCAGGTCGCCTCGGCCGCGCGGCTCAACGTGATCATCTCCGGCGGCACCGGCGCCGGCAAGACGACGCTGATGAACGCGATGTCGCTGATGATCGATCCGGGCGAGCGGATCATCACCGTCGAGGATGCCGCCGAGCTGCAGCTGCAGCAGCCGCATGTCGTGCGGCTTGAGACGCGACCATCCAATCTGGAAGGCCGCGGCGAAGTGACGCAGCGCGACCTCGTGCGCAACGCGCTGCGGATGCGGCCTGACCGGCTGATCGTGGGTGAGGTTCGCGGCGCCGAGGCGTTCGACATGCTGCAGGCGATGAACACCGGCCATGACGGCAGCATGAGTACCATCCACGCCAACACGTCGCGCGACGCGATCACCCGCATCGAGAACATGGTGCAGATGGGGCAGCCAAACCTGCCGCTGCGTGCCATCCGCACGCAGATCGTCAGCGCCGTGGACATCATTATCCAGCTGGAACGCATGCGCGACGGCGTCCGCCGCATCAGCCAGGTCACCGAGGTCATCGGGCTTGAAGGCGACATCGTCACCATGAACGACATCTTTCAGTTCGAGTACGAAGGCGAGAATCCCGATGGCAGCCTGCGGGGCCGTTACAAGGTGTCGCGCGCCCGGCCCGGCTTCGCCGCCCGGCTGCAGTACTTCAACCTCGATCGGGCATGGAACGCCGCAATCGAGGAAGCCGCGGAATGATGCCGGATTTCAACCCGCTCCTGGTGATGCTGGGGGCTGGTGCCGCCCTGGCCATGGGCGGCGCCTGTCTGTTCACGTTGGACCGGCGCGCGCGAACGGACAACCAGCGCATTGCCGATGTTGTGCTCGCCTATGCGCCGTCGGCCGCGCGCGCGCCCGGTGTGCGGCGCCCCTTGACGGGGCGCAGCACTGAAGCCGGCACACGCGCCGGCGTGCTGGCGGCAATGGGCATCGAGGGGGACAGACCCGATCTGTACCCGGTGCCCTGGTGGGTGATCGTGCTCGTCGTGATCGTGTTTGCCACCGTGGTGAGCGCTTTCGGAGTATTCTTTCTGGGGCCGGTTGTCTGGGCCGCGCTGCCCATCATCGCGTTTCTGCTTGTGCGTTCGGTGTTCAGCGTCTTTCGAAACCGCCGCGCCAGCGTGCTGTATGCGCAATTGCCCGACGCTCTGGCCATGATCATGCGGTCGGTGCGGGCCGGCATCACGGTGCAAGACTCCCTGCGGATCGTCGGCGATGAGGGGCCGTGGCCGACCTCCACCGAATTCCAGCTTTTGAATGACGAAATCAGGCTCGGCACGCCGCTGCAGACGGCGCTGGTGCGGCTGGCGCAGCGCAGCGCGCTGATCGAATATCGCTTCTTTGCGGTCGCTTTGGCGCTGCAGAGCCAGTCCGGCGGCAGCCTGGCCGAGGTGCTGGAGAACCTGGCCGATGTCGTGCGCAAGCGCGTCGCCCTGAAGCAGCGGGCGATCGCGCTCGCCTCGGAAGCGCGGATGACGATGTGGGTGCTGGGCTGCCTGCCGTTCGTCACCGCCGGTGCCCTGCTGGTCGTCAGCCCCGGCTATCTCATGGTGCTGGTCACCACTTCGGTCGGCAAGAAAATCCTGCTCACCGGCCTCGTCCTGCTGGTCCTGGGGTTCGGGTCGATGCAGTTCATCATCAACAAGAGCGTATCGTGAGCGACCTGCCCGGCTGGCAAGTGGGGCTCGCCCTGTCGCTATTCTGTGCGATCGGGGGCGTGCTGCTGTTGCTGGCGGCAGAACGCAACGCACGGGCGGAGTCGCGCATCCGCTCGGTCCTCACGGGGGCCGGGCCGGGCGAGCCCGTCCTATCCAGCCCGGCCGCCGCATGGAGGCGTCTGCTCAGCGCCGTCGGTCGTGCCGTGCTGGGCAGCGGCCTGCTGTCGCGCAAGGCGATCGACGATCTCGAGCAGACGATGGCGGCCGCCGGACAGCGGGCCAGTTCCGTGCTGTCTCTGTTCGTCGGGGCAAAGCTGGTTCTCTTCGCAGGCTTGCCGTTGCTGACGTGGATCATGCTGCGCATCACCGGTCTGCACGTCCAGGTCCTGCTGGTTGTGGTGACCAGCGCGGTGGTCGGGCTGATGGCGCCCGATCTCGTGGCACGCCACCTGCGCAAGCAATACCTCAAGGAGGTGGAGATCGGTTTGCCGGCGGCGCTCGACCTGCTCATCATCTGTGCCGAGGCCGGTCTCGCGCTCGAAGCGGGGTTGGAGCGGGTTGCCGAGGAAGGGCGCGAAGGTGCCCGGGCGACCGCCAACGAATTGTCCATCACGGCCAACGAAATGAAAATCCTGGCCGACCGGCGCCAGGCCTTGGTGAACATGGGCCTGCGAACCGGACTCGAGTCCATGGCCCGGCTGGGCGGCACGCTCGCGCAGAGCCTGAAATACGGCACGCCGCTGACGCAGGCGCTGCGGATCCTGGGCGCGGAAATACGGCAGACAATGCTGACGCGTTTTGAGGCGCGTGCCGCGAAGATTCCCGTGCTGCTGACCATTCCGATGATCCTGTTCATCCTGCCTTGTATCTTCGTCGTGGTCGCAGGCCCCGCGGCGGTCAGGGTGATGCAAGCGACGACGGGCCAATGACCATACCGGTGCACCGGCGCAGGGAGAATGCGGGGACCGTCGCGCTTGAGTTCGCCCTGATCGGAGCGTCCTTTTTGGGCCTCCTCATGGTGGTGTTCCAATTGGGGTTCCTGCTTTATGCGCAGACGGCGCTCGACTACGCCGCCAAGGTAGCGGCGCGGCAGTTGCAGACCGGGCAGCTGACGGTCTCGAACACCAGCCAGAGCGGATTCCAATCCGTCGTCTTCTGCCCGTTCCTGAGCGTGTTTCTGAGCTGCGCCAACGTGGTGATCACCCTCCAGCCGGTTGCGAGCTTCCAGGCAGCCACCGTTCCGGTCGCCCCATCGCGTACCACCACGGTCAACCCCGGCGTGAGCGGCAACCTCATGCTGCTGCAGGTCTACTACACGCCCGGCCTCCCGACCTGGCCGGTGAACGTGACGACGCTGGTTGGCACCGCAGCTTATCGCAACGAATTCTAGAGGCGCCGATGCCATGCCATGTCGGACGCGACAGCCGGCCGGCCCCAGGCAGTCGCCCGACGCGGCGGCGCGGCAGCTTGCTGTGGCGGTCGCGCGACGGACTCGCGGCGCTCGAGTTCGCCTTCATCGCCCCGGTCCTCCTCATCATCCTGGCCGGCCTTTACGATCTCACCACCGGGTTCATCGCCTGGCAGCGCGTCAACATGGCGGCGCAATCAATCGATCAGATCGCCACCGCGTATGCCGCGGCTGCGGCCAACACGAACACGCTGAACCTGAACCAAGCGGTGACGGCGTCGTCGGCGGTCTACGCCTATTTGCCGGACACGATGTCGGCGTCCCCGCCGGCGTTCGGCGTGACCATCAGTTCGGTTGTCATGACGAACACCAGTTCAACCTGTACCGCCGCCTGCACCTATACAGCCCATGTCGCCTGGAGCGGCGTCTATCAGGGCTCGGCGGCGACGAGCCCCCGGCGGCCATGCGACTCACCGCCAGGCACCTCCGCGCTTATCGAGGTGAGCGATGCGACGAGCCCGTCATCCACCACGCTGCCCGCCGACGTCTACACTGCCGCGCCGCTGCTCGTCGTCGATGTTAACTACACGTTCCGGCCGCTGTTTCTGACGTTCGTCACCGCCAACGTCACCATGACGCGGTCGGCCTATTTTCCACCGCGCACCGGCCTCACGAGCAACTGGATCAAGTACTATTTTGCCGGGGCGCCCGACGCCACCACGCTTTGCTCCGGCTACCCCGCCGCCACCACGAATTAAGCCCGTGCAGCGATACCAGCGAATGGCGATGCGATCCTCCCTGCTTCGGCGTTGCAGGCGTGACCGCGGCGGTGCCACGGCGATGATATTCGCGGTGGCGCTTGTGCCGATGATGGCGATCATCGCGGTGGCAATCGATTTCGGCAGCGCCGTGGTGGTGAAGACGCAGCTTGACCTTGCGGCGGATGCAGCCGTGCTCACCGCCGTCACGACGGCCGCCAATGCCATCACCACCGACCCGAATTATCTTACCGATGGGCAGACAGCAGGCCAGGTGCGCTTCGCGGCCCAGGCCGGGCACGTCGCCTCGGCCGGCACGCCCGTCTACACCATTGCCGTGACTCGCTCCGGTGCCAAAATCATCGGGCAGGCGACCTGGTCGGTCGCCTATCATACGTTTCTTGGATCGCTGCTCGGCGTGTCGACCTTCACGATATCAGGTACCGCATCGGCGACCATCCAGGTCGGCGCGCCGTACCTTGACGTCGAGATTCTGTTGGATAATTCGGGTTCGATGGAAATCGCGGCGACGGACAGCGACATCCAGACCATGCAGCAATTGACTCCCTGCTCGGCATCCGGCGCGTATTATTGGGTAAGTGGCGCATGGAACCAGGTTTCGCCGGCTTCCGGCCAGCCCTACAACGCCTATCAATGCAGCTCCAGTGGTCAGTCCTATGACGGATCGCTGACCTGCCCGATTCCCGCCAGTTCCCCTTATACATTCTCGACGTTCAATCCGACCTCGAGTTCGCAAGGGCCGAGCTGCCAGGGCTATTTGAAACAGGTCAACTCAAAATACCCGCTGGCCGGTGCCCCCTGCGGGTTCGCCTGCCATTTCGACACCAGCAAGCCGGCCGGAACCGGCAGCGACTATTACGCGGTGGCAAGAAGCACGATCGGCCAAAGCAACCAGATCACCCTGCGCTTCGACCTGATCAAGGCCGCTGTGAACCAGTTGATCACCACCATGGAAGCGGACAACGTGCCGGCCATCAACAACCTGAATGTCGGCATCTTCACATTCGATACCGCGCTCACCCAGGTGTATCCGGCGAGCGGCGTGGCCGCCAACAACTGGGCAGCCGCGATCGCCGCCGTCGGCGGACCACCCACCGTGGCGAACGGGCAGGATACCGGCATCCAACCCTACCCGGGGGGCGACACCCCCAACACCGATTTCCCGGCCGTCATGAACGCCCTCGCGCAGCAATTGACCGCAGCCGGCGACGGCACGACCGCGTCCGCGCCGCTCAAGGTTCTGATACTGGTGACCGATGGCGTTGACGATTACGATAGCGGAAGGTCGCGAATACTCGGGGCCTTTCCACCAAGCTATTGTGATACGTTCAAAAACATGGGCTACACGGTTTATGTGCTTTATACGCCTTATTACCCGCTGATGAATGCGTTCTACCTCGCCAACATGGTCGATATTGTAGAAGGCACGGATTCGACCTCAACGACGTACAACCTTCAGGCTTGTGCGTCATCCCCTTCCAACTACATTTCCGCCAGCGACAGCGTTTCGATCCAGGCGGCGTTGCAGACTTTTCTGAAGATGGCGCTAAAGATTCCTGCGCGGCTGACACAGTGAAGCGACCGTCGCTTTTTGCCGTCGGACGCCCCGCCGGCGCTGCGGGTGCCAAGGCCATGCTGCTCGGTTTCGCGCTGTTCGCGGCCTATGCCGGCCATGCCTCTGCCGGTCCCGGCGAGACGTGTCGTGACCAGGCCGCGTTGGCCGAACGAGCCGCGGGCATTCCGGAGGGGCTGCTGCTGGCGATTGGCAAGCGCGAGAGTGGCCGGGTCGATCCGCAGACCGGCGGCGTGCTGCCGTGGCCCTGGGCGGTGAACCGCGAAGGCGAAGACCACATTTTCGAATCACGCGACGATGCCGTTGCGTATGTGGCCGCGGCCCAGCTTGCGGGAAGCCGTTCGATCGACGTTGGTTGTTTCCAGATCAACCTGATGTATCACCCGGAAGCGTTCGCCTCGCTGGAGGAGGCGTTCGACCCCGCCGCCAACGCCGCCTATGCGGCGCGGTTCCTGACCGCGTTGCACGACCGCCAGGGAAGTTGGGAGACCGCGGTTGCGTATTACCACTCAGCCACCCCCTGGCGTGGCGAGCCGTATCGGGAAGCGGTGTTGGCGACCTGGCGCGGCATCGCCGATTCGCCCCCGCACCTCAGGCCATCATCGTCGGGGCCTGTCCGCGGGACCTTGGGCATACGCATCTGGGTGGCAGGAATGGCAAACGTGGCACTGCCACCCCCCCGTCCGGTCAGCGCTATTCGGGTGGGGCCTGTCGTTCCGGGTCTGCCCAGAGTGATCACGCCGTCGATTGCCATCCGCCGACGTGACGGATAGGCCATTCCTGTGCCGATACGGTACGACATGGGATGGGACGTCACCTGCTGCCACTGACGGCCGGCCCGCTGTCTACCGCGACGGCGAGCGCCACGTGC
Source organism: uncultured Acetobacteraceae bacterium (assembly GCA_903918195.1). Lineage (GTDB taxonomy): Bacteria > Pseudomonadota > Alphaproteobacteria > Acetobacterales > Acetobacteraceae > Rhodovastum. The sequence goes on along the minus strand of CAIXDS010000156.1, from coordinate 29,796 downwards.
GCGCCACGCACAACGCCAGCACCGCGGCGGGCGCCACCGGCCCGAGCGGAATATGCGTCGTCTGGCCGAGGTGGCGCGCCACCAGCGGCACCACGAAGCAGACAAACAGCGTCAGCTTTTCCCAGGCCAGGAAGCCGCTGGTGCGGCCGGCGCGGACCAGCCAGCCGATCGCCACGGTGATCAGCAGCAGATCGTACACCAGCGCCAACGGGACGCTGAGGAGAATGCCGGCCGCCAATGCCGCCGACCGTTCCGCCGGGCCCGGATCGCGCCACCAGATCCAGCCGACCGTCATCGCCACCAGTACCGAGACCGCAGCCTGCAGCAGCCGGGCCGCGCCGGCATCGGCGCCCAGCACACGCGCCGCCCCGTACGGCGTGATGAAGCCGGCCAGATCAATCCGGCCGGTTTCGTAGACCGCCGGCGATCCGGCCACCGCCGTCAGATAGTCGCGCCAGGTGTCGGTGCCGAACAGCAGGACCGACAGCCCGACCAACGAAGCTGCCGTTGCGGCCGCGGCGGCGAAACTCCGCCAGCGCCCGCCGGCGGCGAGCGCCACCGGGGCCAGCAGTGCCAGATGCGGCTTGTAGCACAGCATGCCCAGGACCACGCCGGCCGCGACTGGCCGTTCGTCCACGAGCAGGGTTATCGCCCCCAGCAGCGCCGCGGTGAGAAACGAATTCTGCCCGAGCCCGAGGGTCCAGAACACCGCCGGGTATGCCAGTACCGGCACGCACCAGGCCCAGCCCTGGGCCCGCATGATGCGACGCATCACCAGCAGCCACGCCGCGAGGGTGGTGGTCTCGAACAGCACGAACCCGACCATGTACGGCAGCAACGCCAGCGGTGCGCACAGCAACAGGTAGACCGGCGGATAGAAGAAAAACTGGTACGGAATGCCAGGCGCGGTTGCCGCGATTTCGGCTGCCGCATGCGCCGCCTGATCGTAGGCGAGCGCCGGCGTGCCGGCCAGCGCGAGCCTGCCGGCGGCGTAGAAACTGACGAAGTCGGTTGAGGTCGGCGGATTGATCGGAATGAATACGCCATGGTGCCATAGCACCATGAAGCCGAGGAACAGCACCTCGGCGATCAGCAGGATGCCGCTCCAGGCGAGGATGCGCTGGCGATTCAGCCAGTCAGCCCGCGACACCGTCCTCATCCACTGCGCACACACGGCCAGGCCCTTTTTGCGATGGGAACGGACCGCAAATCCCGCGACCCGGGAACACGGAGCCGATCGTTACCAGGGCAATCGGGTGAAGGAAGGCCAGGGGCTCTGCCCCTGGACCCCGCTAAGGGCGGAGCCCTGGCCTTCCTTACACCCGATTGCCCTGCTCTGGCGCGGATCGGAGGCGACGGTGTTCGTGATACCCTATATCGTCATCGGCATGCGCTTCGAGAAAGCCGCATTGCTGCGACGCCCCGGCCCCATTTGTGCCGCTTATCGATCCAGGGTTCCGGCGTTGCTGCCATGGCACGGACGCGCCTGGCCGCGCAGCTTCTCTGACGGTGGCTCCTGACCAACGAAAGGATATTTTCGTGCTCGTTTCGACTCTCAACGTCCGGTTCGCCCTTTGTCTGGCAGCCGGTATCCTCGGTGCTGGCGCCGCGAGCGCCGCGGAGCCGATGGTGTCCGAAAGTTGGCTCGCCACGCAACTCCATAACCCGCATGTGGTGGTGCTGGATCTCCGTCCGGCCGCCGCCTACCTGGAAGGCCACATCCCGGGCGCCGTTTCGGCCGATTTCAGCACGACCGGGTGGATGGCTCCCGAACCAGGCGGCGCGGCCGGTGCGCTGCCGCCGGTGGAACGGATTGCGGCCACCATCGGCACGCTCGGTGTGGGCAATGACGACCAGGCGGTGATCGTCGCCGACGCTTTCCCTGCCGCGGCCCGGGTGTACTGGACCTTCAAGGTGCTGGGCCACGCCGAGGTGTCGATCCTGGACGGTGGTGCGCGCGGCTGGACCGAGCCGGTCGAGCGCGGACCGGTGACGCGGGAGCCGGCGGTCTTCACGGCGCATTACACCGACTCGCTGCGCGCCGGGCTGCCCGAAGTCGCCGCGGCGGTTGCCGGCGGTGGGACGAAGCTGGTGGATGCACGGTCGATGTCGCAGTGGAACGGCGCCGTCAGGTCGCCCGCCGTGCGCGCGGGCGGGCATCTGCCCGGCGCGGTCTCGCTGGATCAGGCTGCGGCGCTGACGGCGGACGGACGCCTCAAGTCACGCAACGAGCTGGCGTTGTTGTTCGCGCCGGCCGGCACCATGCCCGCGATCGTCTATTGCAACGTCGGCTATCTGTCCGCGACCGACTGGTTCGTGTTGTCCGAGGTGCTGCGCCGGCCCGGCGTGAAGCTCTACGATGGCTCGATGTCGGAATGGACCGCCGATCCGTCCCGTCCCGTGGAGCAATGAGCGAACCGTCGCCACGATCGCGGTACCTTCCTGACCTCGCGGTGCTGGCGGTCGCGGCGGGCCTGTTGCTGGCGGCCGGCATGGCGCTGGCCCGGGACGGCGCCTGGTCTCCCGCGGCGCTGCTCAGGGTGGCATTGCTGGCGGTGGCGGCGGCGCTCGGTGCGGTCTTTCAGGCGAACGCCTTCGGCTATGCCTCCGCCTTCCGGGCCTGGATGACGCGCGGCGACGGGTCCGGGCTGGCGGCGGGGGTGCTGGTGGCTGCGGTGGCAGCGCTGGTGATCGTTCCCGTTTCGGCGTTCGGCGCCGGCTATGGCGGCTATGTGCAGCCGCTCGGGCCGCCGGCGGTGGTCGGGGCGGCGCTGTTCGGCCTCGGCATGCAGCTTGGCAATGGCTGCGCCTCGGGCACGCTGTATGCGGCGGGCGGCGGGTCGCGGCGGATGTGGGTGGTGCTGCCGTTCTTCTGTGCCGGCGGCGTGCTCGGCAGCCTGGTGCTGCCGGCGGCGCTGGAGTTGCCGTCGCTGCCGCCGGTCGGGCTCGGCGAGATACTTGGACCCTGGGGCGGGCTGGCGGCGACGCTGGCGCTGGCCGGCACGCTGGCGGCGCTGTTGCTCCGCCGCGGACCCCGGCCAAGCGCCGCGCAACTGCGCGCGGCGGTGGCGATCGGCGCGCTGGCGGCGTTGGCGTTCCTGCTCTCCGGCCAGCCCTGGGGCGTTACCTCGGGGCTGACGCTGTGGGGCGCGAAAGCAGCGGGTGCGTTCGGCCTTGATCTCACGGGAAACGCCTACTGGTCGTGGGACGGACCGCGGCAGGATTTGGCGGGATCGCTGCTCGCCCAGGATTCGTCGCTGATGGATATCGGCTTTATTCTGGGCGCGACCTGCGCCGCGGCGTGGCGTGGCCGGTTTGGCGGTCAGCCGTGGCCGCCACTGCGCGGCGTGATTGGCGCCGCGGCCGGGGGATTGCTGATGGGCATCGGCGCAAGGCTGGCTTTCGGCTGCAATATCGGGGCGATGGTGGGCGGCATCTCCTCGGGCAGCCTGCACGGGTTCCTGTGGTTTTTCGCCGCACTCCCGGGCTGCTGGCTGGGCATCCGGCTCCGCCCGTTATTCGCGGACAGGGCACTTTCGCCCGTCGCGGCTGGCTGATGTCTGCCTCTGATCCCTCGGTGAGGAAGACCGCTGTCCGCAGGACCGGCCCACCCGTTGGACTGGCTTGACCCATACCGCATAATTGCGTATTGACGAAAGTATGAAACTAAACCGCGCCTGCCTCGCCCTGGCCTTCCTGCTGGCTGCCCAGCCGGCATTCGCCCAGCCGGACGGTTTCGTCGTGCGGACGGAAAACATCGCCGACGAGAAGGCGGCCTTCGCGACGGTGGAAAGCCTGAACGTGGTGCCGGCCCGGGCGCGGATCGGCGGCACCGTGGTGGCCCGCCCGGTGCGCAACGGCGACACGGTGACGCTGGGCCAGGTGCTGGCCGTCGTCGGCGACCAGAAAATCGCGTTGCAGATGGGGGCGCTGGACGCCCAGATCGCCGGTGCGCAGTCGCAACTGGCGCAGGCGCAGGCCGATTTCGCCCGCGCCGATACGCTGTTCCGCCAGGGTTCCGGCCCGCGGGTGACGCTCGACCAGGCGCGCACGGCCGTCGAAGTCGCCACCAGCACGCTGCGCGCCCGCACCGCCGAGCGCGAGGTGCTGCGCCAGCAGATGGCCGAGGGCGAGGTGCTGGCGCCCGCCACCGGCCGCGTGCTGGATGTGCCGGTGACGCGCGGTTCCGTGGTGCTGCCGGGCGACACCATCGCCACCATCGCCGAGCACAGCTATGTGCTGCGCCTGCGCGTGCCGGAACGGCACGCTGCCTTCCTCAAAGCCGGCGATCCGGTGCGCATCGATGCCGCCGAGCTTGGCGGTGCGGGCGCGGGTGTGGGCCGCATCACCCTGGTCTATCCGCGCATCGAGGAAGGCCGCGTGGTGGCCGACGCGGAGGTGCCCGACCTGCCCGACGGGTTCGTCGGCGCCCGTATCCGGGTGTGGATCACCGCCGGCATCCGCGCCGGGCTGGTGGTGCCGGAGAACTTCCTGGTCACCCGGTTCGGGCTCGACACGGTGCGGCTGCGCCGCGACGGCGGCCTGATCGACGTGCCGGTGCAGCGCGGCCAGCCGCACCCGACGCCGCAGATGCCGGACGGCATCGAAATCCTCTCGGGGCTGCGCGCCGGCGACGTGCTGGTGCGGCCATGAATCTCGGCCTGTCCGGTCGGCTGACCCAGGCGACCATTCGTTCGAAACTGACGCCGTTGTTCCTGCTCGCCGCGCTCGCCGCCGGGCTGGTCGCGCTGTTCGCCATTCCGCGCGAGGAGGAGCCACAGATCAGCGTGCCGATGGTGGACATCCTGGTCACTGCCGACGGCCTGCGCGCGCCCGATGCGGCCGAACTGGTGACAAAACCGCTGGAGACCATCGTCCGCGCGATCAAGGACGTCGAGCACGTCTACAGCCAGACGCAGGACGACCGCGTGCTGGTGACCGCGCGCTTCCGCGTCGGCACCAGCCAGGATTCGGCGGTGCTGCGCGTGCATGACCGCATCCGCGCCAATCTCGACCGCATCCCGCCGGGCATCGCCGAGCCGCTGGTGGTCGGCCGCGGCATCGATGACGTGGCGATCGTCACGCTGACGCTGTCGCCCCGCCCGGACGTGGCGGCACGCTGGAGCGATCAGGATCTTTTCCATCTCGCGATGAAGCTGCAGACCGAGCTGGCCAAGGTGGACGACGTTGGGCTGAGCACCATCACCGGTGCCGGCCTCGATCAGATTCGGGTCGAGCCCGATCCGGAAAAACTGTCGCTGTTCGGCGTCACACTGCAGCAGCTGGTGGCGAAAGTGCGAGACGCCAACCGCTCCTTTGTCGCCGGCCATGTGCGCGAGGCGGGCGGCATCAGCACCGTCACCGCCGGACAGACGTTGCAGGGCGTGCCGGATATTGGCCTGCTGCTGCTCGCCACCCGCGACGGCCGGCCGGTCTATGTGCGCGACGTCGCCCGCGTGGTGGTAGGGCCTGGCAGCGGCGAGGCGCGGGTGTGGTCGATCGCGCACGGGCCGGACGGGCTGGTGCGTGCGCCGGCGGCGACGTTGGCGCTGGCCAAGCGGGCCGGCGCCAATGCGGTGGTGGTGGCGCAAGCCATTGTGGACCGGCTGGCGACGCTGCGTGGCCGGTTGCTGCCGGACGACATCGCGGTCGAGGTCACGCGCGATTACGGACGCAGCGCCAGCGACAAGGCGAACGAGCTGCTGTTCCATCTGGGACTGGCGACGCTGTCGATCGTCGCGCTGATCGGGCTTGCCATCGGCTGGCGGGAGGCGGCGGTGACACTGGTGGTGATTCCCACCACCATTCTGCTGACCCTGCTGGCCGCCAATCTGATGGGCTACACAATCAACCGGGTCAGTCTGTTCGCGCTGATCTTTTCCATCGGCATTCTGGTCGATGACGCGATCGTGGTGGTCGAAAACATCGCCCGCCACTGGGGCATGAACGACGGGCGCAGCCGCATGGAGGCGGCGATCGACGCGGTGGCCGAGGTGGGTAACCCCACTGTGATTGCGACCCTGACCGTGGTCGCGGCGCTGCTGCCGATGCTGTTCGTGTCGGGGTTGATGGGTCCCTACATGGCGCCGATTCCGGCCGTCGCTTCGGCCGCCATGCTGTTTTCATTCGTTGTCGCCATGGTGATCGCGCCATGGCTGATGCTGAAGCTGGCGCCGCGCACCGTCAGCGCGCAGCACGGCGAGGGGCGGCTCGGGCGTCTGTATCGCCGGGTTGCTTCGCCGGTGCTGGCGAGCCGGCGGCGGGCATGGATTTTCCTGCTCGGGGTTGGCGGTGCCACATTGGCGGCCTGCGCGCTGTTTTATACCCAGGACGTCACCGTCAAATTGCTGCCCTTCGACAATAAGTCGGAGCTGCAGGTGATGCTGAACCTGCCCGCCGGCGCCAGCCTGGAAGACACCGAACAGGCGCTGTTCGTCGCTGCCGGCATCGCCTTCACGTTGCCCGAACTGCGCAGCGTGCAGGCCCAGGCGGGTACCGCCGGGCCGTTCAACTTCAACGGCCTGGTGCGCCATTCCTATCTGCGCAGCCTGCCGGAGCAGGGCGATCTGCAAATCAACCTCGCAGCGCGATCGGAACGTTCGCGGCCGAGCCACGCCATCGCGCTGGATTTGCGTGAACGGTTGCGCGCCCTGAAGCTGCCGGCGGGCGCCACGCTGCAGGTGGTTGAGGTGCCGCCCGGCCCGCCGGTGCTGGCCACGCTGCTGGCCGAGATCTATGGCCCCGATGCCGAAACACGCCGCGCTGTGGCCGAGGAAATGAAAACGATCTTCCGCTCGGTGCCCTTCATCGTCGATGTGGACGACAGCTACGGCCGTCCGCGCCCGCGGCTGCGTATCGCCATCGATCAGGACGCGACAGAACATTTCGGTGTTGAGCAGAGCGATGTGTATGACACGGTGCAGGCGCTGTTCGGCGGCGTGCGGGTCGGCACCTCGCATCGCGGCGCGGAGCGTGATCCGATCGACATCGTCATCGGCCTGCCGAAATCCGACCTGGCCTGGAGCGAGCGACTGGCCGCGACCCCCGTGCCGGCGAACACGCTGCCGGGCAGCCACACCGTGGTCGAACTCGGTCAGGTCGTGCACGCCACCCACGAGGCCGGCTCGCCGGTGCTGTTCCGCCGCGACGGCCGCTTCGCCGACATGGTGACCGCGGAACTCGCCGGCACGTTCGAGGCGCCGATCTACGGCATGCTCGCGGTGGACAAGCTTGTTGCCGCGCATGACTGGGGCCGCCTGCCGCGACCGGATATCCGCCTGCGCGGCCAGCCCGGGGATGAATCAAAGCCCACCCTGTTGTGGGACGGCGAATGGGAAATCACCTATGTCACGTTCCGCGACATGGGCGCCGCGTTCGGCGTGGCGCTGCTCGGCATTTATGTGCTGGTGGTCGGGCAGTTCCGTAGCTTCCTTGTACCGCTGGTCATTCTGACGCCGGTGCCGCTGACGCTGATCGGCATCGTCGCCGGACATTGGCTGTTTGGCGCGCCGTTCACCGCGACCTCGATGATCGGCTTCATCGCGCTCGCCGGCATCATCGTGCGCAATTCCATCCTGCTGGTGGATTTCGTGCGGCATGGTGCGGGGGCGGGGAAAACGCTGCGGCAAATTCTGCTCGACGCCGGCGCCATCCGCTTCCGCCCCATCCTGCTGACCGCGCTGTCGGCGATGATCGGCGCCGCCACCATCCTCAGCGACCCGATCTTCCAGGGGCTGGCGATCTCGCTGCTGTTCGGGCTTGCCTCGTCCACCCTGCTCACCGTGCTGGTGGTGCCGGCGATCTACGTCGTGCTGCGCGATGCCGACGCCGTGCCGCAGACGAACTGAGGCCCATCCGCGCAGCGTCCCGCGCCGCTACACTAGCGCGTGCAGCAGCACCGCTGCGGCCTGGGCGACGTTCAGGCTCTGCACCCGGCCGGCGCCCGGAATCCGCACCGCGCGCCGGCAGGCGGCCGCGACGGGGGCGGAAATCCCGTGTTCTTCCCCGCCGAGCACCAGCGCCATCGGCCGGTCCCGCGGCACCGCCGCCGGGGCTGCCGCCTCGCCTTCCAGCGTGGCGGCGACGGTGCGGTAATGCGGCGCCAGCGCGGCCAGCACGCGCGCCAGGTCGCGGGTGCGCCAGACGGACAGGAATTCCAGCCCGCCCTCGGCGGTGCGGTAGGCCGCGTCCGAGGGCAGGGCGGCGCCCGCCACCTCGTGCAGCAGCAGCCCGCGCACGCCGAAGAACGCGGCACTGCGGGCGATCGCGCCGAGGTTGTGTGGATTGCCCACCCCGTCCAGCACCAGCAGGAAAGGCAGCCGCGGTGGGGCGGCAAGGTCGAGCATATCGACCGTGCGCGGTTTGGCGATCACGGCGATGCCGCCATGGTGCGGCGTTCCCGCCACCTTCGCCAGTTCGTCCGCCGGCACCATCCGGTACGGGCGGCGCGCAGCCGCCAGCAGGGCGCACCAGGGGCCGGCCACGTCGCGCCGTTCGGCCAGATAGAACAGGCGCAACGCATCATCAGGGCGGCGGGCGAACAGCGCCGCCACGGCGTTCACGCCGCAGATCGTGTCGGGTTTCATGGCGATGGCATAGCATCCCCTCATGGACATCCCGATTCTGTTCACCGATTCCCGCTTCGTGGTGCTCGACAAGCCGCCCGGGCTGCCGGTGCATGCCGGGCCGCGCGGCGGGCCGAGCGTGGAGGATTTTTTCCCAGTCCTGTCGCGCCGGCGCGACGGACCGTGGCTGGCCCACCGGCTGGACGCCGACACCTCCGGCTGTCTGGTGGTGGCGTTGCGCCGCGCCGCGCTACACGAAGCCCAGGCGGCCTTTGCCGAGGGGCGGGTGGAAAAGACCTACTGGGCGGTGGTGCGCGGCGCGCCGGCTGCTGATGCCGGAGCGGTCGATGTTCCTCTGCGCCGCCACAGCGACCGGCATGGCTGGCGCATGCTGGCCGGCCCGGGCGGGCAGGCGGCGGTTTCGGACTGGCGCCTGCTCGGACGGGGCGGAGACATCTCCTGGCTGGAGGTGCGGCCGCGCACCGGGCGCACCCACCAGGTGCGGGCGCATTGCGCCGCGCTGGGCTGCCCGGTGCTGGGCGATCCGGTGTATGGCGGCGGTGGCGGGGAGGGCGACACAATCCGGCTGCATTTGCTGGCCCGCGCGATCACCCTGCCGCTCGAGCCGCCGGTGGCGGCGGTGGCGCCGGTGCCGGTACATATGCACGCGGCACTGGCGGTGTGCGGCTGGGACAGGCTCAGCCGATGAGGAACCAGCAGCGGAACAGCAGCGTTTCCGGCCAGGTCTGCCGGTGCAGCCCCGGCATGCGCATGACCGAGAAGCGGCGCGCCGGACCGCTGCGCAGCGCGTGATCCAGCGCGGCCAATTCGGTTCTGGCGCGCTCGCTGATCAGTTCGGGCTGGGCGAGCAGGGCGGTGATGTGTTCGCGCAGCACGGTCATGAACAGCGCCGGCCCGCGCCGCAGCGCCGCGATGGCACGCCGCGCCATCGAGGCCGGTGCGCCGACCAGATTCTGCGCGTGCTGGCGATACAGCACCACCGGCTCGTCGTCCTGGATCAGCCGCCCGCCGGCGGCGGTGACCAGCAGATAAGCCCACCAATCATGCAGCGTGCCGGTCGAGGGGCGGCTGGCGGCCACCAACCGGGCGGCCGGGCCGTTCAGCATCACCGTGCAGCCGGTGGCGACGTTCTGCGTCAGTGCGGCGGGGAAGCCCGCCGGCCGCGACAGCAGGCCGGAGATTCCCAACGGGTGCAGCCCGGCATCCACCAGCACCTGGCGGGCGCAATACAGGATGGGCTCGTCGCGCGGGGCGCGCCGCAGCGCGGCGACGCCGCGCTCCAGCTTCTGCGGCAGCCAGACATCGTCCTGGTCGGCGAAGGCGACCGCGTCGTGCTCGGTCAGCGTGTCGCAGACCGAGCGCAGCAGGGCGAGGAAGTTGCCGGTGGCGCCGAGCCGGCCGGGCGGCGCCGCCACGCGGACGCAACGGCCCTGGCCGGCGCGCTGGCCGAACGCCTGCAGAATGGCGATGCTGCCGTCGCCGGAGCCGTCGTCGCGCCAGTACAACACCCAGTTGTCGTGCGTCTGGCGCAGCAGGCTGTCGAGCTGTTCGCGCAGCCACGGGGCCCCGTTATAGGTCGCCAGCAGGATCGCAACACGAGGCTCTGGGATGCGCGGCACCATGCAGGCCGAAGATTACAGTCCCGTCGCGGATTTGGGAGCGATTCGTTGTTGGTCAAATACAGTATCAATTATTTGTGCCAGACTGTGCCGCCAGGGCGGCAGACGCAGGCCGAAGGTTTCGGCCAGGCGGGTGCAGTCCAGCCGCGAATCCGGCGGCCGGCGTACCGGGGTCGGCCAGTCCGACGTGGCGATCGGCTCGACCACCGGGGGCGCCATGCCATGCCGCGCCGCTTCCTCGAACACCGCCGTGGCCAGGCCGTGCCAACTGGTCCAGCCCTCGCCGGCCGCGTGGTACAGGCCGGCGTAGCGGTCATCCCAGCCGTCCGCGCGGATACGGGCGGCGATCTGCAGGATCACCCGGGCGAGGTCGGGCGCCGTGGTCGGGCAGCCGATCTGGTCGGCGACCACCCGCAGGCGGTCGGTGCGGGCGCGCGCGTTCAGCATGGTGAGCACGAAGTTGCGGCCTGACGCGGCATAGACCCAGGAGGTGCGCAGGATGATGGCGCGCGGACAGCCGGCCAGCACCGCCTGCTCCCCGGCCAGCTTGGAGGCGCCGTAGACGCCGGTGGGGTTGGTCGGGTCGGTCTCGACGTAAGGGGCGCCCTTCAGCCCGTCGAACACGTAGTCGGTGGAGACGTGGATCATCGGAATGCCGGCCTCGGCGCACCAGGCGGCCAGCGCCGCCGGGCCGTCGCGGTTGGCGCGCAGCGCCGCCTCGGTCTCGGTCTCGGCGCGGTCGACCGCGGTGTACGCGGTGGCGTTCACCATGAGCGAAGGCGCGGCGGCGTGCAGCGCCTGCCGGATTGTTTCCGGCCGGTCGAAATCGAGGTCCGGCCGTCCGATCAGCAGCAGCGGCAGCGCGTCGGCCGCGGCGACAAGTGCGGTCGCTAATTGGCCGGCGCTGTCGCCGATGACCAGGACCGGTCCCCGCTGGTTGCTCATCGCTGCCTCCGTTCGTGTTCCATCCGGTCGCACTTTTTCACGCCCGGAACCAGATGTCGCACGCGGCCAGCCTTGGCAGGGCGGAATCCTTGCCGGACAGCACCGCTTCGCCGGCGGCCACCGGCCAGGGCAGGGCGAGATCGGGGTCGTTCCAGATCACGCCGCGCTCGGCGGCGGGATCGTAGCCGGCGGTGACCTTGTAAATGACCTCGGTGTCGGGCTCGAGGGTGCAGAACCCGTGCAGGAACCCGCCGGGCACCCAGATCTGCGTCCAGTTGGCGGCGCTGAGTTCGGCGGCGACGTGGCGGCCATAGGTGGGTGAGCCGTGGCGGATATCGACGGCAACATCCCAGATGGCGCCCTTGATCACCCGCACCAGTTTGCCTTGCACGCTGGGGGCGATCTGGCAGTGCAGGCCGCGCACCACGCCGGCGCGGGCCGACAGGCTGTGATTGTCCTGCACGAAAGGCTGGACGATGCCGGCCTCGGCGAGGCGGCCGGCGTTGAAGGTTTCCGAGAAGAAACCGCGGCTATCGCCGTGGCGGGCCGGGGTGACCAGCACGACGTCCGGGATGGCCAGAATTTCGACTTTCATCGGGACCCTCAGACCAGCTCGGCACCGGCCGGCTCGGCGTCGGCCAGATCGGCGTCGGCCGGCTCGATGTCGGCCAGTTCGGCGAGCACCCGCCCGAGTTCGGTCTTGCCGAGGGCTTTTGCGTGGTGGCGCAGCCGGTCGGCGTCGATCCATCCCATGCGGAACGCCACCTCCTCGGGGCAGCCCACCAGCATCCCCTGGCGGGACTGGATGGTCTGCACGAAGGTGGCTGCTTGCAGCAGGGAATCCGGCGTGCCGGCATCGAGCCACGCGCAGCCGCGGCCCAGCCGCTCGACGCTGAGCGAGCCTTCTTCGAGGTACATGCGGTTGAGGTCGGTGATCTCCAGCTCGCCGCGCGCCGAGGGTTTCACCCGGGCCGCCATGTCGCTGACGCGGGCATCGTAGAAATACAGACCGATCACCGCCCAGTTCGACGGCGGCACGATCGGCTTTTCGACGATCTCCAGCGCCCGGCCGGCGGCGTTCATGCTGACCACGCCGTAGCGCTCGGGGTCGCGCACCTGGTAGGCGAACACGGTGGCGCCGTGCGGGCGGGCGGCGCTGGCCTGCAGCAGCCTGGAGAGCTGGTCGCCGAAGATCAGGTTGTCGCCCAGCGCCAGCGCGCAGGGCTGGCCGGCGATCCAGTCGCGGCCGATATGGAAGGCCTGGGCCAGCCCTTCCGGGCGCGGCTGCTCGGCATAGCTGAAGCGCACCCCGAGCCGCGCCCCGTCGCCGAGCAGGCGGCGGAACTGCGGCAGGTCCTCCGGCGTGGAGATCACCAGGATGTCGCGGATGCCGGCCAACATCAGCACCGATAACGGGTAATAAATCATCGGCTTGTCATAGACCGGCAGCAACTGCTTGGAGGCGGCCAGCGTCATCGGGTGCAGCCGTGTGCCGGAGCCGCCGGCCAGCAGGATGCCCTTGTTCATGCTCATGCTGCGCTCCTGCTTGTTTTCACGCTGCGCTGCGGGTTGCCTGGCCCAGCCGCTGGCCGGCATAGCTGCCGGCGCGGATGCGCTCCCACCAGGCGCGGTTGTCGAGATACCAATCGACGGTGCGGCCGAGACCGCGGTCGAAATCATGGGCGGCGCGCCACGCCAGCGCGCGCTCACTGGCGCTGGGGTCGATCTCGTAGCGGAAATCGTGGCCGGGCCGGTCGGTGACGAAGCTGATCAGGCGCTCGCGCGGCCCCGCCGGATCGGGCAGGCGGGCGTCCAGCGCGGCGCAGATGCCGCGCACCACCTGCAGGTTGGTGCGCGGCTGGCGGGCGGAGAGGGCGTAGGTGGCGCCCGGCGCGCCGTGTTCCAGCACCCGCACCAGCGCCTCGGCATGGTCCTCGACGAAGATCCAGTCGCGCATGTTGGACCCGTCGCCATAGACCGGCAGGGGTTTGCCTTCGAGCGCGTTGAGCGTGACCAGCGGGATCAGTTTTTCGGGAAACTGCCAGGGGCCGTAATTATTGGCGGTGTTGCTGACCAGCGTGGGCAGCCCGTAGGTGTGGTGCCAGGCCCGCACCAGATGGTCGGAGGCGGCCTTGCTGGCGGCATAGGGGCTGCGCGGGTCGTATGGCGTCGTTTCGGTGAATGGCGGGTCGCCCGGGCTGAGCGCGCCGAACACCTCATCGGTGGAGACGTGATGGAAGCGGAACGCGGCGCGGCGCGGCGCCGGCAGGCCGGCCCAGTACTCGCGGGCGGTGTCGAGCAGGGTATAGGTGCCGACCACGTTGGTCTGCACGAAGGGGCCGGGACCGTCGATGGAGCGGTCGACATGCGTCTCGGCGGCGAGGTGCATCACCGCGTCGGGCTGCCAGGTGGCGAACACCTCGCGCATCGCCGCGTGGTCGGCGATATCGGCCCGGACCATCCTGTGCCGCGGGTCGCGCGCCGCTTCCTCCAGCGCGTCCGCCGACGCCGCATAGGTCATCTTGTCCACATTGACCACCGTGTGGCTGGTCGATCGCACCAGATGGCGCACCACCGCGGCCCCTATGAACCCGCATCCTCCGGTCAGCAGCACCTGCATCCGTCACTCCAGTTACCTGCACGGCTGGATTCTAGCTTGCCAGCGTGTTCGTTGCACGGCAATCCTCGGTTTCCCGTACCACCGCATGCGCTCGCGCCGGTTGCAGCGCGCTCTCAAAACGGTTCATCATACTGGAAGTCGATCCGCCCGACGCCGTTGCGGGCAATCGATTGAGACTGATTACGCATCCACACCACACCCGCGATCCGCCAGAATGGCGGAAACAGGGCCTGCGAGGCGCCATGGTACCAGGGATGATCAACGCGACCGAGGAACGATTGCGTGAGTTCCTGGTCCAGTCGGTCACCGACGTGCGCGAGGAGACGCTGGCCCAGGTCGGCATGACGCTGCTGACCGCCGATGACGAGGAGGCCCGCGCGCTGGGCATCCAGTTCGAAGGCGGTCCCGACGTGAACGTGGTGGTCACCGACCCGGCCAGGCGGCTTGGCCAGGTGCGGCTGCAGTCGGGCGGGCGGAATAACACGCTGTTCTTCGACAATCGCGCCTGGGGCGGCAATTTCCATGCCAACATACGCATGGCCGGCGACGAAAGCATCATTCTGTTCAACCGGATCGGCGATGCCTACGTGACGCTGCCGGATGTGCTGCTGCGCTCGGACCGGCAGTTCCTGTTCTGGGGTGCGGGGTCCTCGGCGGTCGGCTGCAGCCTGGAGATCGACGGCATCGGACATGGCATGGTGGTCGGCGATGACGCACTTATTTCCGGCGGCGTGTGGCTGCGCAACTACGACATGCACGCGATGCACGACCTGCGCACCGGCGCGCGCATCAACCGCCCGCCGCTCGATACGGTGATCGAGCGACATGTCTGGCTGGGCCAGGATGCGCTGCTGCTGAGCTGCCGGCGGGTCGGCATGGGCGCCATCATCGGCGCGCGCTCGGTGGTGAAGGGCGCCGTGCCGCCTTGCGTGGTGGCGGCCGGCACGCCCGCGCGGATTGTTCGGGAAGGCGTGAGCTGGGGGCGCCATCCGTATGGCATGAGCGGAGCGGAACGGATTTCGATCGGGCTGCCGGAACTGCCCGAGTACTAAACTACCTTCGCCGTGCCTCGGAAACCGGTTTGTAGCGTTGCGGCGCAACGGTTTTTTGTTTATAGAACAAGGGCGGATCGCGAAAAAGTGATTCCGGACCGAAAGCGCAAGGAGCCCGAGCATTGCAGATTCCGGAATACCTGCCGCACATCGAACTCCTGCTGCAGGCCCTGCGCGTCAATCGCGAGCGACTGAACAGCAAATCCAAGATCGCCATCGACGCCAAGCTGCTGCGCGGTCTTGTCCAGGCCATCATCGCGCGGTCGCCGTTCTCGGACGAATTCTATCTGGAGGCCTATCCCGACATTGCCGAGGCGCACGCCGCCGGCAACATTCCCGACCTGCACCGGCACTACGTCGAGTCGGGTTTCTTCGAGGGACGGTTCGGCACGCCGCCGACGGTCGATGAAGCTTTCTACACAACCTATTATAAGGACGTCGGGCAGGCGGTGGCGCGTGGCGACATTGCCTCGGCGGCCGAGCATTATCTGCGCCAGGGGGCGGCCGAAGGCCGCATTCCCAACCGGCAGATCAAGCCGGAAGTGGATTACTGGATCTCGGTGCTGCGCGACGATACGCGGGCGGCGTGAGGCGGGCGGGCGGGAAACCCGGCCGGCTGGCCGCGTCCCCGTATCGCCGGCCGGCTGAAGGAGTTTGACGAGGTCCATGACCAAGCTGATGAATGAACTCAAGCAGGCGCACCGGTCGCTTTGCTCGGGTTTCGTCAGCGAGGATCTGTTCCGCCGGGCGCTCGGCGGCGGCCGGGCCGACATTTCGCTGGTGGCGCGCTACCTGAAACTGCCGGTGCCGCAGCGCCCGTCGCTGTCGTGGTATTTCGACACGGCCTACTACCTCGCGGCCAATCCCGACATCGCCAAAGCGGGACTCGACCCGTTGCTGCACTTCATCGACACCGGCATCGCCGAGCTGCGCTCGCCGCATCCGTTGGTGGATTTGCGCTACATCGTCGCCGAGGATGCCCTGGTGCTGGGGGCGACGCCGCATGTCGAGGCGCTGGCCGATCTGCTGGAATACGATCTGGCCAGCCCGTGCCCGTATTTCGATCCGCAGCACTATCTGGACCAGCTCGCCGGCGACGCGCCGGGCAACGCATTGCTGCGTCACTTCCTGCAGTACGGCGTGCGCGCCAAGCGGACGCCGAGCGCCTTTATCGATCCCGTCTGGTATGCCGAGCGTTACCCGGACGTGCCGGACGAGCCATACAAGGCGCTGCGCCATTTCGTAACCCAGGGCGATCACGAAGGGCGTGCCGCCGGGCCGGGGTTCGATGGCGGGCTGTACCGGGCGCGCTACACCGACGTGGCCGATTCGGGCATCCCGCCGCTGCGCCACTATCTCATGCATGGAAGGCGCGAGGGCCGTCAGGCCGCGGTGGAGCGCCGTGCGGCGGCGGCCGCCAAGCCGGGCGCGTCGGTCGAGGTCGGGCTGTCCTGTCCCGTCGATCCGGCACAGAGCGAGCGCGCCTTCGCCGACATGCGGGGACGGGTGGAAGCCGGGCGGCAGCAGCGCAAGGACGCGGTGCGGGTGGAGCCGGCACGGCTGGTGGCCTCCGCCGCGCCGGCGAAGGACATCGCCCGCCTGAAATTTGCCCGCGCGCGCGCGCCGCGCCTGTCCATTCTGGTGCCGGTATTTAACGAACTGACGGTGACGGTGGAGTGCCTGCTGTCGATCCAGCGGGCGCGGCCGGACCTGACCTTCGAGGTGGTGGTGGCGGACGACGCCTCCACCGAGCCGGAACTGGCGCTGCTCGGCCGGGTGCCGAATCTGGTGTACGTGCGCCAGCCCGCCAATGTCGGGTTCCTGCGCAACTGCAACGAGGCGTTCCGGCGTTGCCGCGGCGACTATGTGTTGCTGCTCAACAACGACGCCCAGGTGCTGCCCGGCGCCATCGACCGCCTGGCCGCGGTGCTGGATGCCGATCCGGCGGTGGCCGCGGTCGGGCCGAAGATCATCTACCCGAACGGGCGGCTGCAGGAGGCCGGCTGCTTCGTGCGGCCGAACGGCGAGAGCGGCATGGTCGGGCTGTTCGCCGACCCCGACGAGGGCGGCTACTGTTTCGACCGCGACGTCACCTATTGCTCGGGGGCGGCGCTGATGCTCCGCCGCGCTTTGGTGGGCGAAATGCTGTTCGACGAAGCCTACCGCCCGGCCTATTGCGAGGACGCCGATCTGTGCCTGCGCCTGATCGCCGCCGGGCACCGGGTGCGCTATGTCAGCGGTGCCACCGTGGTGCACCACCTCAGCGTCTCGACCAACCGCGGCTCGATCACCCGCAAGCTGCGCACCATCAGCCGCAACCAGCAGCGTCTGAGCGAACGCTGGGGCGATACGCTGGGCCGGCTGGACGCAATCCGGGTGCTGGCCTTCTACCTGCCGCAGTTTCACCCGACGCCGGAGAACGATCTGTGGTGGGGGGCGGGGTTCACCGAGTGGACCAATGTGGTGAAGGCCCGGCCCAGCTACGCCGGCCATTACCAGCCGCATCTGCCCACCGATCTGGGCTTCTATGATTTGCGCACGCCGGAGACGCTGCGCCGGCAGGCGCTGCTGGCGCGGCGGTACGGCATCGAGGGGTTCTGCGTCTATTATTACAATTTCGGCAAAAGGCGGGTGCTGCCGCGGCCGATCGAAACGGTGCTCGCCAACCCCGATATCCCGTTCCGCTGGTGCCTGTGCTGGGCGAACGAGAACTGGACCAAACACTGGGACGGCGGCGAGCGTGAAATTCTGCTGGAACAAAGCTACGACAAGGCGACGCTGGCCGCCATCATCGCCGATGCGGTCGCCCAGGCCGCCGACCCGCGCTACATCCGGGTGAACGGGCGGCCGCTGTTCCTGGTGTACCGCCCGTTGCTGCTGCCCGACCCGCCGGCCTTCGCGGCGGAATGCCGGGCGGCCTTCGCCGCGGCCGGGTTCGCCGGCGTGCATCTGGTTTATGTCGAGAGCATGGAGGCGGTGGACCGCGCGGTGAGCCCGGGCGATCTGGGGTTCGATGCCTGCGTCGAATTTCCGCCGCACGGGCGCGCCGTGCCGGCCTCCAGCGCCGCGGAGATCACCAAGCCGGGCTGGACCGGCTACCGCTACGACTATCCCGCCACGGTGATGTCGTTTCTTGATCGTGATACGGTGCCGTACGTGCGCTATCCGGCGGTGTTTCCGAGCTGGGACAACACGCCGCGCCAGCCGTTGCGCGGCACCAGCTTCGACGGCATCAGCCCGGAGGCGTTCCGGGTCTATGTCGAGGAGAAGATCGAGGACATCCGGCGGTTCCAGATGGGGGATGAACGGCTGCTGTTCGTCAATGCCTGGAACGAATGGGCCGAGGGCGCGCATCTGGAGCCTGACGCGTTCCACGGCCATCGCTGGCTGGAGGCGCTGCGCGACGCGGTGGCGGCGAAGGTTTGGGCATGAACAGCCTGGTGCTGGAGGCCTCTGAAGCAACCGGCGACGCGGCGACGCGGCCGGCGCCCGCCACGCCGCTGGCGCTCGAGGACATCGCGCTGACCATCATCGGCCACCCCTATGCGCCGATCGGCATGGGCGAGCAGATGCGCAGCCACGTCCAGGCCTGCACCGCGCTGCGGCTGCACCACCACGTGTTCGACATCTTCCGCTATGCCCAGCGCACCGATCCGGTGCATTTCCAGGTGGTCGGAGAGCGCGAGCGCCGCGACCTGCCGGACGGCATCCGCATGTTCCACATCAACGGCGACGAAGTGGAGCGGGTGATCCAGGAATTCGAGGCGCGCGGCGGCTGCTTCGAGGCGGGCTACAACATCATCGTGCCGGCCTGGGAACTGCCCGCCTACCCCGCCCCCTGGGCGGCGAATCTGCGCCGCTTCGATGAGGTGTGGGCGCTGTCCAGCTTCATCCAGGCGAGCCTGGCGACCGCCGGCATCGACAGCCACCTGATCGGCCAGGCGGTGGAGCTGGAGGGCGGGGTGAATCTGCCGCGGCGGTATTTCGGCATCCGCGAATCGGCGTTCGTGCTGCTGAACTTTTTCGACCTGTCCTCCTACTCCAGCCGCAAGAACCCCGACGCGGTGCTGGCCCTGCTGGACCGCATCCGCCGCGACGACCCGTACCGCGACGTGCAGCTCGTGCTGAAGGTGAAGAACGGCGAGCACGGCGCCGAGGACTGGGCGGCGAGCATGGAAGGCGACCCGCAGGTGAAGGTGATCGCCACCCCGCTCGACACGCTCGGCGTGCGCAGCCTGATGGCGGCCTGCGACTGCTTCGTGTCGCTGCACCGGGCCGAGGGGTTCGGCCGCGGCATGGGCGAGGCGATGGCGCTGGGCCGGCTGACCATGGGCACTGGCTGGTCGGGAAATGTCGATTTCATGACCGACAGCAACTCGTTACTGGTCGGCCACGAGCTGGTGCGGCTGCAACCGGACGCGTATCCGCACTGGCAGGGCCAGTCCTGGGCCAACCCCGATGTGGACCAAGCCTGGGCGCTGCTGCGCCCGGTGCTGGACGACCCCGACCGCGGCGGCGCGATCGCCCGGCGCGGGCAGGTGGAGGCGCTGCGCTCGCATGGCAACCGGGCGGTGGGGCTGCGGATTCTGGCGCGGCTGGAACGGATCGCGGCGACCGGGCTGACGGCGCGGGCGGCGGTGCCGGTGCCTGAGGCTGCGGTGAAGGGTAAGGGCGGACGGGGCGGGAAGAGGAACAGGTAGAGCCGGCAGCCTCGTCGGATGACTGGTTGGCGTGGGAAGCGGGGGTAGGTTGCTGGCGGCTCCGATGTCCGCTCTGCGCCCATTTCGGTCATTGTTGGCCCGTCCCGACGCACTCCAAAGCTGCCACATGCACTGCTTGCGCAACAAAGAACGATGGGGCGATGGCGTCACGCTGGATCGATCTTGACCGTTACCCGGCTGACCGCATAAAGGCTTACGTCGCGGCCTTCGGCCTTGGTGGGATCGAACAGCGCAAGGTTCATGCCGTCGCTGACCGAGCTGCGATAGATGACCCCATCATATCTGCACTTCTTAATGAACTCGCACAGATATTGGCTCGGCACATAGTCAATTGAAGCGCCCTGCGGCAGGACGGGGCGAGTCAATTCCTCACCCAAGCGCTCAAGGAACGGGATGTCCGCCCGCAGCTGGCCGATTGCACCGGCATCGCCCAGCACGAATGGCGATACCAGCTTGCGTGGATTCCTGAGGTCGATGGCGTTGAGCGGACCCGCAATCGTGAATTCGGCGACGCACGCGACCTCACCTGTATGCGGACGCACCTCCGCGACTGCTGTCTCAGGGACCGAACCGAGATAAAGATAAGGGATACCGGGCGGGTTTGCGCGACCATGCGTAGCAAGTCGCTTTGGCGGCGCGCCCATTTCCGCGATAGGATAGGTTACACCACCAGTGCGGATACGCGCGCGATGCCATTTCCTTGGCAACTCATCAGCGAGTAAATGGGACAACAGCTGTTCAAGTCGATCCTCGTCGAGCGTCTCGTCTAAGAAATATCGGTTTCGGTACATAAGTTCGTCGCGAAGCGTCTCCCAGCGGATGAGGCCTTCGCTCTTGTACGTCGGGGACGGCGAGAAGGTCTTACGAACAATATCACCGTTGTCGAGTATCTCGCTCAGAAGCTCCTTCGCGTGAGCTGTGTCCATGCGTGCATGCGTAAAAAGCTGCCAGTCCTCCTTCATCCATTCGACTAAAAGTTTCCCACCGGAATCGCGCTCGTAGACGCTGATCAGCGGTCCGAAATAAACGGCGAGTTGCTGTGGCTCAACGAGATCGACGTCCATCGAACCGCAAAAGCTGCACGTGCCGCGCGTCGGGTCAAGCGATGGGATGAGATTACGCCGCAGACCGCGGTCACCGAAGCATTCGGAACAGCATCGCACAGGCATGATGCGTCAGCGGAGAAAATCATCGAGCGTCTCGATATGATGCTTCATCGAGAGCTTCTTGACGTAGCCCAGCCCCGGGAAGTGTTTTTTTGCGTGAAGTTCCCGAAACTCTTTTACGGCACTCGTTTCAAGAACATTCGAATTGCCAGAATTAAGCTTCTCTACCATCTTTTCGAGGGCCTCTGCGAACTTGCCTGCCGGATCAGTAGGCGTGTCCTGCCGCGTCGACTTGAAATGGTAGATGAACATCGCGTCGTCCTGATCGGGATCGATAAAAGTGAGGTGGATTGCGACCGCATAGGCCGGTCCCCCGGTTTCAGAATAATCGTCACCGACGATCAGAAAGTCGCCGAACCCGTTCATCCCCTCCTCCTCATAGGTGACGTTAAGGTCTGAAAACAATTCGAAGTCCGGGTGATCACGGTTGCGGCGACGCTGAAATCCGTCGCGCAGCAAAACCCGATGGCTTCCCTGAAAATGCTTGCGATAGAGCTTGCCGCAATGGGCTTCAATGAAGACATTGCGGGTGGCTCTAAGCCCTTCGCTCAGCGCCTCGGCCAGCGCCTTGGGCTGGGTGAAGCCTGCGTGGATAAGAGTAAGGTGACGATCGTGATGGCGCTGGCAATAGCGCATCGCATCATCGAGGCTCATGTCGTCCTTGAGCAAGACGCCAAATTCTATTGATCCGTTGCCGGGATAAAAGTTCTGAAGGTGCGTGGAGATTTCGACTCCACCTTCGCGGTGATCGCCATGATAGGGATTGACGATCACAACAACCTTTCCCTGAGCATCATGCACAGCTCGTAATGTGCGCTCAAGGCCGCTGAGCGCCTCCTTGACCGGCTCGATGATAGGCACGAAGTTCGAGGCGGCCATCAGAGCCGCGGTCTCGCGGATCGTGATTAGTTCATATTGTTTGCCACGAAAATAGGGATGGTACATTCGGCGCTCAGGCCCAGGCCATCGCGGCATCAAGCGGCGTGCGCGCGGCATCGACAAGTCGGTCATGGTCCGCGCGGCGGACTTGAATCGACAGGGCGGCCGGCTGAAGCGACGAGGGCAGTTGGTCGATGAGCTTGCCCAATGGCGCAAGGTCGCGCGAGCGCTTCAGGATTTTCACCATAGCGCAATGAACATCCTCAGGCTTCAGCCGCTCGAAACGAGCTCGCAACGAAGCGTGCAGTATGGTGTTCGGGACAATAGGTACCGGAACTTTGAGATCGCGTAGGATGGCGCACGCTTCTGCAGAGCGCAGCGATTCAAAAATGGTCCCTGGGCACACCCGATCGGGCCGGTCCGCCGCCTCGCGCTCGGTCGAGATGCTGTGACGCCGCGAGAGGCGCATCACGCCGATATCCGCCGACGTCTTTTCCATGACCTCGCGGACATGGCTTTCTCCCGCGATCACATAGACTTTAGCAAACACCTTCTTGTAATTCGTGACCTGGTTGGGGAGGCGGGCAAGCGAATCCCGTTCGGACTTGATTTCATAGACCGTTGCTGTACCGTTAAGGATTGCGAGGTCCGCCTTACACGTGCCGGCACGAAACTCAGTCAGCATTGAGGCGGTGTTGAGCGAATGCGTACCTAGCAGAATGTTATGGGTCAAAGCAGCACGATAGACATATTCGTCGCGCTGGCCAGACCGGCGCAGTACAGAAAACGCCTGATCAAAGGCATCGCCGACGGTCGCACCGTCGCAGCCGCGTGTTTCTATGCCAGTCTGCCCGATCAACCGAACGAACAGCGAGGATCGGCCCTTCTTCGCCATTTCGCGGAAAACCGCTGTGGAGAAGAGGCATGACAGTGCGGACAACTGAGATGCGTTCGGCGCCATGATCTCCCTAGGCCGCTAACGGCTCGCTTGAGCCGCAGACTGAAGCGTAGTCTAAGACGGAATCACCGCCGAGGGAATCCGGTAAAAATAAGGGAGAATTCTGCGCTGGAGGCGAAGGGGGGACGGGGAAAAGAGAGCGCCGCTCGATATTTTTTCGTCCGAACCAAAGGCTCTGCGTCCGCTTGTGCGGGCCGACAGCCCGAAGGCGGAACGTCTGCTCCCGGCCGAGGCTGTGTGAAAGCACTGGACCGTAACGGCAATGAGCAATCTCGTTGCTCAGCAAGGCGCCTTCTTGACGCATTCGTGCGTCCACAAGGCTATCCGACAGCAGCGCAGGTGTGAGAAGGCCCGAAAGCGGTCAGGCAGCCTATCGCATGTAAGCCATCTCATCCCCGCAACCGCCGCGACAGCCGGGGCGCAGTCCCGGACCCCGGCGGGAGCTTTGCCCCCTTGGTCCGCTTCGCGGCCCAAGCCCACCAAGTGCCAGAGGCCCTTGGAACCCAATGATTTCTTAGGGAATGGGGTGCAGGGGGCCACCGCCCCCTGCCGGGTCCAGGGCAGAGCCCTGGCCTTCCTTGCCTTCACTCCGCCGCAACCCGCCGTCGCCCCTTCGCCCGCCCGCCCGGTGCCGGCGCTCCAAGCGCGCGGGCGAGGCTGCGGCGATACGCCGCTTGCCGGCGCACCATTTCCGGCGACAGGTCGAGCCGGGCGCAGGCCAGCGCCTGCACACGGGCCACTTCCTCCACATGCTGCGCCGGGGCCAGCGACGCCGTGACGCCGGCGGCGTGCCGGCGGTGCACGTTCAAAGACGCCGGCACCACGCCCACCCGGCCGTTGCTGGCTGCCAGCACCTCCAGGTACAGCCGCCAGTCGCCGGCCAGCCGATAGCGGTTGAGGTCGTCGCCGCAGCTTTCCAGCGCGGCCAGCAGTGCCGCGCGCCGCCACAGCACGGCGCTGGCGTTGAGGATGAGGTTGCGCTCGGCGAGGAAGCGGCGGGCGAAGTCGCGAGCGGGGAACACGCCGCCGCCGGCCAGGGCTGCGGCACCGCTGGCGGCGTAGTATTCCTGGTAGCTTGGCGACAGCGGCGCGCCGTCGGCGTCGATGGCGCGGCTGTCGCAGAACGCCAGGTCCAGGTCCGGAACCTCCTGCGCCAGCGCTGCCAGGGCGGCGAGCAGCCCCGGCTCGGCCTCGTCGTCGGCCTCGGCGATCCACAGCCACTCGCTTTCGGTCAGCGCGGCGGCGCGCCGCCATTGGCGGAACGGTGAGCCGGAATTGCGCTCGTTGACCACCAGGCGGATGTCGCGGCGCCAGTCCTCGGCGGTGCGGTTGGCCACCGCCACGCTGTCGTCGGTGGAGGCGTCGTCCAGCACCAGCACTTCCGCCACCGGATAGGTCTGGGCGAACACCGAGGCCATCCGGCGTTGCATGAAGCGGGCGTAGTTGTAGGCCGGCACCGCGACCGAGATCGAGGCCAGGGCCGGTCGTGCCAGATGCAGCAGGGCGGCGGCGTAGCGGTCGAAGCGGAACGCCGCGCGGGCGCGTTCGGCCCGGCGGGCGCGCGCGGCCTCCGGGGTGTGGGTGCGGAGCAGGCCGGTCGCCGCCTCGGCCAGCGCCGCCGCGTCGCCCATCGGCACGGCGGTGCCGGCATCCAGCCGTTGCAGCAGGCCGGGGATGCCGCCGGATTCCTCGAAGGCCACGGCCAGCAGCCCGGTCGCCAGCGCTTCCAGCACGACGCTGGGGAACGGGTCCTCGCGGGAGGGCAGCACGAACAAATCGGCGGCGCTGAACCAGGCGGCGACGTTGTCCTGCCAGCCGGCCAGCCGGAAGGTGCCGCTGGCCTCGGCGGCGGCGATTTCGGGGCCGAGATAGGCGCGCACGCCGGGGTCCACATCGCCGATCCACCAGAACTGCACCGGCGCCCCGTGCCGTTGCACCGCGCGTCACGCCTGCAGGAACAGGTCGAAACCCTTGCGCAAATCGGCATAGCCGGCGCCGAGGGCGACCGGGGTGGCGGCGGCAACGCCGAGCTGGCGGCGCAGTGCCGCGCCGGCAGCGGGATCGTAGGTCACCGCGCTGGTGCAGCCCTGCGGCAGCACCAGCGCGCGGTCCGGGTCAATCGCGACCAGCGAGGCGAAGCGATCGCGCACCGCTTCGGCGGCGAACACCACCCGGCTGGCCGACGCCGCGCCGGCCCGGGCCCCGGCGAGCAGGTTTTTCTCGTGCAGCAGGCGCGGCATTTCGTGCACCAGCAGCACGGCGTCGATGCCGGCCGCGCGCAACGCCGGCACCGCCCAGGCGGCGGCGGCGCTGTTCACCAGGGCGGCGGTGATGCCGCGTGCGGTGCCGCCGGCCAGGTGGGCGGGCAGGTGCTCCGGGTCGGCCAGCACGGTGGTCGGCGCGACGGCGGCGTAGTCGGGCTGCAGCCGGCCGCCGCCGAGCAGCAGGAATTCGATGTCGGTGCCGCAGCGCCGGCGCAGGGTGCGGCCGATATCCAGCAGCAAATGCTGGGCGCCGGCGGGGAAGGCGTCGTGGCCGACCAGCAGCAGCGGGCCGGCCCGCGCGCCGGCGGGCGCGATGGCGCGGGCGGTGGCGTTCAGCCAGGCGCCGCCGAAATGCACATCCGGCTCAAGATAGGCGCCCTCGGCCCATTCGTTCCAGGCGTTCACGCAGACCAGCCGCTCGCCCATGAACGGGTGCGCGGCGGCGCGCTCGACCAGGGCGGCGAGCCATTGCTGGTAGGTGGCCGGCGTGCCGCCGTGCAGCAGCAGGCCGCCGCCCTGGCGGCGCGGGTCGTTGTCCCAGCCTGGGGCGGCGGTCTTGATCAGCGGGAAAGCGGGCGGCGGCTCGGCCAGCGACGCGGCGACGACATCGTCATAGGCGTAGACCTGGGCGGTCGCGGCGTCGTCGAACCAGGTGAGGGCGGCGTTGCGGGTGGCGAGCCCGGTGACCAGCTTGTGCGGCGGGAACTCGACCGCCGCGTCGAAGCCGTGCGGGCGCGGATCGGTGGCGCCGAAGCTTTGCGACATCACCAGCACGGGGTCCTCGCCGTGGCGGCTGCGGAACGCATCGCGCAGGCGAGCGAGGCTGGCGGCGCAGTCGGGAATGATATCGGCGCGGTAGATCATCAGCAGCGGCCGGCCCTGCACGCGCAGATAGCGCTGGTCGCGGAAATGGCGGGCGAAGGTGTCGATCAGCGCGGTCTCGTCGCGCGGGCGCCAGTCCTGCGAGATCAGCACTTCGTTGTCCGAGCCGTCCCAGCGGCGCGTCCAGTTCTCGTTCGCCCACATCAGGCAGAACGGGAAGTCGAGCGAGCGGTCGGCCAGGAACGCCTCCAGCGGGCGTTCGAGCAGGCGGCGGCCGTTGAACCAGTAGAAGTAGAAGACGAAGCCGCCCAGCCCGGCGCCGCGCGCCAGCTCGATCTGGCGGCGCAGCGTGGCGGGGTCGTCGAGCGTGTAGTGGCCGAGGTCGCGCGGCACCCGCGGCTGGTAATGGCTGGCGAAGCGCGGCAGTCCGCGGGCGAGTGAGGTCCATTCGGTGAAGCCGCGGCCCCACCACAGATCGTTCTCGGCGATCGGGTGGAACTGCGGCAGGTAGAAGGCCAGCACGGTGGCGCGCCGCGGGGCCGAGGCCGGCAGTTTCTGCGGCTCCTCGAAGGCGGGTCCGGGGCGGGTGAACCGGCGCACCGCGTCGTGTACGCCGGATTCCTCCGCCGGCCGGTGGGTATGCAGCCGGATGACATGGCGCAGCCGGCGATAATGCAGCAGCGGGTTCTCGTTCTGCGCCGGGTCCAGGTAGCGGCGCACATAGAATCCGGTGTCGAAGTCGGCGGAGGGGTTGCGGCCCTCGCGCCAGCCCCAGAGCAAATAGTGCTCGAACGGGTCGATGCCGGCGGCGGCGATGTCGGGGTAGTGTTGCAGGTACCAGGTGGCGTCGAACTCGGCGATCGGCGTGACCTGCCCGGTGCGCCGGCGCTCCAGATAGTGCGCCAGCAGCATGCCCCCGCCGGCCGCTTCGGCGGGGTGGCGGGCGCGGTACCAGGGCAGGTCGAAATGCGGGCACGGCGAGCGGTTCTGCGCCTCGCCGAAGCGGATGTAATGCACCAGCGGATTTACGCCGCCGCGGGCGACGTCGGGGTTGTGGCGCAGATACCAGGCGGTGTCGAAATACGGGTTGGGCCGCCGGCCCTCACGCCAGCCCCAGTCGGCGAAATGCGCCAGCGGGTCGGCGCCGGCGGCGACGATGTCGGGGTAGGTCTCGCGGTACCAGGCCGCATCGAGCAGCCCGGAGGTGCGGATCAGCGCGTGCTCCGGACCGTCTTTGCCGGGCAGCTTCGCGCTGGCGAGGACGGGCGGCATGCGGCGCGACCTCCAGCATGGGTGCGCCGCCAGCATGGGACGGTGACGGGCGCCAAAGCAACGGTAGTCGATTGAATAATCGACGAATTACCGATGCGATGACGGTATTAATGGCGTTGTCGCGGGGTTATGGCCCCTGATGCGGCGGCACCGAGCCGGGCCGCCACGGCGAGGCGGGCGGCTGGCTGAGCCGGCGGGTCATGGTGAGCGCCGCCACCGTGCTCAGCAGCAGCGCCGCCATCCAGCGCGTGTGGGCGCCGAAGCCGTTGCCATAGGAGTCCCAGACCAGCAGCAGGAACACCAGCGACACCGCGACGAGGCCGGCGACGCCGCGGCCGTCGCGCCGGATGGCCAGCACGGTCAGCGCCACGAACACGAAATACAGGCCGATCGCCAGCGCCCGCACCAGATCGAAGGCGGCGATCGAGATGTTGCGCAGGGCGTCCTGCAAGGACCACCAGCCGCGCTGCAGGACGTCGAAGGCGGCGTAGACGAACCGGTCGGGGCCGGTCAGGTAGACGAACAGGGCCAGCACGATGCCGGCGACCCAGATGGCCGTGATGGTGTTGCGGGGCATGCGGTTCCGCCGGGTGATTGCAGGAGGCGACACTATGGGACCGGCGGCGCTGCCGGACAATCCGGTTGGCGCTATGCTCGCCGGCACCAACCACGCGGGGAGTGCGTAGCATGGAATACCGGACCCTCGGACGCAGCGGCCTGAAGGTGTCGCCGCTCTGCCTCGGCGCCATGATGTTCGGCGGCCAGACCGATGAAGACGAATCGCTGCGCATCGTGGCGCGGGCGCGCGAGCAGGGGGTGAACTTCATCGACACCGCCGATGTCTACAATGACGGCCGGTCCGAAATTGTGGTCGGCCGGGCCATCGCGGCCGAGCGCGACTGGTGGGTGCTGGCCACCAAAATCGCCAACCCGGTGGGCACCGGGCCAAACGCGCGCGGCACCTCGCGCGTGCATGTGGTCCGCGCCGTGGAGGCGTGCTTGCGTCGGCTCGGCACCGACACGATCGACATCCTGTATCTGCACCGCG
This sequence comes from uncultured Acetobacteraceae bacterium, assembly GCA_903918195.1. Taxonomy (GTDB): domain Bacteria; phylum Pseudomonadota; class Alphaproteobacteria; order Acetobacterales; family Acetobacteraceae; genus Rhodovastum. The sequence goes on along the minus strand of CAIXDS010000156.1, from coordinate 1,845 downwards.
AGGACCACGCCACGCCGGCCTATGAGACGGTGCGGGCGATCGCCGATCTGGTGCGTGCCGGCAAGCTGCGCCATTTCGGCGTGTCGAACCATCATGCCTGGCGGGTGGCGGAAATCTGCCGGCTCGCCGATGCGGCGGGGATCGACCGCCCGGTGGTGAGCCAGCCGCTGTACAACGCGCTGAACCGGATGGTGGAAACCGAGCACCTGCCGGCCTGCGCGGAACTCGGGCTGGGCGTGTTTCCCTATTCGCCGCTGGCGCGCGGCGTGCTGACCGGCAAATACGCGCCGGGGGAACCGCCGTCACCGGGCACCCGGGCGGGGCGGCAGGACAAGCGGATCATGGAGACGGAGTGGCGCCCCGAGAGCCTGCGCATTGCCCAGGAGCTGGCGGCGCGGGCGCAGGCGCGCGGCATCACGCCGGGGCAGTTCGCGCTGGCCTGGGTGCTGAACAACCGGCTGGTCACCGGCGCCATCGCCGGGCCGCGCACCCTGGCCCAGTGGGACGAATACGCCGGCGCGCTGGCGGTCCGGCTGGACAGCGACGACGAGGCGCTGGTGGACAGTCTGGTGCCGGCCGGGCACCCGTCCACGCCGGGCTACAACGATCCCGCCTATCCGCTGGAGGGCAGGGTGGCGCGCGGCTGAAGCGGACGCGTCAGGCGGCGACCTGCTCCGCCCGCCGCAGCACGCGCAGGAAATTGCCGCCCCAGAGCAGCGCGATGTCGCGCTTGCCGTAGCCGCGGTGGCGCAGCTCGGCGGTGATGTTGGGGCTTTCGCCGGCATCGTGCCAGCCGGCGAAACCGCCGCCGCCGTCGAAATCGGACGAGATGCCGACATGCGCGATGCCGATGCGCCGCACCGCGTAGTCGATGTGATCGACGTAATCGGCCAGCGTGACCTCGTTTTCCTTGGCGCCGGCGCGCAGGAAATGCGGCACCGCCGTCACCTGCACCACGCCGCCCACATCGCGCAGCGCATCGAGCTGTTCGTCGTCGAGGTTGCGCGGGTTGTCGCACAGGGCGCGGATGCAGGAATGGCTGGAAACCACCGGCGAGCGCGACAGCCGGGCGGCCTGCAGCATGGTGGCCTTGGACACGTGGGCGATGTCCACCAGCATGCCGAGCCGGTTGAGTTCGCCGACCGCCTCGCGCCCGAGCGGCGACAGCCCGCCATGTTCCTCGGCGGCGTCGCCGAGGTCGCGGCGCGGGTTGGAACTGTCGGCCAGCGCGTTGTGGCCGGTATGGGTGAGGGTGAGGTAGCAGGCGCCGAGGTCGCGCAAGGCCCGCAACCGGGCCGGGTCGCCGCCGCAGGCATGGCCGTTCTCGACCGCGGGCACGATGGCGGTGATGCCGTCGCGATGCGCCTGCTCGATGGCATCGGCGCTGGTGCAGACCCGCGCCTCCTCGCCGCCCATGCTGCCGATGGCGGCGAGCATGGCGGTGGCGCGGGCGAAGGCAGCCTGGTGCGCCGCCTCGGTGCGCGGGCCCTGCGGCACGAAGGCGACGAAGCAACCCGCCGCCAGATGGCCGCGCCGCATCTTCGGCAGATCGACCCGCCGCGGCCCCGCCTCGCGGAACGGCGGGCCGTCCGGCCAGGGGATGTCGATATGGGTGTCGAAGGTGAGCAGGCTGCGGTGCAGCGCGAGAGAGTCGGTCATGGGGCAACGGTCGTGGTGTGGCGGGGCGGCGTCAAGTTAAGGAAGGCCAGGGCTCTGCCCCATAGGCACTAGGTTAAGCGATCTCATTGATTAAAAAAGGTAAAATCCAGGCTGCCAGCAACCTCCCAATCCCTGGCAGGTGTGGATCGCGTCCGGCATCCCAGTGGTGAGGAGCCTTCGTGGAAG
>CAIXDS010000155.1 GCA_903918195.1 uncultured Acetobacteraceae bacterium | reverse complement strand
TTCGATGGCCAAGGACGGGTATCCGATCAGTCCCGAGTTGGCCGCGTGCCTCAGCCCCTACGGGCGCGATCACATCCGTCGGTTCGGGCAGTACGTGAGCCTGAGCGCGCAAAGTGAGGGCGATTCCCTGGTAATCTGATCACGGTATGTGATGGACGCTGCACTATCGCCCTCACCCAGAGTGATCAGTGAAAGCCACCGTTGCGCGAGGACTGGCGTGGCGCGCACGACCGGAGCGTGTGGCTGGGTCGACGGGAGGGGGACGGTGAGCCCCGCGAAGGGGCTGGGCTGATCAGGCCGGCGTGTCGGCGCCGGGTGGGTCGAGCCGATCGACGAGCTTGTGGAAGACGGCTTCGAAGTCCGGATCGTAGTCGTCGGGGTGGGCGCGGATGACCGCGATGGCGCGGCGGTAGTACTCGGCTGCCTGGCGCTGATCGCCGCGGGCCTCGCAGACCATGCCGAGCCGGTCATAACCGTCGTGGACATCGGGGAAGCGGGCGAGCAGGTCGTGGGCGGCTTTCTCGGCCTCATCGAGCTTGCCGGCCTGAACGAGGCCGATCACGGCGTTGGAGGCCTGGGTCAGCTCGTCAACGTCGCCGCCGCCGCCCTGGAACAGATTGAATTTCGGCTGGCGTGCCGGCGCTGCGGCAGGCTGGGCGGCACGTGCGGTGGCCGCGGCGGCTTCGTCGCGGGCGAGGCAGCACTGCTTGTACTTCTTGCCACTGCCGCAGGGGCAGGGATCATTCCGTCCGGTCTTGGCCATCTCGCCAACATCATGGAAAAGGATGTGACCCTTGTACCAAGCCCTGCTGAACGACGCCAGATTCCATCAGCAATTGCTCGACTTCGATCGCGACCTTGCCACCGCCGCCCGGGAGGTCGGCTGTCGCAAATGTTGCGGCGCACTGCATTCGGGGCGGTTCGACCGCAAGCCGCGCGGGGGACCGGCCGGACTGGGTGATGAGTAGCGCCAGCGTTTCAGCTTCTGCTGTGCAGTGGACGGCTGCCGCGGGCGGATGACGCCGTCGTCGCTGCGCTTTCTTGGCCCCAAGGTCTATCTCGCCACGGTGGTGACGCTGGTGACGGCGATGCAGCAGGGGGTGACGCCGGCGCGCGCGCAGCGCCTGTCGGCGGAACTGGGCATTGACCGGCGCACGCTCGGGCGCTGGCGCAAGTGGTGGCTGGAGACCTTTGCCGGTTCGTTCCGGCCGGTCGCCATGGCCGCCTTCATGCCGGCGCTCGACCTGGCCGGCGTTCCGGCCGTGCTGCTCGACCGCTTTGTCGGCGACCTCGCGGAGAAGCTGATTTGCCTGCTGCGCTTTCTCGGTCCGCTGACCGGCGGGGCGGCGGCGAGGCGCGCTTTCTGAGGGACCGCAACGACCCGCAGAGGATGCCCGTCGCCGACTGGCGGTAGCCACCGTTACCGTCGGTTCCCGCAACTTTCGGGAGAGATGGCATGGCGGACAAACCCGGATTGCGGGTGCATGAGCGCTGGGCACGATTGCGCTTTTCTGTAATCGGGCAGCTGCTGGCCGCGCCGCCAGAGCAGGGCGCGCTGCGGGCAGCACTGGAAGACCTGGCGGCCCGGGAGTGGCGCCATCCGAC
>CAIXDS010000154.1 GCA_903918195.1 uncultured Acetobacteraceae bacterium | reverse complement strand
CGGACTTCGTCACGGAAGGGGCACCGCGCTGGACCACGGGCTCTGCCACCCCAGGGCAAGGCGGGCTCCCTTCCGTGCCCGAACGCGTAAGCTTACGCGTTCGGGCACGATCAGAGATACAAGGGCAGAGCCCTGGCCTTACTTTGCTTGCTTGCCCCGCGCCCCACGCGTTTGCGCCACGGCGGCTGAACGGGCATGTTGGTTGGCAAACCCCTCCACCCGGAGCGTTTATTCATGAGCTATCGCCCGTATCAGCAAATCGAGCGTCGCCGGTCGCGCCAGATCCATGTGGGGCCTGTGGCCGTCGGCGGCGACGCGCCGATCTCGGTGCAGACCATGACCAACACGCTGACCTCGGACGCCGCGGCCACGATCGCCCAGATTCACCGCGCCGAAGCCGCCGGGGTGGACATCGTCCGCGTCTCCTGCCCCGACCAGGAAAGCACCGCGGCACTGCGCGAGATCGTGCGCGGCGTGAGCGTGCCGATCGTCGCCGACATCCATTTCCACTACCGCCGCGCCATCGAGGCCGCCGAGGCCGGGGCGGCGTGCCTGCGCATCAACCCGGGCAATATCGGCAGCGCCGAGCGGGTGCGCGACGTGGTGAAGGCTGCGCGCGACCATGGTTGCTCCATGCGCATCGGCGTCAATGCCGGCAGCCTGGAGAAGCACCTGCTGGAAAAATACGGCGAGCCCAACCCCGACGCCATGGTGGAAAGCGCGCTGGAGCACGCCAGGATATTGCAGGATCACGATTTCCACGAGTTCAAGATCAGCGTGAAGGCGTCCGACGTGTTCCTGGCGGTGGAGGCCTATAAGAAACTGGCCGCCGCCTGCGACCACCCGCTGCATATCGGCATTACCGAGGCGGGCGGGCGGCGCACCGGGACGGTCAAGAGTTCGGTCGGCCTGGGCAACCTGCTGTGGTCCGGCGTCGGCGACACGGTGCGCGTGTCGCTGTCGGCCGAGCCGGAGGAGGAGGTGCATGTCGGCTGGGAGATATTGAAGTCGCTCGGCCTGCGCCATCGCGGGGTGAAGATCATCTCCTGCCCATCGTGTGCGCGGCAGGGCTACAACGTGATCGACACGGTGGCGAAGCTGGAGGACAGGCTCGCGCATATCGACACGCCGCTGACGCTGTCGATCATCGGCTGCGTGGTGAACGGCCCGGGCGAGGCGCTGATGACCGATATCGGCATCACCGGCGGCGGCGGCGGGCGGCACATGGTGTATGTGGCGGGCAAAACCGACCACCATATCGACACGGCGCAGATGATCGACCACGTGGTGGACCTGGTCGAGCAGAAGGCGGCGGCAATCCGGGCGGAGGCGACGGCCGCGAAGGTGGCGGCGGAGTAACGTGAGCGAACTTCAGCCGGTCCGCGGCACCCGCGACCTCATCGGCGAGGACCATCGCCGCCACCTGCATGTGATCGACACCGCGCGGCGCGTGGCGGCGCGCTATGGGCTGGAGGAATGGGCTACCCCCATCTTCGAGGACACCAGGGTATTCTCTCGCAGCCTGGGGGATACATCCGACGTGGTGATGAAGGAGATGTATTCTTTCACCGACCGCGGCGGCGACAGCCTGACGCTGCGCCCCGAGGGCACCGCCGGTGTCTGCCGCGCCCTGGTCACCAACGGGCTGACCCAGTCCTTGCCGCAAAAGGTGTTCTACGCCGGCCCGATGTTCCGCTACGAGCGACCGCAGAAGGGGCGTTACCGGCAGTTCCATCAGATCGGCGCCGAGGTGATCGGTCCCGCCGAGCCGCTGGCGGATGCCGAAATCATCGCCTGCGGCTGGGACATCCTGCAGGCGCTCGGCATCGCCGACGATGTCGTGCTGGAAGTGAACACGCTGGGCGACCGCGAGAGCCGTGACGCCTACCGCGCCGCCCTGGTCGATTACTTCACCGCCCACCAGGCCGGCCTGTCCGAGGACAGCCTGCTGCGGCTCGAACGTAACCCGCTGCGCATCCTCGATTCCAAGGACGAGGCCGACCGCCGCATCATCGCCGACGCGCCGGACATCCATGCCCACCTGACGCCGGAGGCGGCCGCGTTCTACGACCGGCTGAAATCGTACCTCGCCGGTTTCGGCGTGCCCTTCGTGGACAACCCGCGCATCGTGCGCGGGCTCGACTATTACGGCCACACCGCCTTCGAGTTCGTCACCACCCGCCTGGGCGCGCAGGGCACGGTGATGGCGGGCGGGCGCTATGACGGACTGGTGGCCGAGATGGGCGGGCCGCCCACGCCGGCGGTGGGGTGGGCGGCCGGCATCGAGCGCCTGTCCATGCTGCTGACCGAGGTGCCGGCCGCGCCCCGGCCGGTTGCCGTGGTGCCGGTCGGCGAGGCGGCCGAGGCGACGGCGCTGGCCGTGCTGCAATCGCTGCGGCGCGCCGGCATCCGTGCCGAAATGGCCTATCGCGGCAACATGAAACGCCGGCTGGAGCGCGCCAACCGCATCGGCGCCCGCGCCGTTATCATCCTGGGCGAGACCGAACTGGCCCGCGGCGTGGCCCAGGTGAAGGATTTTTCCACCGGCACGCAGCAAGAGGTGCTGCTGGCGGAGCTGATCGCGAAACTGCAATGAGTTTTTCCCTCAAGCTGGATCGGATTGGCGACCGTGCGGCGGAACTGAACGCCCTGCTGTCCGAGGGGCTGTCCGGCGACGCCTACGTCAAGGCCAGCCGCGAACTGTCCGAACTCGAGCCGGTGGTGGCGCGGGTGGAAGAACTGCGCGCCGCCGAACGCGCTGCCGCCGAGGCCGAGCAACTGCTCGCCGATCCGGAGATGCGCGATCTGGCCGAGGCGGAACTGGCCGAACTGAAAGGTCGCATCCCGGAATTGCAGCAGGCGCTGCGGATCGCCCTGCTGCCCAAGGACGAGGCCGATGCCCGCTCCGCCATCCTGGAAGTGCGCCCGGCCGCCGGCGGTGATGAGGCAGGATTATTCGGCGCCGAACTGTTCGACATGTACCGCAAATACGCCGGCCTGCGCGGCTGGCGGTTCGAGGTGCTGGAATACGACGAGTCGGAGTTGGGCGGCCTGAAGGGCGCCTCGGCCGAAATCAACGGTACTAACGTGTTTGCCCGGTTGAAATACGAATCCGGCGTGCACCGGGTGCAGCGCGTGCCGGCGACCGAAAACCAGGGCCGCATCCACACCTCGACGGTCACGGTGGCGGTGCTGCCCGAGGCCGAGGAAGTGGACGTGCAGATCGACGAGGGTGATCTGCGCATCGACGTCTACCGGGCGTCGGGCGCGGGCGGCCAGCACGTGAACAAAACCGAGAGCGCGGTGCGCATCACGCACCTGCCGACCGGCATCGTGGTGGCGATGCAGGAGGAAAAGAGCCAGCACAAGAACCGCGCCAAGGCGATGAAAATTCTCCGCGCACGGCTATATGAGCAGCAGCGGGCGCAATTGCATGCCACCCGGGCGGCCGACCGCCGCTCCCAGGTCGGCACTGGCGACCGGAGCGAACGCATCCGCACCTATAATTTCCCGCAGGGGCGGGTGTCTGACCACCGCATCAACCTCACGCTGTACAAGATCGACCGGGTCATGGCCGGCGAGTTGGACGAGTTCATCGACGCGCTCACCGCCGAGGACCAGGCGGCGCGGCTGGCGGCGGAGGAGTGAGGCATTCGTAGCGATCTCCTGACCCCGGCCACTGTCCTGCTTCGCGCCGCCGGCATCGATTCCCCCCGCCGCGAAGCGCGCTGGCTGCTGGAGCATTCCGCCGGCGACGCCGACGCCTTCCGCGCCCTGATCGCCCGCCGCGCCGCCCGCGAGCCGCTGGCTTTCCTGATCGGCCGCCAGGATTTTCTGGCCCTCGACCTGGAGGTTTCGCCGGCGACCCTGATTCCGCGCGCCGACAGCGAGACCCTGATCGCGGCCGCGATTGCCGCCCGCCCTGACCGTGATGACGTGCGGTGCATCCTCGATCTGGGTACCGGCACGGGTTGCCTGCTGCTGGCGGCGCTGACCGAATTCCCCGCCGCTTTCGGGGTGGGCGTGGACCGGGTGCCCGACGCCGCCGTTCTGGCGGCGCGCAATGCCCGGGCGACGGGCCTCGCCGCGCGTTGCGCCATGGTCTGTGCCGACTGGGCGGCGCCGCTTGCCGGCCGGTTCGACCTGGTGCTGTCCAACCCGCCCTATATCGAGTCGGAAAGCATTGCCGGCCTGATGCCCGAAATCGCCCGCCACGAACCGCGCAGCGCGCTGGACGGCGGGGCGGACGGGCTCGATGCCTACCGCGCGGTGCTGGCCGCCCTGCCGGATCTGCTCGCCCCGGGCGGCCTGGCGGTGCTGGAACTGGGGGCGGGGCAGGCCGATCCGGTGGCGGCACTGGCGCGCGCGGCGGGGTTTCGCGCACCTGCCCTGCACCACGATCTGGGGGGCATTGCGCGTGCCGCGGTGCTGACCTTCCTATGTCGCTGAGAAATTGTTTGGCAGGCCGGAGCGACGTCGCTAGCGTGTGATCGCACGGCAGGGACCGCCCGGGAATCGTGCCCGGTGGGTGGTCCGTCTGCCCAGGCCCTTACCCGCCGCTGAAGCGTGCGCCGGGTGAGGGTGCTGTGCGAAACCAACGGTAAGAAACGACCCGTGGACGGGTTGTGACGCAGGACCAAGGCGGTAAGACGCGGCCTGCGTCCGGCGACGGGAGCCGATAATGCGTCGCCCGCAGCGGCGACGGCGGAGCCCGGCATACGAACAGGAAAGCATTTTGGCAAACGTATGAACATGAAACGTATGCGCGGACGCAACCATCGCGGCGGTAGCAGCGGCGGTGGCGGTGGTAGTGGCGGCGGTGGGGGTGGTGGTGGCGGCATGCGCCACCCGGGCGGCAGCGGTGGTGGTGGTGGCGGGATTCCGCTGAACCGCAACCACGTGTTTGACAGCAACGGCCCGGAGGTGCGCATCCGCGGCACCGCCCAGCAGTTGTTCGAGAAATACCTGCAGCTCGGCCGCGACGCGACCGGCAGCGGTGACCGGGTGATGGCGGAGAGCTACTTTCAGCATGCGGAACACTATTTCCGCATCCTGAACGCGATCAACCAGGCTTCCCAGCAGGGTCAGCCGCAGCAGAACGGCAACGGCCAGCAAAATCGCCGCCCGCAGACGCAGGATTTCGGCGGCGATGGCGACTCCGACGACGGCGAGGGCCAGCCACCGGGCGTGGGCGACCAGCCTGGCCCAGGCGATGCCCGCGAAATCCCGATCGCGGCGGCGCCGCCGGAAGGCTGACTGGAACGCGGAGGGAGCAGGGGCGGCTCAGGCCAGCCCCAGCCGCCGGAACAGGTCGATCAGCACCAGGTTGACGTTGAACTTGAAATCATCGGTGTCGCGCACCCGATCCAGCACGCGCGCCACCGGCCAGAGTTCGAAGCTTTCGACCTCCCCGTCGGCGGCGTGCGGGACAAAATCCTCGGGAAGGAAAAGGTCGTAGCAGATCAGCCAGTCGCGCCGCAGTCCTTCCGGCCGTTCCATGGTGTAGCTGACCAGCCCAGTTTCCACGGCGGTTTCGGCCAGTACCCGCGCAACCCCGGCTTCCTCGGCGGCTTCCTTCACCACGGTCTCGCGCGGGGTCATGCCGGACGGAATGCCGCCGGCCACCAGGTGATCGAGCTTGCCCGGGTCGAGCGCCTTGTCGGCGGCGCGGCGCGCGATCCACAGATGCAGGCCGTCCGGGCGTTGCACCAGACCGTTCACGTGCACCCCGGCGGCCAGCACGCCGAAGATTGGCAGGGCGCCGCGGTCGAGGGTGGCGAGCACCGGGCCGTCGCCGCTCGCGCGCACATCGAACGCCTCGCCCCGCCAGCGGCAGAAGCCCTGTTCGGATAAGGCGCGGCCGGTCGCCGGCAGGTCGCCCGCGGCGTCGGCCGCCAGCGTCGCCCGGCGCGGCCCCACCGCCATAGCGGGAAAACCGGCCAGCGCCCGTGCCACCTCGGGTCGTACCCAGCCGACCTGGGTGGTGCCGATGGCGAAGGCGATGCGTTCACCGGGCAGGGTTGCATTGTTGCAGGCATCGAAATGGCGGGCGAGGCGCTTATCCATGCGGGGCCGCATAGCCGAAACCCCCGCGCGCCGCCACCGCGGGCTTTCAAACCCCGGGACCGCGTGCCACATGGCATGGCATGAGAAGAAGCCTCTCGACCCAGCCGACCATGCCGGATTTCGCCGGCGCCCGCATCCCCGAGCGGTCCACGCTGCAGACCATCCGCTCCCTGTTGCCCTATATCTGGCCGAAGGACAGCGCCCGCGCCCGGGTGCGGGTGAGCGTGGCTTTCGCCTTTCTGCTCGCTGCCAAGGGGGCGACGGTGCTGGTGCCGCTGGTTTACAGCCGCGCCGTCGATGCGCTGGCGCCACGGATGGGCGGCACGCTCGCGGTGCCGATGGCGCTGATCGTCGGCTACGGGCTGCTGCGCATCGCCGCCTCGGGGTTTGGCGAGCTGCGCGACGCCATTTTCGCCGCTGTCCAGCAGCGCACGGTGCGCCGGGTCGCGCTGCAGACCTTCCGCCACCTGCACCGGCTGTCGCTGCGTTTTCACCTCGATCGCCAGACCGGCGGCATCTCCCGCGCCATCGACCGCGGCACCGCGGGCATCGAGGCGGTGCTGCGGCTGGCGGTGTTCAACGTGGTGCCGACCCTGGTGGAGGTGGCGCTGGTCACCGCCATCCTGTGGAAGCTGTTCGACTGGCGCTATGCGGTCCTCACGTTGTTCGCGGTCGCCTGTTATCTGGCCTTCACCTTCATCTTCACCGGCTGGCGTGTGCGCATCCGCCGCACCATGAACGAGAACGACAGCGACGCGAAATCCAAGGCGGTCGACAGCCTGCTGAACTACGAGACGGTGAAATATTTCGGCAACGAGGGCCACGAGGCCACCCGCTTCGATGCGGCGCTGGCCCGTTACGAGCACGCCGCGGTGCGCAGCCAGGTGACGCTGAACATGCTCAACCTGGGCCAGGCCACCATCATCTCCATCGCCCTGGGGCTGATCATGCTGATGGCGGCGAACGAGGTGGCGGCCGGCACGCTCACCGTGGGCCGTTTCGTGCTGGTGAACACCTATCTGATGCAGCTCTATGTGCCGCTGAACATGCTCGGTTTCGTCTACCGCGAGATCAAGCAGGGGCTGGTGGACATGGAGCAGATGTTCCGCCTGATGCGGGTCAACGCCGAGGTGGATGACCGGCCGGGCGCGAAGCCGCTGGTCGCGTCCACCGGCGAGGTGGTGTTCGAGGATGTGCATTTCGGCTACCGCCCGGACCGGACAATTCTCCGTGGCGTGTCGTTCCGGGTGCCGCCGGGCGGGTCGGTGGCCATTGTCGGGCCGACCGGCGCCGGCAAATCCACCATCAGCCGATTACTGTTCCGTTTTTATGACGTGACCGGTGGGCGTGTGCTGGTCGATGGCCACGACATCCGCGACCTCACCCAGGACAGTTTGCGCGCCGCCATGGGCGTGGTGCCGCAGGACACCGTGCTGTTCAACGACACCATCCGCTACAACATCGCCTATGGCCGCCCCGGCGCGAGCCAGGCGGAAATCGAGCAGGCCGCGAAACTCGCCCAGGTGCACGATTTTGTCCTGCGGTTGCCCGACGGCTACGACACCCGCGTCGGCGAGCGTGGCCTGAAACTGTCGGGCGGCGAAAAGCAGCGGGTGGCGATCGCGCGCACCATCCTGAAGGACCCGCGCATCCTTATCCTCGACGAAGCCACCAGCGCGCTTGACACGCGCACCGAGCAGGACATCCAGGGCGCGCTGCGGACGGTGGCGCGGCACCGCACGACGCTGAGCATTGCCCACCGGCTGTCCACCGTGGTCGATGCCGACCAAATTCTTGTGCTGGTGGACGGGCGCGTGGTGGAGCGCGGCACGCATGGGGAGCTGCTGGCGGTGGGCGGGACCTATGCGCGGATGTGGGCGTTGCAGGCGGAGCAGCAGGCGGAGGTTGAGGCGGCGTAGGGAAGGCCGCAAAGTTCTTGTTTTCGATCGAAATCAGTGGTCTACTTATTTGATTTTGCGGCAACTGAAGCATCGAAACGGGGATTTGGGTGTGAAGCGCGTCATTGAGTTCAAGCAGGGCGAGCAGACGATCTTTGTCGAGGTCGAGGAGCAGGCGTCACCCGGTGACCAGCTCTCTGGACGGATCAGCGGAGTCGAGAAGGCGAAGCAGTCCTTCGAGGAAGCAGTTTCCGGCATTGGCCCGATTGCCGAGACGATCCTGCGCAAGGTTGCGGCGCTTGGGCCGGAAAGCGTCAGTGTCGAGTTCGGCATCAAGTTCAGCGCCCAGGCCGGCGTCGTCCTTGCCTCGTCTGCCGTCGAGGGCAACTGCAAGGTTACGCTCGGCTGGAAACCCAAGCTTCCCGCGTAGCTGGCCTACCCCGTGTCGGAACCCTACCAGCGGCCGGTCGCCCGGCTGCGTCGCAAGGGTCACGACAGCATGGTCGTCGGCGCCGGTTTCCTGGCGCCGCGCGGCGTGATCGTGACCTGCGCGCACGTGATCAACGACGCCTTGAACCGTGACAAGCTCTGCACGGAGCGGCCAAGAGACGAAATCCCCCTGGACTTGCCCTGGGCCGACGGTCTTCGGTACCATGGAACCGTGATCGATTGGCGCCCGCCCGTCGCGCCGGGCAGTCGTCAAGGCGAAGCTTGCGTCGATATCGCTGTTCTCGCGATCGACGGCTCTCCGTCGGCGAAGAACGCAGTTCTTCCGCAGCCGCCAACCGGCGTACCTGACGATACTACATTCAAAGTCATGGGTTTTCCGGCTGGGGCTGACGCTGGAGCCCCGGCACGCGGCTCGGTCCGCGGCACCGATGCCGGCGGCTGGCACCATGTCGAGCCTGACCGGTCCTACGGTCGAACCATCGAGTTGGGTTTCTCGGGCGCGCCGGCGATCGCGGACGGCCCGAACCAGCGACTGCTGGGCATGATTGACATTACCAACCCGGACGAACGTCGTGGCGTCCTGATCCCGGTTACGGCCCTCATGCGTGCCTGGCCGCCGCTGGCCGAGCCCTATCGCGGTTGGCGGCTGGTGCGGATTCGCCCCGGCGAGCGGCCCATCGCTCATCTGGCCAGGGAACTTGTCGCAGCCCTGGAGCCCGACATCAAACCGCTCGCCTTGGCTGACGAGGCTGCGAAGCTTCAGGAAGCGCTGAACAAGCAGCCCACGCGGCTACTGGCCTACGGCGAGGCTTGCTACCAAGCTACGGGCTGCGGCCTGTGCATCGTTGTCGATCAGTTCGAGGAGACATTTACTCTCGCCCGTCCGACTAATCCGGACCAGCACCGGGCGCTCCTGGCGGCGCTGGCCAACCTGGCGAATCAGCGCGATTCGGTGTCTATTAGAGCTGTTCTCGGTCTTCGCTCGGATTTTCAGAGTCTCTTGCAGTCTGACGAGGCCGTTGCTTCGCTCGTCGATGCGGTAAACGGCGAGCCGACGGTGATGCTGCGGGCCATGGTTGCCGCCGAGCGCGAACGCGCCATCCTTGGACCGATCGATACCGCGCATCTCGACGTGGGGTTGGACAACGGGCTTCTCGGCCAGATCATGGACGAGATCGCCAACAATCCCGACGCGCTACCGCTTCTTGAGTTCGCATTGACCGAACTATGGCAGAGGATCGAGATTGATACCGATGGACGGCGATTGACGGCCGACGCATATGATAAGATCGGAGGGGTTACGGGCGCCCTTGCCCGTCACGCAGACGATCTTCTTCATGAGTTGAATGTCGATGAACGTCAGGTTCGGCGTTTGTTCATCGAGCTTGTACGGGTTTCTGACACCATCGACCAGGACGCGCGGCGTCCACGCAGCAAGGCCGAGTTGGATGCGCTTGATCCTGCCCTCTGGCTGCTTGCCCAGCGCCTTGCGGAAAAGCGCCTCGTTGTCACAACCGGAGAGCCGGCCGTCGATATCGTGCACGAGGCTTTGTTCCGCCGCTGGGACCGGCTCTCCGCATGGATCGCGGAGGAGCGCGATTTCCTGCGCTGGCGGCAACGGCTCGACGAGCGAAGGCGGGAGTGGAAGGAGGCCGGGCAGGATTCTCGCGATCTGCTCAACGGACGGGCGCTGAAAGAGGCCGAACCCTGGCTGGCGCAGCGCAAGGATGGGCTCAGCCAACAACAGTTGTTTTTCATTCAGGCCAGCCAGGATTCTGCGTTCGCGCTGGCGGCACGGGAGCAGGTCGACCGGCTCTGGAACCGGCTGGAACTTAGTTGGCCATACCAAGAGCTGGGCGACGACGAATGCAAGGCCTTGGCCGAGTTGCAAAATGCCGCTCCGGCGGTTCGGCACGAGTTCTTAATTTCGACCGTGACCGATGAGCCGCGAGCTCGGCGGTTATGCCGTCAAAGCAACGTGGTGCTGCGCGCGGTCTTTGCCCTCGATGTGGAGCAGGCCAAAATCTTTGCTAACAAGCTGTCAGCATGGCTAGGTCAAGGAGAACCACTCGGACCTGCGCGAGCGCTAGCGGTGTTGCTCATTGCGGGTAAGATTGTGTGTCTCGAACCTAGTCTCGCCTCGCGAGCGCTCGTTTTCGCGACCACCGCCATCGGGGGAACAACGGATAGCACCACGTTGGAAGCTTACGCCGAAGCGATGCAGGCCCTTGCCAGAGTTGCTGATGCCGCCGTCGCGCAGGAGATCATCGAACGAGTGGCTGAGGCCATCGCGGAGACCAGCGACGGGCCGCAACTTCTAGCCTACGCGAAGACGATCCACGCCTTAGCCGGGCTTGCCAATGCCGCCGCGTGCACCGCCGCCACAGCGAATGTGGAACAGGCGGTTGCTGGAATCGCAGGAGCAAACCCGTATCAGTGGCGGTACTATGCCCAGGTGATCCAGGTCGTAGCCCACCTTGCAGTGCCTGCCGACACACTCGCGGCCGCCACGACTATTGTCGAGCAAGCGGTAACGCGGAGCCGGCGGACCAGCGACTGGAATGTCCTGCGGGAATGTGCCGAAACGATCCGAGCCCTGGCCGGTCTTGTCAACACCACCGCCGCCCGCATCAGCGCGACGGCCATTTTCGAGCAGGCGGCTACTGCCATCGTGATGAGAGAGGCTGATAGCAACGATCGGTGGTCCTTGGTCCGGACGATTCAGATACTGGCCGGCCTTGTCGATGCTGCCGTCGCACGGCGCCTGATTGAGGAGGCCGCGGCTGCCATCAAGGAGACAACGGACAGGGCGAAACTGTACGGCTATATCCAGACGCTCCAGGCTCTGGCCGGCGCTGCCGACGCCTCCGTCGCGTGCAAGGTAATCGAACTTGCGCCAATCGTCATTGCGCAGACCAAAGATGGCAGCCTGCTGGGCGCCTACGCCCAGGCGATAGAGGCCGTCGCCAGCCACGCCGACGCCGGTGTCAGGCAAAAGGTGATCGAGGCGATGGCCGTCGCCATTCCTGGGACCACAGACGAGGACCAATTATTGGCCTACGCGTGGACGATCCAGGCCATTGCTGGCCCTGCGCCCACTGTCACCGCACACAGCGCTGCTATGACCATTCTCGAGATAGTGGCTCCCGCCATTGCGAGAGTGACATATTTACACGAACTGGTGACCCCAGCCAGAACGATCGAGGCCTTGGCCGGCCTTGTCGATCCAGCCATCGCGCGTACTGCGTCCTTGGCGATCGCTCAAAGGGTGCTCGGTTTCTTAACCCGGAGCAGATCAATTTATAACTCGGACATTTTGGCTGACGCCTTCATAGCGATTCGCTGTCATGTGCCAATAGCTGCCTGGACGCTCGCGGCGATAGAAATACTGAAGCATCCGCTGTTCGGCGCTACTGAGAGCCTGTTTGACTATCCCATAGACGCTTTTTCGCGGCAGTAGGCGCGAAGGACGCGGTGGACATTGGCAATCTCGACCGCATCTTCTGCGGCGGCTGGATTTTGTTCCAAATTACGAGTCAGGCGGCGGTAACGATTGGTCAAGGTGCCGAAAGTCGCCTCGATGCGCCAGCGTACTGGCAGCGGCTTGAAGCCGGGGATGCCGGCCTCCCTGGATGAAATCTGGACCTCCATGCCGTGT
>CAIXDS010000153.1 GCA_903918195.1 uncultured Acetobacteraceae bacterium | reverse complement strand
GGCGCCGACCTGCAAGGTCCGTTGACGGATGGTCTCCACCATCGGCGGCTCGCCGAGCGGGAACAGATCCTCCAATAAGGTACGG
Source organism: uncultured Acetobacteraceae bacterium (assembly GCA_903918195.1). GTDB lineage: Bacteria > Pseudomonadota > Alphaproteobacteria > Acetobacterales > Acetobacteraceae > Rhodovastum. Next base: position 23,293 of record CAIXDS010000153.1, on the reverse strand, counting down.
GCGCGGCGGTCCGGCAGCAGCGCTCCCATCTCGGCGAGGGTGCGCTCATACTCCGGCGTGCACTGATCGGGCATGATCTCCGCGACGGGCGAGAGGATCTCGTGCCGGGTCTGGCTGCATCGGCACGGGGTGAAGCGCGGAGCCCGGACCTCGACGACGCCGAACAGCGACCGCAGCCGCCGGGGGCGGCGGTCCTTCAGCGGCCGTTCTGCGCCACAGCGCGGGCAACGGCGCCGACTCTGGCAGTGCTTCTCCGTTTGCGCCTGAACCAGGTCGCGCTGCAGCCCGGCCAGGATCTCCTTGGCTTCCGCCAGGGTCAGGCCCAACGTCGCCGCCGAGCAAGCGGTCGTGGTGAAACCGCCGGCGTGCACCTCGTGCAATTGCACACTGCTCGTTCCGGACAACCCGATCATGACTCGCCACTGCATCCGCCCCGTCGCGTGAATCGGAACACAAAACCAAGAGCTAGTGTTGCGGCCCGACGGCACTATCCGTCGGAGTCGGAACAGTAGCAGCGGCCGAGCCGGCCAGCTCCGCAGCCAGGAGCAGCGGCGTCCACCGGCTCGGGGCGGCACCCTCTCGGCTAACAGACTGATATTGTAGTGGTCACGCCGATTGTGGCGGCGCATCAACTCCCGCGATAAGTAAGGATTATCGAGGCTGATCGGGTCGATTGGCGCCGTGCAGCTTAATTGGCGCGGCCAGGCCGATCGGGCCGGAGATGCTGCTTCTCTGCACAACCCAACGGCTCGTGCTATATAGGGTGCCACGCGTTGGCGTGCGCGAAGCAGGAGCGCCGAGCGAAAGCGGGCCGTCCCATATTGATTTTCGCGCCGCCATGGATGTCTAACCGTTTGAGTTTTTTGTGACTTTGACACTAGCACGATGAGAGTCGTTCGTCGGGGATGCGAGGGCCTGGGCCGCTCGGTACGGCAGACTCTCACAGGGGATTCAGCCGCCCGCGCCCAGGGCATGACTCGGCGGCTGGTCCATCGCGTGGAACCTTCACGGCCTGTGGGCCGTGGTGTACCGTTGGAGCAATAACTGTCAGGATGCCCGCGATGAAAGCGGTGTCGATCATTGCCGTGCTGCTCGGACTCGCGGCGAACGCGTTCGCGTTGCTGCCGGCGGCGGGCGCATATCAGCATGTCCTGTCGTTTGATGCGCTGCTGCCCCTGGCGAGCGCATACCAATTCGATGTGCTGTGTGCCGCACTGGTGCTCGGCCTTGTCGCGCTGATCAGCATCGCGGTCACACGCCGGCCGAAACGCGAGGCCGGACGCGCCGCCGCGCAGCCAGCCCAGCCGCTGCCAGCCCCGCCGCTGCCAGCCCCGCCGCCGGCAAACCAGGCCGAGGCCGAGATCGTCAGCTTCCTGGCGACCCTGCAGGCAAAGGGCCGGCTGGTCGATTTCCTCATGGACGACATCAACGCCTTCAACGACGCCCAGGTCGGGGCAGCCGCGCGCATCGTCCATGCCGGATGCAAGGCCGCGCTGCAGGAGCACTTCCGCATCACTCCGGTGCGTCCGGAAGCCGAGGGCGCGACCGTGCAGGTGCCGGCCGGCTATGCAGCCGACGAGTACCGCCTGCTCGGCAAGATCAGCGGGCAGGCGCCGTTTTCGGGCGTGCTGGTCCATCGCGGCTGGCGGACCGACCAGGTGAAGCTGCCCCGCATCCTGCACGACTCCACCGACCGGCTGCCGACCATCGCGCCGGTCGAGGTGGAGCTGAAGTAGCGGGTCATAGCCGGCCTTCACGCCGTGCGCTGCCGATCCGCTTTCGGCAGCGCGCAACCAGGACCCGAACCCATGAACGTTCGTTTCAGTATCGGTATCGACCTCGGCACCAGCAACAGTGCGATCGCGGTCGCCGATCTGGACACCGACCAGACCCGGATCGTCGACGTCACGCAGGTTCTGGGCCCTCGCCTGATCGGCGAGCTGCCGACCTTGCCCTCGGTGCTGTATCTGCCGCACCCTGCGGAGTTCCCGCCGGGGTCGTTCCCGCTGCCCTGGGGGAATGCCGACGAGGCGGTGGTGGTGGTCGGCCAGTTCGCCCGTGACCATGGCGCGCTGGTGCCCGACCGGCTGGTGACGTCGGCCAAGTCGTGGCTATCCAACCCGCATATCGATCCGCGCCAGCGCATCCTGCCCTGGCGGTCCGAGAGCGCCGAGACGAAGCTGTCGCCGTTCGACTGCGCGCGCCGCTATCTGCATCACCTGCGAGAGGCGTTCCTGTACGCCGAACAGGCGCACCAGGGCGCGCGCGACCTGTCGGAAGGCCAGATCGTCGTCACCGTTCCCGCTTCCTTTGACGAGGTGGCGCGCAGCCTGACCGCCGACGCCGCCAGGGAGGCGGGTCTGGGGGAGGTGACGCTGCTGGAGGAACCGCTCGCTGCCTTTTACGCCTGGACAGCGCAGGCGGGTCGGGCATGGCGGGATCTCGTCGCGCCCGGCGACATCGTGCTGGTGTGCGATGTCGGCGGCGGCACCGCCGATTTCAGCCTGATCGCCGTGACCGATGTCGCCGGCAGCCTGGAACTGGAGCGCATCAGTGTCGGCGAGCACATCCTGCTCGGCGGCGATAACATGGACCTCGCCCTCGCCTATACACTGCAGGCCAGGCTGGAGGCGGCCGGCAAATCGCTCGATTCCTGGCAATTCCTGGCGCTCGTGCATGCCGCCGCGAAAGCCAAGATCGCCCTCTTCGAGGACACCGCGCTGGCCGAGGCGCCCATCGCGGTGCCGGCGCGCGGCGCCAGCCTGTTCGCGAAGACGCTTTCCACCGCGCTCGACCGCGCCACGCTTGAGCAGGTGGTGCTCGACGGCTTCTTCCCGCGCACCGGAATCGGCGACCTGCCGGTTGAAAACCGCCGGGGCGGGCTGCAGGAATTCGGCCTGCCCTATGCGTCCGATCCGGTGGTCAGCAAGCACATCGCACGGTTCCTCGCGCGCAGCCTGCAGAACGTCCACGCGAGCGACAAGCTCGCCGCCTTGGTCGGCAAGCGGGGGGAGGAAGCGGCGCTGATGCCGACCGCGGTGCTATTCAATGGCGGCGTGTTCAAGGCGGCACCGATCCGCGCCCGCGTGCTCGATCTGCTGGCATCCTGGAACGGCGGGCGGGCAGTGCGCGAACTGCAAGGCTTCGAGCCCGACCTCGCCGTCGCGCGCGGCGCCGCGATCTACGGGCGGCATCGCGCCACCGGCAAAGGCATCCGCATCAGGGCCGGCACGTCGCGATCGTATTATATCGGGCTGGAGACCTCCATGCTCGCCGTGCCGGGCTTCCGGCCCCCGGTGAAGGCGCTGTGCGTCGTGCCGCAGGGCATGCAGGAAGGCACCGAGCTGCTGATCGAGGGCCGCGAGTTCGCCCTCGCCACCGGCCGCGCGGCGGAGTTCCGGTTCTTCTCCTCCGCGGTGCGCAGCGGCGACACGCCCGGCCAGATCCTGCCGGACGCCGAGCGTGAACTGGAGGAGACCGCCCTGCTGGAAATCGATCTGCCGGCCTTCGAAGATGTGCCGCCGGGACAGCGGGTGCCGGTGCGCATCAACGCCTGCGTGACCGAGCTTGGCGTGCTCGAACTGTGGATGCAGCACACCAACTCCGACCGCCGCTGGAAAGTCGAGTTCCAGGTCCGCACCGAGTAGATGGCCGGCCCCTGCAGCGAAACCTGACAATGGCCCAGGCCCGCTTCTCCATCGGCATCGATCTCGGCACGACCAATTCCGCGCTCGCCTTTGCGCCGCTCACCGGGGAAGCGAAACCGGAGATTCTGGTTATCCCGCAATGGGAGAGCCTGACCGCGCTGGTGGAAGCGCCGACTTTGCCGTCGTTTCTGTATCTGCCGGAGGACGCGGTGGCCGCGCAGCTGCGCGGCCGCGCCGCGGGCGCCGGGGAGTGGGTGGTCGGCCGCCTGGCGCGCAGCAAGGCGGCCGAGACGCCCGGACGGGTCGTGCACTCCGCCAAGTCCTGGCTCGGCCATCACGCTGCCGACCGGACGGCACCGTTCCTGCCATGGGGATCGACGGAGCTGGCGGCCGGGCAGAAGATCTCACCGGTGCACGCCTCGGCGCTCATTCTCAATTATCTGCGCGGCGCCTGGAACGGCCGTTTCGCCGCTGCCGGCTTCGCCTTCGATGAGCAGGACATATCCGTCACCGTCCCCGCCTCGTTCGACGCGGCGGCGCAACGCCTGACGCTCGAAGCGGCCGGGCAGGCGGGCTTTCCCGCCGGCGTGCGGCTGCTGGAGGAGCCGCAGGCGGCGTTCTACTGCTGGCTGGAAGGCCACGATGCCACGCGGGAACTCTGGCCGGAACCGGCCGGTCGCGCGGCCGGACCGCTGCACGTGCTGGTTATCGATATCGGTGGCGGCACCTCGGATTTCAGCCTGTTCGAACTGCGCAGGACGGCGGCGGACACCGCTCCCGACATCCGCCGCGTGGCGGTGAGCGAGCACATCCTGCTCGGTGGCGACAACGTGGACCTCGCCATTGCCCATTTTGTGGAACCGCTGCTGGCCGGCGAAGGAAGCCGGGTATCCGGTGCAAGGTGGGATCACCTGGTTGCCGTCTGCCGCGACCTGAAGGAGCGGGCGCTGTCCAGCGCCGGCCCGCCGGAGGAGAAGTTTACCGTTTCCCTGCCCGGCCGCGGCTCGGGGCTGCTGGCCGGGCTGCAGGCGGCGACGGTGACGCGGGCGGAGATCGAATCCGTCCTGCTCGACGGGTTCTTTCCTGCCTGCAGCGCGGCGGCGCGGCCGCACCGGATGCGGGCGGCGTTGCGCGAATGGGGGCTGCCCTATGCCGCCGACGGCGCGGTGACGCGGCATCTCGCCGACTTCCTGCGCGATCGCCCGCGCGTCGATGCGGTGCTGTTCAACGGCGGCTCGGTGCATCCTCCGCTTCTGCGTCAAAGACTGCGTGCCCAGATCGGTGCATGGCAGGACGGCGCCACGCCGCTGGTGCTGGAGAATGCCGAACCGGAGCTTGCCGTGGCGCGTGGCGCGGCCCGGTTCGGCGCCCTGCGGCACCGCCGCACGGGCTGCATTGCCGCCGGCGCCGGCCATGCGATCTTCCTCGAAGTGCACGCCGCCCCGGCAACGGAGGGTGCGGTGGCGCCGCCCGCGCTGGTGTGCGTGCTGCCGCGCGGCGCCTCGCCCGGACAGTCTTTCGAGATCGCCGAACCCCCGCTAGATCTGCGCACCGACCAGCCGGTGCGCTTCCAGGCATGGTCGTCGAGCCGTCACGGCAGCAGCCGGGCCGGCGACATCCTGGCGTGGCAGGATGGCGATTTCCATGCCTTGCCGCCGCTGCAGACCATTGTCAGGACCGCCGACCCGTCCCGGCCGGGCGGCGGCGTGATTCCGGTCCATCTGGTCGCCAGCATGAACGAGCTCGGCCTGTTGCAGGTCTCCTGCGTCAGCGCCGACCCGGCGGTGCGGCAATCCTGGCCGCTGGAATTCAATCTCCGCCCGCACGAGCAGGCCGGCACGTCAACGCAAGCTGCCGCGGCGCCGCGCGATACGGCCGCCCCGGTTGAGCCGAACGCCGCGCCGGACGTGATGGCGAGTGCGCGCAGCCTCGTCGGTCAAGTATTCGGTCGCCCCGCCCGTGAGAGCGAAAAGCCGACCGCCGGCGCGCTGTTCCGCAAGCTGGAGCGCATCCTGGGTACACCCCGCGCCGGCTGGAACGCGCTGCTGCTGCGCGCGCTGTGGCCGGCCCTGTGCGAGCGGCTGGACGGACGGGCTTTGTCGGTGGTTCACGAGGAAGCCTGGCTGACCCTGGCCGGATTCCTGCTGCGGCCGGGCTTCGGCGTGGCCGGCGACGAGCGGCGCATGGACGCTCTGTGGCGGGTGCACGAAACCGGCCCGTGTTTTCCGGGCCGGCGCATCCGGGTGCAGGAGTATTTGCTCTGGCGCCGCGTGGCCGGCGGGCTTTCCCGCGAACGCCAGCATGAACTGCTGGCCGGCGAACGCGAGCGGCTGCGCAGCTTCAAGGCGCCCGGCGAACTGGTGCGTCTGGCGGGATCGCTGGAACTGCTCGCGCTGGAAACCAAGACCGGGCTTATCAGGGAGTTCATCGATACCGCGGTGAAGCTGGCGCACGCCGGGCAGCATTGCACGCCGTATCTCGCGGCGCTCGGCCACCTGCTCAATCGGGCGCCGCTGCATGCCGGGCCGGAGACGGTGGTGTCGCCCGATTTCGTCGGTCAGGCCTACGCGGCGTTCCGCGGCCTCGACTGGGCCGAGCCGGAGCTGCTGGAAATGCAGACGCTGTTCCTGCGGGCCGCGCGCGTCGTGGGCGACCGGAGCCTGGACGTGCCCCAGAAGCTGCGCGAGCAGATTGCCGCCAGGCTGGAGAAATCCGGCGCCGCCCCGATGCGCACCGCGAAGATCAGGGCGTTCATGCCAATCGCACGCTCGGACCGCGTCAGCCTATGCGACGAGTCCCTGCCTCCAGGCCTCGTGTTCGGCCTGTCTCAGGACGAAGGTGGCTAGCTTCCGTCACACAAACGCAGCGATACCCGTCTGCGCCCGCCCAAGGATCAGCGCATGCACATCATGCGTGCCCTCGTAGGTGTTCACCGTCTCCAGGTTCATCATATGCCGGATGACATGGTATTCATCAACGATGCCGTTGCCGCCGTGCATGTCGCGCGCGACCCGGGCAATATCCAGCGCCTTACCGCAGGAATTGCGCTTCACCAGGCTGATCATCTCCGGCGCAGCGCGGCCCTCGTCCAGCAACCGGCCGACGCGCAGCACCGCTTGCAGCCCGAGGGTAATCTCGGTCTGCATGTCCGCAAGCTTCTTCTGCACCAGTTGCGTCGCCGCCAGCGGCCGGCCAAACACGCGGCGATCAAGCGTGTACTGGCGTGACGCCTGCCAGCAGAACTCGGCCGCTCCCAGCGCACCCCAGGAAATGCCGTAACGGGCGTTGTTGAGGCAGGAGAACGGCCCGCGCAATCCCTTCACCTTGGGCAGCACGGCCTCCGTCGGCACCAGCACGTCCGACAGCATGACCATGCCGGTGACCGAAGATCGCAGGCTGAACTTGCCTTCGATCTTCGGGGCAGTCAGACCGGGAGTGCTGCGGTCGATCAGGAAGCCGCGGATATCGCCCTCGTCGTCCTTGGCCCAAACCAGAAAAACGTCGGCGATCGGCGCGTTGGAAATCCATGTCTTCGAGCCGTTCAGCACGAATCCGTCGCCGCTGCGACGTGCGCGGGTGCGCATGCTGCCGGGATCGGAGCCGCCATCCGGCTCGGTCAGGCCGAAGCAGCCGACCCACTCGCCGGTACGCAACTTCGGTAGGTACTTGTCCTTCTGCGCCTCCGACCCAAACGCATAAATCGGATACATGACCAGCGAGGACTGCACCGAAAACGCACTGCGATAGCCGGAATCGACGCGTTCGATCTCGCGGGAAATCAGCCCGTAGGCAACGTAGGAAACGCCGGCGCAGTCGTGGCTATGCAACGTCGCGCCGAGGAATCCCAGATCGCCGAACTCGTTCATGATTTCCCGGTCGAAACGTTCATGCCGGTTGGCCATGAGGATGCGCGGAAACAGCTTGTCCTGGGAATAGGCGCGGGCGGCATCGCGGATGGCGCGCTCGTCTTCGGTCAGCTGATCGTCCAGCAGCAGGGCATCGTCCCACTGAAACGGGGCGAGCTTTGTCGTGGCCGTCGGCGGGGTGACAGTCGCTTCGTTCATCGTTCAGACCTCCATCTCCTCGCCGGCCGCGATCCCGGCGGCTGCCTCATGTTGCCGGCACGGATGGGAAGCAACAAGGCGGAAAGCGCGCAGATCGGCACTGGTGGTCAGTCTTGTTGCCATAGCGTATCCACCAGCCGCCGCGCGACGGCCTGCATCACCCGCCGGCGGTAACTTGCCCCGACCACCGTGGTGCGCAGCACACTGGCCTGCTTGCGCAGGCTCTGCGCCAGAATTGGTGCGGTCTCGTCATTCCAGGCCCGCCCGCTCAGCACGTCGGTGGCAATGGCGAGCGGCGCCGAATTGCTACCCGTGATCGCCACCTTCAGCTCGCCGATGACATCGCCGTCGCGCGTCAGCGCCGCCGCCACCCCGGCCAGGGGAAAGTCGATGGCATCGCGAATACGCACCTTGGCGTAACCGGCGCGCCGCCCCTTCGGCGCCGGCGGTAGCACCACCGCCGCCAGCACCTCGCCGGGAGCCAATGTCAGGTGGTCGGAGCCGATTTCGCGGTAAAGTCCGGCGATGTTCAGCCGGCGGACGCCATCCGGCCCGAACACCACACAATCGGCACACAGCACCATGAGCACCGGTGCAATATCGCCGTGATAGGTGGCGTAGCAGCGGTCGTTCTTGAGCACGACGTGGCATTTGTCGCCTTCGTACTTCCGGCAATAGCCGTTGGCCTGACGCCACCATTCACTCTGGTTGTAGAAGATGCAGCGGGTGTCCTGGCACAGATTGCCGCCCAGCGTCGCCGCTTCCCGGTGGGTGGGGCCGGCCACCGCCAGCGCCGCCTCGGCCAGCGCCGGGTAGGCGGCGAGAACCTCCGGGTGGCGGGCAAGCCCGGCCAGCGTTACCGCGGCCCCCAGCCAAAGCTCATCGCCGTCGCGGCGGATGGTGGCCAGATCGGCAACGGCGGTCAGGTCGATCAGCGCGGCGGGGTCGCCCAGGCCGCGCCGCAGATTGACCAGCAGATCGGTGCCCCCGCCCACGAAGCGCGCGCTCGCCGAGGCGGCCTTGAGGCGCACCGCTTCCTCCAGCGTGGCCGGACGGTGACATTGAAACGCCGGCAGCAGGTTCATGGCCGCCCCCGCTGCTTCGCGTCCAGCCACTCGGCCATGCGATCCGGCGTCAGCGGCAAGGAGTCGGGGCGAACGCCGGTTGCCTCGTACACCGCATCCATCACCGCCGGCAGGAAGCCGGCCAGCATGCCTTCGCTGGCCTCCTTGGCGCCGAACGGCCCGTTGGGATCGATGCTCTCAACGATGATCACCTCGATATCGGGGCTTTCGACCATGGTCGGCACGCGGTAGTCGAGGATATTGGCGTGCATCATGCGGCCCTGATCGAAACGGGTTTCCTCCGACATCGCCTGGCCCATGCCCATCCACACCCCGCCCTGGACCTGGCCTTCCACCGCCAGCGGATTGATCGCCCGCCCCACATCCACCGCAACCCACACCTTATGGGCAGTGACCTTGCCGGTGACCTCATCCACCGAGCATTCCACCACCTGCGCGGCATAGCAGAACCCCATGGTAGCGCCGATGGCGCTGCCCCTGACGCGCTTGTCGCCCATGAATTCCTGCGGGCTGGTGAAGGTGCCCTTAACGGTAATGGGACCGGTATCGACCAGCGCCGCCTTGACCACTTCGGAAAACCGCAGCCCCGGGTCCTGGCCGGCGACGCGGAACATTTCCCCTTCGCATTCGACCGCTTCGGGCGCGGCGTCGAGTTTCTTCGCCGCCGCGGCCACCAGAATGCGCTTCAGCTCGGTGGCCGCGTGAACCGCGGCGTTGCCCACCATGAAGGTCACCCGCGAGGAATACGACCCGTTGTCTTTCGGCGTGAGCGCGCTGTCGGCGGAAATCACCCGCAGGCGGTTCCAGTCCACCCCCAGCACCTCAGCCACCATCTGCGCCACCATGGTGTTTGATCCCTGGCCGATATCGGCTGCACCGGTCAGCACGGTGATGCCGGCGTCGAAATCCATCCGGATATTGACGGTGGCGTGCGGCTCGCCGGTCCAGTGCTTCGGCGTCGTCGTGCCAGAAACGAAATGCGAACAGGCCAAGCCCAGGCCACGCCGCTTCGGCATGTTGCCGCGCCGCTCCGCCCAACCGGACGCCTGCATCACCTTGTCCAGGCACTCGGGCAGACCGTAGCTCATCACCCTTTGCGCGTAGGCGGTGATATAGGGGAGGGCGGGCAGCAGATTGATCCGGCGCACGGCGAACGGATCAAGCCCCAGTTCGGCGGCCATTTCGTTCATCAGCGCCTCGAAGGCAGCGCGCGGATCGACGGTGCCGTGGCCGCGCTGGGCGCCGCAGGGTGGCGTGTTGGTGTAGACGCGCCAGCCGTCATGCTTGATGGCGGGAATGTCGTACAGCCCGTGCAGCAACGCCCCGGTATAGAGAATGGTGATGATGCCGTAGCTCGCATAGGCACCGCCGCGTTGCAGCGCCTGCAAATGGCAGGCGGTCAGCCGCCCCTCCCGGCTCATACCGAGCTTGACCGTGATCTCGGTCTCCGGCCGCCCGCGATGGGCCAGAAACGTCTCCTCCCGGCTCTGCAACAACCGCACCGTGCCGCCCGCCTTGCGCGCCAGCAGAGCGGCGATGATTTCGAAGTTTAAACACTCAGTGCGCGCGCCAAAGCCACCGCCCAGGAAGGGCTTCACCACCCGGATATGCGCTTCCTCCATCCGCAGGCATTTCGCCACGTTGAGGAGCACGTAATAGGGAACCTGCGTGGTGGTGTTCAGCGTCAGGTGGCCACGCTCGGGATCGTATTCCGCCAGGGTGGCGTTGGGCTCCATATGGACGTGGTTGACCTCGGCGAAATGATAGGTCTTTTCGCGCACGAGATCGGCCGCCTGGAATCCGGCCTCGGCATCGCCGAACTCGTTGTGCACTTCACGCAGGATGTTGTTGGGTTTTTCGGCATGAATGGGTTCGGCGCCGGACGCCATCGCCTTGCGGGCGTCGAAATAGGCCGGCAGCGTTTCGTATTCGACGCGGATGAGCTTGACAGCTCTGGCAGCCGTGGCCTCGTCGATCGCCGCCACTGCCGCCACCGGGTCGCCGCGATAACGCACCTTTTCGCGGGCCAGCGGGAATTCGTTTTCGGCAATGGGCAGCACGCCGAATGGCACGTTGCAGTCCGCGCCGGTGCACACCGTCACCACACCTTCCAGCGCCTCGGCCTGCGAGGTATCGATGGACAGAATGCGCGCATGCGCCACCGGCGAGCGCAGCAACCGACCGCACAGCGCCCCCGGGGGACGCAGATCAGCGGTGTATTTCGCCTTGCCGGTAACCTTCTCGACGCCGTCGATGAGCGGCGTGCGCACGCCCACCGATCCGATGCCACGCTTCTTCAGCTCGTGGATGCTCATTGCCCCGCGCCCCCGGCCGCCGCCTCGACCGATTCGACGATCTTCACATAGCCGGTGCAGCGGCAAAGATTGCCGGCCAGCGCCGCCTTGATCTCCTCGCGCCCGGGATCGGGGTTGCGACGCAGCAATGCCTCGGCCGCCATGATCATGCCCGGGGTGCAGAAGCCGCACTGCGCGCCCAGCTTCTCATGGAACTGCTGCTGCAGCCGGCTCATCCGGCCGCCTTTCGCCAACCCTTCAACGGTCTCCACCCGCCGCCCCTGCATCTGTACCGCCAGGGTGGAACAGGCCAGCCGCGGCTGGTCGTCTACCAGCACAGTGCAGGCGCCGCATTCGCCGCCGTCGCAACCCTGCTTGGTGCCGGTCAGTCCGACCTGCTCGCGCAGATAGTCCAGCAGCAGCATGTTGTCGGGCACCAGATCGGTGCGCGCACGGCCGTTCAGCGTCAGTGTCAGGATCGTTTTCATCGCCGCCCCGGCTCCCCCAGGCGCGGCACACACCGCAGCGTTTCGGCCGGCCTTTGCATGGCGGCGTCCTCCTCCCGGACTTATAGTTATGTCACATAACTGATTGCCACGCCGCGGTCAACCGGCTTGCCGCGCCGGGTTCGCGCAAACCGCCGATTTATTGTTGCTTGTGCGGATTAAACTCTGCAAGTCGTGGAGTTGCGCCACTCGCTGTTCTACAAACGGTGCGTCACCAGGACAGCAAACTTGGTCGAAAACGTAGGAGGAGACAGCATGAGTGGCGAACCAGCCCCATCCGGCCTCGTCATCAGAACGCTGCGCAGCAGCGACCTCGACGACGTGGTGGCGATCGACCGCGGCGTGATGGGCCGCGCCCGCAGCGCCTATTACGGCAAGCGCCTCGCGCATCTCGAACGCGAGCCGGCCGCCTTTGTCGCTCTTGCCGCCGAGCGGCAGGGCCGCCTGGTCGGCTTCGCCCTCGCGCGCCTCTACGAAGGCGAGTTCGGCGGCGCCGCGCCGGAGGGCGCGCTGGAAGCGATCGGCATTGCGGCGGACGAGCGGCACCGGGGCGTAGCGCGGGCACTGACAACGCAGCTGGCAGCGACAATGCGCGAACGCGGCGTGCGCGCGATCGCCAGCGAAGCCGACTGGACAGCCACCGAGCTGCTCGGCTTCTTCGCCAGCAACGGCTTCGCTGTGGCGCCCGAAATCGTGCTGGAACGCCGGCTGGACATGACCTGAAGGAGACCGGAACAATGCCAAGCGAACTCGACTTCAGCGCCGCGAGCAGTGACGATCCCGAAGCGCCGGCGCATGACCGCATCCCGGTCCGCTCCATGCAACCGGGCGACCTGCCGGCGATCGTACGCATCGACCGCCACATCACCGGACACGACCGGCATGCCTGCTACGCCCGCAAGCTGGACGAAGCGATGAGCGAATCCGCCGTGCGAGTCTCGCTTGTTGCCGACGTCGATGGCCAAGTCGCCGGCTTTATCATGGCGCGGGTGGATTTCGGCGAGTTCGGCCATACCGAACCGGAAGCGGTGATGGATACGATCGCGGTGGACCCGGCCTGCGGACATACCGGCGTGGCAAGCGCGCTGCTATCGCAGCTGATGACCAACCTCGGCGCGCTGCGTGTGGAGCGGGTGCGCACGAAGGTGGTGTGGAACCAGTTCGATCTGCTGGGGTTTCTCAGCCGGCAGGGGTTCCGGCCGGGGCAGCGGCTGGCGCTGCGACGGGAGCTGTAAAGGCGGAGCGTTGCCCCGCACCCCACCAGGGGGCTTTGCCCCCTGGACCGCTACCAAAAGCTTCGCCCTTGGAACCCTTCGCTAAGCGCTGACTGCCTCCGTCTGTCTTGCCAGCCGCTCATGCCGGAAGGCGCCCCACAGCACCGCGCCAATAGCGCCGGCGTAGATGGAATCTGGATGATTGCGAATCGGCTGCGGCACCTTCTCACGGCGCAGCACTTCCTGCATGGCGGCGACCAGACCTTCATCGAGCGCCAGTCCGCCCGTCATCAGCACCGTGCCGCCGATGCTGCCCACCGTCTTGAGCGGCTTGGCAAGCCGGTCGGCCATCGACAAATAAATGCCCTTGAGAATGTTGGAGGCGGAAGTGCCGCGCGAGACCATGCTGATCACATCCGTCTCGGCCAGCACGGCGCAAATGCTCCCTCGCTGGCGCGGCGTTTGGATCGCGCGCGATCACTCGTAATTTGGTACTTGTTTACCGATTTGCTGCCACCCCGTCAACGCTGCTGCGATGGGTCGTTGCACGTGATGTGAACGGCGCGTTACCCTCCCCCCCGCGCGCCGGCCGGCCCTCGCTCCATCGAGGCGCCCCGCCCGGCGCGTCACGAAACGGGGCTGCAGGGAGAAAACGGATGGTTGCTCGCAATGTCGGGTATGCCGACCTGATTGCGTTCGACCCCGAGGCCGGAACCATCGAGTTCCTCGGCCAGCGCGTGCTGCTGGTGCAGGCGCTGGCGATGGGCGCGCTGCGCAAGGAGCTCATCGACACGCTTGGCACCGACATCGCCAAGGTCATCCTGACGCGCTTCGGCTACAGTTGCGGCTGGGAGGATGCCACCCGTCTGCGCCGGCAGGACCCGCATTCGGACCCGGTCGATTTCGTCCGCGAAGGGCCGCGCCTGCACATGACCGAAGGCGTGGCCCGCGTGACCACCCACACGGTGCAGGCCGACCCGGCCAGCGGTACCTACACGATGAGCGGCACCTGGGCGGCGTCGTACGAGGCCGAGCAGCACCTCCGGCTGTTCGGCCCGGCCGGCGAGCCGGTGTGCTGGACGCTGGCGGGCTATGCCTCGGGCTTCTCCTCGGTGGCGTTCGCCACGCCGATGATCTGCATCGAGGACAGCTGCGTCGGCCGCGGTGATCCGGTTTGCGCCTGGCGGCTGATGCCCGCCTCCGCCTGCGGGCCGGAGCTGCAGGAAAACCGCCGCCTGTTCGCACCGCTGAACCTGCAGGAGCAGCTTGATCTGCTGGAGCGCAAGGTCGCGGCCCGCACCATGGCCCTGTCCGCCTCCGAGGCGCGCTATCGCGACCTGGTGGACAACCTGCCGGAGATCATCTTCAGCCTGGACCCGGAGGGGCGGCTGGTGCACCTCAACCTCGCCGGCCGCGAGCGCCTGGGTCTCGACCCCGGCGCCTGCGCGGTGCCACTGGCCGAAGTGGCCACGCTGGCGCATCGCCGCCGGGTCACCAGGGTGCTGTGCCAGATCGCCGACGGCCGCCGCGAAGGCCGCGTCGAGGTGGTGCTGCGCTCGCGCGACGGGCCGCCGATGGCCGCGCAGATGCAGATCCGCCCCGTCTTCGATGGCGACACGCTGAGCGGCTTTCGCGGTCTGGCGATCGACATCTCGGCGCGGCAGGCCCGGGAAAAGCGGCTCGCCGACTACGCCGATACGCTGAAGTCGCAGCTGGCGACCGCGACCCGCCTGGCCGGCCTCGGCCAGTTTGCCTCCGGCCTGGCGCACGAGATCAACAACCCGATGGGGCTGATTTCCGGCTATGCCGAGGATCTGCTGGAACGGCTCGACAACATCGCCGACCTGCCCGAGCTGCGCCCGGTCCGCGACGGGCTGCGGACCATCCAGGAGCAGGCCTATCGCTGCAAATACATTACCCGCAATGTGCTGTCCTTCGCCCGCGAGCAGACGGTGAATCTCGAGGCCACCGATATCGGTGCGCTGGTGCGCGAAAAGATCGCCTTCTTCTGCCAGCGCGGCAGCGCCCGCGGCATCGACGTGCGGCTCGCTCTCGCCGAGCGCATGCCGCGCATGCGCACCGACCCGATCCTGCTCGGTCAGGTGCTGCTGAACCTGCTGAAGAACGCGGCGGATGCGATGGCCGGGCACGGCCGGTTGGATGTAACCGCCGGCCTGCATCGCGGCCGGATGCGCATCGAGGTGGCGGATACCGGCCCCGGCCTGCCCAAAGCGGCGATGGAGAAGTGTTTCGATCCCTTCTTCACCACCAAGGCGCCCGACCAGGGCAGCGGCCTTGGATTGTCTATCTGCTACGGCATCGTGCGTTCGCTCGACGGCGCCATCACCTGTGGCAACCGGCGCACCGGCGGCGCCTGGTTCCGGGTATCGCTACCGCTGCAGCTGCGCGAGCAGGCGGCGTGATGCCGGGCGAGCGGCGGCTGCTGATCGTCGATGACGAGCCGCACTATCGCGAGCTGTTGCGCGAGCGCTACAGCCGCAAGGACTGGACCACTTTCGTCGCCGCCAACGCCGCCGAGGCGCTCACCATCGCGCAGACCGCCGGCATCACCGTGGTGCTGCTCGACATCATGATGCCCGGCGCCGACGGGCTTGATCTGCTGGAGCGCCTGAAGGCGCTCGACCCGGTGCTTGAAGGCATCATTCTGACCGGCCATGCTGCCGTGGACACCGCCATCCGCGCCATGAAGATGGGGGCGTTCGACTATCTCTCGAAACCTTACAAGCTCTGTGAACTGGACATCCTGCTGGAGCGCGCGCTGGAAAAGCGTCGCCTCGCGCTGCAATGCGTCGGTCTGCGCGCCCAGATCGAGCATCTGCGCGGCGGCACCGGCGAACGCATTCTCGGTGAAAGCCCAAACTGGCAGGCGACCCTGCGGCTGGCGCAGAAAGCCGCCGCACAGCAGGCGCCGGTGCTCATCACCGGCGAGACCGGCGTCGGCAAAGAAGTCGTCGCCGGCGCCATCCATCGCTGGAGCTCCCGCGCCGCCGCTTCCTTCGTGCCGGTCAATTGCGGCGCCTTGCCGCACGATCTGCTGGAAAGCGAGCTGTTCGGCCACCGCCGCGGCGCTTTCACCGGCGCAGTGGCCGACCGCGCCGGCCTGTTCGAGGCGGCCTCTTCCGGCACGCTGTTCCTCGATGAAATCGGCGAACTGCCGCTGGCCAGCCAGGTCAAGCTGCTGCGCGCCATGGAGACAGGGGAATACCGGCCGGTCGGCCAGTCCGGCCTGCGCCGCACCGACGCACGTATCGTCGCCGCCACCAACCGCGACCTCGAGGTCGAGGTCCGGCATGGGCGTTTCCGTCAGGACCTGTTCTACCGGATGAACGTGCTCGCCATCCGCGTGCCGCCGTTGCGCGAGCGTCGCGGCGACATTCCCCTCCTGCTCGCCCATTTCCTGGCTCGCAGCAAGGCGGCACAGGTGCAGGTGGCGCCGGAGGCGATGGCCCGCCTGCTCGACTACCCCTGGCCCGGCAATGTCCGCGAGCTGCGCAACGTCGCCGAGCGTCTGCTACTGCTGGCCGATGGCGGCCGCGTCTCGGCCATGCTGGTGGCATCGCTGCTGGCCGGCGGCACGCCCGCCGCGGCCCCGGCCCCGGCGGCATTCGAGCGGGTGATGCCGTTGCATGAACTGGAGCGGAACTACGCGAAATGGGCGGTGGAGGCCCATGGGGGCAATATCACCACCGCCGCGCGCGCGCTTGGCATTTCGCGTTCGACTTTGTATCGGCACCTTGCGGACAAGCAAGCATGGGGCGCTGCCGCAAACTCCGACAGGGCTTTGCCCTGCACCTACCAGGGGCCGGAGGCCCCTGGACCCCTGACTTAAGGTAAGATCAGAAGGGGAAGTGACGTTTGCCCAGTTGGATGGTGATCCACTTTGTTTCGGTCATCTCCTCCATGGACCAGTGGCCGCCCTCGCGCCCCATGCCGCTGTTGCGGGTGCCGCCGAATGGCACATGCGGCTCGTCATAGACCGAGCTGTCGTTGACATGCACCATGCCGGCTTCCAGCCGCAGCGAAAGATCGAACGCCAGCTGCAGATCGTTGGTAATCAGTGCCGACGACAGGCCGAAGCTGGTGTCATTGGCGATGTGCAGCGCCGCCTCCGCATCGGCCGCTTCGATGACGGACACCAGCGGGCCGAAACTCTCATCGCGATAGACCTGCATGTCAGCGGTCACGCCCGCCAGCACAGTGGGTTGGTAGAACGCGCCCTCGGACGTGCCGCCGCACAGCAGGCGGGCGCCTTTGCCGACAGCGTCCTGCACATGTCCGTGCACCACCTCGCACTGGCCGCGCTGGATCAGCGGGCCGATGATCGTGTGCGGATCGTGCGGATCGCCGACCTGCAAGGTCTTCACCTTGGCGGCGAAGGCCGCGCAGAACGCCGCGTAGATCGGCGCCTCGACAATGATGCGCGAGTTGGCCATGCACACCTGGCCCTGGTGCAGGAAGATGCCGAAGCAGGCGGCATCGACGGCATAGGGAATGTCGGCATCGCGCAGCACGATCAGCGGGCTTTTGCCGCCCAGTTCAAGCGTCACTTTCTTGAACAGCGGTGCGGCCAGGCTGGCGATGCGCCGCCCCACCTCCGTCGAGCCGGTGAATGTCACCAGCCGCACCCGCGGATCAGTGGCGAGTGCCTCGCCGATCCGCGCCCCGGGTCCCGGAACGACGTTGAGCACGCCCCTCGGCAGGCCAGCCTGCTGGAAAATCTCGGCGATCAGCAGCCCGGCCACCGGCGTGGTGCCGGCGGGCTTCAGCACGAAGGTATTGCCCGCCGCCAGCGCCAGGGCGACCTTCTTCGTTGCCAGCAAAAAAGGAAAGTTGAACGGGGCGATGCCGGCAACCACCCCGAGCGGCCTTCGCACCGTCATCGACACCAGGCCGGGACTGTCCGACGGCATGGTGGCGCCGAAGATGCGCCGGCACTCGCCGGCGGCGCTGCGCAGCAGGTTGACGACGAACGATGCCTCGAACATCGACTTGCCGAACGTGGCGCCGCCCTCGCGGCGCAGCACCTCGGCCACCTCGGGGATGCGCGCGGCCAGCACTTCCGCCGCGCGCAACAGGATTTCCTCCCGTTCACGCGCCAGCGTGGCGCCCCAGCTCTCCCGCGCCCGGTACGCCGCCGCCAGCGCCATCTCCAGGTCTTCGGGTCCGGCCTGGTGCACCCGGGCGAACACCGCATCGGTGGCCGGATCGAGATCGTCGGCAATGATACCCGACTGCGCGGCGACCCACTCGCCGTCGATGAACAGACGATATTCATTCATCTCTTTGCTCTCACACCCAGATGCCGGACTTGCCCGGCGCGATGATGCCGTTCGGGTCAAGCGCGCGCTTGATCTTCTGGTTCACGTCGCGCTTCACCGAACCGTAGAGGTTGGCCACGTCCTCCTGGACGGCGGTGTTGGCGCGGTAGACTCCATAGCCCTGCGCGGCGAATTCATGCAGCAGTTCCTGGAAGCAAACCTTGGCCGCCTCGGTCTGGGCCGCATCCGTGCGGTCGAACAGCAGATCGATGACATGGTGCATGTCGCGCCAGCCAACGATGAATTCGGCCACGTAATCGAGACCATGGCGGCCGAGAATCGTCTTGGCGAGGGCAAGCTGTTTCTGTGCCTCGCCGCCGCGCGCCTGGCTGACCGGCGCAAACCAGGCCGAGCCGCCGCCGCCGCGCCAGTTGTACAGGCCGAACTCACTGAGGTTCATCTTGCCCTGCATCAGGTCGGCGCGGTACTTGAACACATGGTCGTGGCCAAGCTGTTCGGCGGTCAGAATTTCGCCCTTGCCGGACGCCTTCACCGCCCCCTGGATGATTTTCCAGTTCACCTCGATCTGTTCCGGCGAGCCGTACAGCCCGGCATAGAGGTTCCACATGCCGATGTTGCGATCATGCACCATGCGCTGCACCGCCTCATCGGGGATCGAGCCGGGGCCTTTGTAGTAATCGGACCGCTTGGCCACCGCGCCGCCTTCCCACAGCGCATGCGAGATCACCACCGCGTTGGGAATGATGTTGGCCATGCGCAACGGCCGCAGCGTCTCCACCGCGGCGACGATGTCTGCCTCCTCGGCGTAGCGGATCACGAAGGGCTTGAAGGCCGGCGGCGCCGGCATCAGCCACAGCCCGAGCTTGGTAACGATGCCGTAATTCGATTGGGTAAAAATGCCGTCGAGATAGGGGCCGAACCCCCATTTGAACACCTGCCAGGTATTGCTGTTGGGCAGCGACCCCATGCCGGTGCGCAGCACCTCGCCGTTCGGCAGCACGACTTCCATGCCGCAGGAGAACAGGAAATGCTCGCCATAGGGCGTATAGCCGACGCCGCGGTCGATCGTGTTGCCGACCGGCCCGGCGATCGCCGACGGCGCCGGGCAGGACAGCCACAGCGGCAGCTTGCGCTCATGGATGTAGTCATACAGCTGCTGATACGTCACGCCCGGCTCGACGAGGGCGGTGCACAGATCGGCATCGACCTCGAGAATGCGGTTCATCCGCCGCAGGTCCATCACCACCTGGCCCCGGTTGCCGGGAGCCGCCGAGCCGTAGC
Source organism: uncultured Acetobacteraceae bacterium (assembly GCA_903918195.1). Lineage (GTDB taxonomy): Bacteria > Pseudomonadota > Alphaproteobacteria > Acetobacterales > Acetobacteraceae > Rhodovastum. The sequence goes on along the minus strand of CAIXDS010000153.1, from coordinate 3,902 downwards.
CGAGATTCTTGCCGGTCGAAATCGGCCACACCGGCACGCGGTATTTGTTGCAGATGGCCACGCATGCCTGCACCTGCTCGACCGAATTCGGGGAGATCGCCGCGGAGGGCGCATGCTCGGCGTCGGGCACCGGCAGCATGATCTTGTTGTAGCTGACCAGCCGGTCCTGTTCGACGAAGACGTTGTCGTCGCCGAGGGCGGCACGGAATTCGGCAATCGCGGCGTCAAACTCGCGCTCGGAAACGCCGTTCGGCAAGGCAACGTATTTTGCAGCCATGGCTCCCTCCCAGGATCCTGAATGTTTGATGCGTGGATGTTTGATGCGTGGCCGGTTAACTGGCGAAGACAAACGACCGCAGGGCGAACGGTCCCGCGCCGCTGTGCCCGGCGCCGCCGGTGAACAGCGCGGGCTCGTCCGGCGTCTGTTCGGGCCAGTGTCCCGCGGCGATCAGCGCCAGGGTGCGGCCCAGCGCGCCTTCCCATCCGCCCTGGGCGGCGGCGGCCGCGACGATGTCCTGCCGGAACGTATCGCCATGCGCCCCCCCCGGACGTTCGGAAACCACCGAGAACGCCGCGCCGGTGGCGGCAAGTTGGCCCGCCAGCGCGCCGGCGAGGCCGGCATTGGAGGCGAGCGCGGTGATGCGATGGCGCGACTGCACCGCGGCCTCGCCGCCCTGGCAGTGCTGCGCCGCCGAGAGGCAGCGGATGGCGCCGTCGCGGGTCATCTGCTCAAGCAGAACGGCATCGGCGTCGCGCAGCAGCCCGACCATCCGCCGGCCCGGCCGCGCCGCCAGCCAGGCGATGCTGTCCACCAGCGCCGCGCCGTCATCGCCGGCGGACCGACCGGCAAGCAGCAGATTTGCGGCAGGCAGAACGCTGCCGGCACCTTCACGGAAGGCGGCGGGCGCGGACGCATCCAGCAGCAGGAGCACCGGATCGGGCCGCGCCGGCAGAATGCGGGCCGAAGCCGGCCCGGCCGGCAACGCGGCGGTCGCCGCGCCGGCCAGGGTGGCGGCCACGAAGGCGCGTCGGCCGATGGTCATGGCTTGCCTCCGCTTTTGCCGTCGCTGGCGGTATCGGGCGGCACTTCCGCCAGTTGCTTGGCCAACGCCTGCAGCGTCGCGTCGTCGATTTCCGTAATACGGAAGGCCGGCATCGCCTTGTTCCCGTGCCGGACCACCTCGACATAATGCTCAGGCTTGAAGTCGCGGCCGGTGATCAACGGCCCGACGCCGGAATCATGGCAGTTCCCGCAAATCTTGGTGTAAAGGTGATCGGCGTTCTGCCACTGGCCGGCCGATTGCGCCTGGCCCGCCCAGGGATGGGCGAGCAGCATGACGCCAGCCGTAGCAGCCGCGCGCGCGGCGATTCTTGCTTGCTTTCTCACTTTGTTCCTCCCGCTCAGCCGATAACGCGGAGCCGGCATAATGCTCCGTGATGCGCCTCCTTGGCGAAGCGCATCTGATCACCCAGCTACGCAAAACGGGTGCCAGCCGCTCGCGGCAACCGGCGGCGCCGTGCACGACGATTCCCGCCATTCGGGCGGTCCACGAAGCGTTGCGAAATGAGCCGCTGTCCAGATTCGCAACGTCGCTATTCTGGTCGGCGTGGTGGCCTGGGACGAACCGTACGGCGCCATCAGCGCCGGGCGATCATTTCCACCGGAGCGATCACACCACGCTCAAGCAACGCCGTCAGGTTGGCGATCTTCCGCGCCGCCGCCGGCCCCATGACGATGTGCGGACCAAGCAGCGGTGGGCCGGACGCTGTCGGGCGGGCGCGCAGCGCGGCAAAAACCTCGCGCGCGAAGGCCGCGCGAGCCTGCTCGGCCACGATCGTAAACCCCGCTTCGGTCAGGGCGGCACGATAAATCTCCGGCGGCTCGACGAAGCTCGCCTCCGCCCCGCCCGCCCATGGCACGGGAAATTCGAGAGCGCCGGGGCCTGTGCGCATCACGTCATAGATCGCGAAAAACCCGTCCGGACGCAGCACGCGATGCACGCCCGCGCACAACCCGCGCTTGTCGGCGATATTCATGCCGACATGCAGCAGCGTTGCGCCATCGAACACCGCGTCGTCGAAGGGCAGCGCCGTGGCACTGCCGCAGCGGAAAGCAACCCGATCGGCCAGTCCCATCCGCCGCGTCAGGCTGGTGGCGACGGCGACGTATTCGTCCGACAGATCGATCCCGGTCACCCGGCAGCCATGCGTCGCCGCCAGCGTGCGAGCCGGGCCGCCAAGCCCGCTGCCGAGGTCGAGCACGTGCATCGCCGCTGTCAGCGCAAGCGGGGCCACAAGGTGCCTCGTTGCCTGGGCGCCGCCGATATGGAACTCGTCGGCGCCCATCAAATCGGCCGGCTGCAGGCAATCGGCCCCCCTGCCCATCGCACCCACAGCGTCAAGCAGCGCCTGTTCGAGGCTGCCGTGCCGGTAATGCGCGCTGACGTCCTGCTCGTTGTTCATCGGGGGTGCCTTCTATTTATCCCTCGGCCGCCGTCTCATCCAGCCACACCTGGCCGGAGCGCCATCGCTGGCACCTAAATTGCAGCATACCCGATCAGCAGGCTGCCGGGTAATCTGACCAGAGGGAGGAACCACATCATGCAAATCAAAGCCGCCGTTACGCGGGCAAAAGCATCGCCGATGTCGCTTGAGACCCTCGACCTGGAGGCGCCGCGCGCTGGCGAAATCCTGGTGCGGGTCGTCGCCACCGGCATTTGCCACACCGACATCGCCATGCGCGACCAGATCTATCCGGTGCCGCAGCCGATCGTCCTCGGCCATGAGGGCGCCGGCATCGTCGAGCAGGTCGGCGCCGCCGTCAGCAAGGTGGTCCCGGGCGACCATGTGGTCATGTCGTACAATTCCTGCGGCCACTGCCCGAGCTGCGCCGAAAGCGAGCCAAACTATTGTCATCACTTCTTCGAACATAATTTCGCCGGCGCGCGGGCCGACGGCGGTTCCCCCCTGTCCAGGGACGGCGAGCCGATCCACGGTAATTTCTTCGGCCAGTCATCCTTCGCCAGTTTCGCGCTGTGCCACGAACGCAACATCGTCAAGGTGCGCAAGGACGCGCCGCTCGAACTGCTGGGGCCGCTGGCCTGCGGCATTCAGACCGGCGCCGGCGCCGTCATCAATGCCTTGCAGGTCCGCCCCGGCAACAGCTTTGCCGCCTTCGGCGTGGGATCGGTCGGGTTGAGCGCCATCATGGCGGCCCGCGTCTGCGGCGCCACCACCATCATCGGCATCGACGTCAACGAAGACCGCCTGCGCTTGGCCCGCGACCTCGGCGCCACCCACACGGTGAACCCGCGCGCAGCCAACACGGTCGAGCAGATCATGAGCATCACCGGCATCGGTGCGAATTTCGCGCTCGACACCACCGCCCGGCCCGAGGTGATCCGCCAGGCGATGGAAAGTCTGGCGGCGCGCGGCACCCTCGGCATCGTCGGCGCATCGTCTCTCGACACCGAGCTGACCTTCAACGCTATGCACATCATGACCGCCGGCCGCAAGCTGCGCGGCATCGTGGAAGGTGACTCAACGCCGGAGGTTTTCATCCCGCAGCTGATCGAGCTTTTTTTGCAGGGACGTTTTCCCTTCGACCGGCTGGTCAAATTCTATCCGTTCGAGCAGGTCAACGACGCCATCCACGACGCCGAGACCGGAATCTGCGTAAAGCCGATCATCCGAATTTCGTAACAACGCACCAGTGGGATGATCGACGTGGCATGATCAGGCTGCCGGCGACTCCCCGCCGGTCTCACCCATCCCCTCATTCTGTTATAGCGATGGCTGGCATGAACACGCCCGCCTTGGCCACGGCGTCGGCGAATTTTTCGATCAGCGGCATGAGGCGGTGCTCGGGCATGTTGGGGATGAGGTCGTAGAGCATGCAGCCT
>CAIXDS010000152.1 GCA_903918195.1 uncultured Acetobacteraceae bacterium | reverse complement strand
GCGTCATTTGGCGGCGGAGGGCCCCGAGTGTGTGTCCGGCCATTGGGCAGCGGACGCAGGCGCCGGTGAGGCGGACGCGGATGCGGTTGTCGATGATGCTGACGAGTTCGATGTCGCCGCCGTCGCGCTGCACGTCTGGGCGTGCGTTGGCGATGACCTGCGCGACGATGGCGCGGCGTGGGTCGTTGGCACGTTCGGTGGCCTGGAGGGGCGTGTCCATCTTTTCAGCCCAGATCGTCGATGGAGGTGATCAGCGTGCGGCTCTCGGGCGGCGGTGCGGCGGCGGCCGGTTGCCAGCCCTCCGCCGCCATCGCGTCGAAGCGGTCGGCCGGTCGTGCGCGCGCGCGGGCGCGGTCCACCCAGGCCAGCCCGCCATGGACCAGGGCGAGGCTGACCTCGTTCAACAGATCTTCGATGTCGTGACCGTTATCGACGATCACCGGTTGGATGTGTGCGCCCATCAGGCGGCGGATCGACGAGGTGCCGATCGAGGCGGCATAGACGGCCGAGCAGCCCCGCAGGAAGTCGAGCTTGGCCGCGACCTTGTCCTCGACGGTGCCGGCGATGCCCACGCGTCCGTCGGCGCCCACCTGGTCGGCGCGGACGAACTCTCCGATGCCGATGAGGTTGGCCCGTCCGGGCTCGATATCATAGATGACCAGGCGCTCGGCCGAACCGAAATGCATGTCGACATGGTGGCGGTCGGTCGAGGCGAAGGCGACCCTGAGCATGTGAATCCTCTCGGCTTACGTGACGAGCCCGGCTGGTGCCGCCGCGGCGGCTTCCTGTTCGCGCGGTGTGCCTTGCCAGTACAGCGAGCGATAGGGCGGCACCGCGCGCTGGCGGGCGGCCAGCAGGTTGGCGATGTCGAACAGCACCTGCCGGCTGCCGCGATAGCCAACCTGGCAGCGCGCATGGCCGCCATAGACATCGCTCAGCGGAAACCCTGCGCGCAGCAGCGGAATTCCCAACCGTGCCGTGATTTCGGTGCCGTGGGAATTGGCGATCAGCAAGTCCGCCCTTGCGACGCGCGCGAGTGTCTCAAGGTCTTCGAGGTCACCCACCACGACGCGCTCGACCGGCAGTTCGGCGAGCCGGCGTGCACGCGCCGAGGCGACCGCGGCCACCACCTGCGCACCGGCGCCCGGCAGGAAGCGAAGGAAGGCTTCCAGCAGATCGGCGTCGGCGGCGATGGCGATGCGGGCGGCGCCGATCTGGAAGTGGCAGTCCACCATGGCATCGATCAGCTGGGCGCGATGCCGCTCGAGGCGCGCCGGGACGGGCCGGCGCGCGATGTCGCTCAGCGTTTGGGTGAAAGCGTCGCAGGCTTCCACGCCGGCGAGGCTGGCGAAGCGATGGTCGGGCACGCCGGTGCGGTCGCGCAACAGGTTGGCCGCGCGCGCGAGCGAATTCCCGATCACCAGGGTGGCGATCGATTCGCCCATAGCGGCGATTGCCGCACGCGGCGTGCCGCCATAGGTGAGCGTGGAGAAGCCGGACTCGATCATGTGACCATCGAGCGAATCACCAATGTCGGGCAACACCACGGCCTGCAACCCGAACGCTTCCATCCACTCGCGGATGGCTTCGATATCGGCGGGGCTGAGCATCGAGGAGGCCAGCACATTCACCTGGCGCGGCCGCCGCACCGCGGTCACCGACGCCGGAACCAGGGCGGCGATGATCGCCTCGACGGCCGCGGCGAAGCCGGTTTCAAGACAGCCCAGCGTGTCGCTCGCGCTGACCGGGACAATGGCGATGCCGTCATGTTCAGGATGGCGCTCGCGAAAGGCTTTGACGGTGCGGGGGATGTCGGCACCCTGCGTCTCGGCCAGGGCAGTGGTGATCAGGCCGATCACTTCGGGCGCATTCTTCTCGGCGATGGTGCGCAGCGCGTCCACCACATTGCCGTCAGCGCCGATCACCGCGGCGATCTGGTCCATCGCCGTGGTTTGCAGCGCGATCGGCTCCTGGAAGTGGCGCATGAAGAATAGCTTGTTGAAGGAGGTGCAGCCGCGCGCGCCATGTTCGAGTGGCATCGCCTGGGCGAGCCCCAGGAAGGCCAGCGACGCGCCTACGGGCTGGCTGATCTTGAGCGGGTTGACCGCCAGCGGCTTCTCGGAGGAAACGATCTCGGCCATGGGTTTGCGCTCAGGCCGCCTGCCGCGCCCAGCGCGGCGCCGTGCGGGCATGGTGCCAGACCGGGCTGTGCAGGGTCACCGCAAGGTTGTTCGCCAGTTCGATCGCGCCCGCATAGCCGGCATAGCCGACGCTGCGCACGTGATCGACGTCGAGGAACGGCACGCGCGCCTTGAGCGCCGGATAGATATAACGGTCACCGGCGATCAGGATGTCGGCCCGGTGCTCGTGGAAACTGCGCAGCAGAGCGGTCTGGTCGTTGTCCTGGATCATCAGCCCGGCCGGTCCCATCAGCTCGCGGATACGGGCCTTGTCCTCCTCGGTCGATTTTTCGGTGCCGGTGGCGACAACGTTCATGCCGAGATGCTGCATGGCGGAGACCAGCGACCAGGATTTGTGGCCGCCGGCGAAGATCAGCACGCGCTTGCCCTCCAGCTTCGGGCGCAGCGGCTGGATCGCTTCCTGCACCGCCGCTTCCTCTCGCGCGATCAGCGCCTCTGTTCGCTGTGCCAGCACGGGATCGCCCAGGACGGTGGCAAATCCGCGCAGCGCGGCCGATGTCGCGGCAACGCCGTAGAAGCCACCTTCAAAGAACGGTGTGCCGAAGCGGTCGCGCAGGGTGCGCGCGACCCGGATCATTGCCTTGGAGCAGACCACCATGTTGGCCTCGGCGCGGTGCATGGTCTGCACTTCGCGAAACCGCGCATCCCCGGTGAAGCTGCACAGGATGCGCAGGCCGAGTTCGTCGAACAGCGGGGCCACGCTCCAGAACTCGCCGCCGATGTTCCATTCCCCGATCAGGTTCACGTCATGCGCGGTGATGCCGGGGCGTATCGCGCCGGGCGGCACCGGTTCGGGCTCGCGCGTGCCGATCACATGCCGCAGCATGGCGTCGCCGGCGATGCGGTTGCCGAAATTCTTGTTGCCAAGAAAGCCGGCGCAATCGACCGGCACCACGGGCACGCCCCAGCGCGCCTGCGCGGCCTTGGCGACGGCGACGTAGTCGTCGCCGTGCAGGGCGGGGACGCAGGTGGCATAGACGAACACGGCGGCCGGCCGGTAGGTGTCGATCGCCTGCCTGATAGCATGGAACAGGCGCTTTTCGCCGCGCCCCATGATGACATCCATGTCCGACAGGTCGGTGGTCATGCCGACCCGATAGAGCGTGGCACCGCTGGAGCGCGAGCCGCGGCCATCCCAGGACGTGCCCGCGCAGCCGATCGGGCCGTGCACGATATGCGCGACATCGGCGATCGGCAGCAGCGCGTTGCGGGCCCCATCGAAGGCGCAGCCGCCCTGGGTGGCGCCGGGCTGTGGCTTCGCGCAACCGCTCTTCGGACCGGCATTGTGCGAACAATTCGGCTCGTCACGCAGGGCGGAGGCTTCGTCTGGTCTCATGCCACACTCCCGGGCTACACGGCGGAGGACGCAAGCATTGTGCCAGGGCGGGATGTCTGGCCTTCCTTGGGATATTGTCCCGAAGTCGCCGGCACTCCGTACGTGGCAGTACGGATGGCCGCGCTTCGTACGTTGTCGTACGTTCCCGGCCGGCGTGCCTGGGTTCGTTATCGGCGACGAACCTCGCCGCGACGGAATTCCGCGCCTGGCACGCGTTGTGCTTATCTGTGCGCTTATCTGTACATACACGAACTGTACCTACACGAACCATTCGGATGGCGGTGGGCGCCATCAAGGGGACCACACTCTGCATGACGCGCTTCATCACCCCGAAAGTACGAGACATGGCGCCCCGCGAGATGACTCCCGACGACAGCGTCGCCATCGAGATCGACGATTTCAAGGACGAGTTCACCGGCTGCGCGACCGGCGAATGCCGTGTCAGCGTGCTGCCGATCCTGTTCCAGATCAGCCAGATCATCAACGAAAGCGAGGACCTCACCAGCGCGCTTACGCTCATCCTGGGCGTGATGGAAGAGCGCATGAAGATCGCCCGGGGAATGGTCAGCCTGTATGACCGGCAGTCGGAGACGATTTTCATCCACGCCAGCTTCGGCCTGACCGAGGAGCAGAAGCAGCGCGGCATCTACTCGCTCGGCGAAGGCATCACCGGCAAGGTGGTCGAATCCGGCAAGGCTGTGATCGTGCCCCATATCGGCAGCGACCCGGGTTTTCTCGACCGCACGCGCAGCCGCGAGGAGACCGTGGCGAAGAACTGCACGTTCTTTTGCGTGCCGATCATCCACGGTAAGAAAGTGCTCGGCACGATCAGTGCGGAACGGGTCTATGCGAGCCGCCGTCTGCTCCGCCAGGATGTCGAGTTGCTCGCCACCATCGCCTCGATGGTCGCACCCGCCGTGGAGCTCTACCTGCTGGAGAATGTCGAGAAGGTCCGGCTGGAGAACGAAAACCGGCGGTTGCGCAGCGAGCTGAGGGAGCGCTTCCACCCGTCCAACATCATCGGAAAATCCAAGCCGATGCTTGCCGTCTATGATCTGATCCAGAAGGTGGCAAGCGCCAAAGCCACCGTGCTCGTTCTGGGTGAAAGCGGGGTGGGCAAGGAACTTGTCGCCAACGCGATCCACTACAACAGCGCCTTCGCCGATGGACCATTCGTCAAGTTCAACTGCGCGGCGCTGCCGGAAAGCATCGTCGAGAGCGAGCTGTTTGGCCACGAGAAGGGATCATTCACCGGCGCGTCGGGCCTGCGGAAGGGCCGGTTCGAGCTGGCAGATGGCGGCTCGATCTTTCTCGACGAGGTCGGCGAGCTCAGCCTCGGCATGCAGGCCAAGTTGCTGCGCGTGCTGCAGGAAAAGACATTCGAGCGCGTCGGCGGCAACCAGCCGGTCAAGGTGGATTTGCGGATCATCGCCGCCACCAACCGCAATCTGCCGGACATGGTGGAGAAAGGACAGTTCCGCGAGGACCTCTACTACCGTTTGCATGTTTTCCCGATCACCATTCCGCCCCTCAGCGAGCGCGGCAGCGACGTCATCACGCTCGCCGACCACTTCGTCGCCCGGTTTGCCCGAGAGACGGGGAAGGAGGTCAAACGGATCTCGACTCCGGCGCTGAACATGCTGATGAGCTATCACTGGCCCGGCAATGTTCGTGAACTGGAGAACGTGATCGAGCGCGCCATGATCCTGTCGGCCGACGGCGTGATCCACGGCTACGACCTGCCGCCCTCGCTGCAGACATCGGAGGAGACCGGAACGTCCTTCGGCTGCGGGCTGGACGCCAAGATCGCGGCCGTGGAGTATGAAATGATCGTGGAGGCGCTGAAGACCCACAAGGGCAACATGACCAAGGCGGCCGAGGACCTTGGCCTGACCCGGCGCATGCTGGGCCTGCGAATGGAACGCTATAAACTCAGCTACAAGCCGTTCCGAAGGGAGTAAGGACTAAACGAATAGAAGTTTTTCATTGCAGGAACCGGCTGCGGAGCCAGGCGCCCAGCATGTTGATGGCGGTGACCAGGGCGAGCAGGAGGAAGATCAGGGCCATCGCTTCGCGATAGGCGAACAGATGAAAAGCCGTGATCAGCTCAAGCCCGATGCCGCCGGCGCCGATCACGCCGAGCACCGTCGCGGCGCGGATATTGTGTTCCCAGCGGTACAGCGTGACATCGACCACGCGCGGCAGAATCTGCGGCAGCACGCTGAAGCGCAGCACCGCCAGGCGCGACACGCCATGGCTACGCAACGCCTCGCCCGGGGCCGCGTCCACATGCTCGATGATCTCGGCGTAGAACTTGCCGAGCATGCCGGTGGAATGGCACGCCAGCGCCAACAGGCCGGGCAACGGGCCGAAGCCGACGGCGGCCACAAACATGATGCCCCAGACCAGGTCCGGGATCGAGCGCAGCGTGTTCAGCACCAGCCGCGCGGCATGGGACGCCACAGGAAACCCGGTGCCGCTTGCAGCCAGCGCACCGAGCGGGGCGGCAGCGGCGGCGGCCAGCACCGTGCCGCAGATACTCATCGCCAGCGTCTCGGCGAGTGGCCGGCCCCAACTTTGCCAGCGGCTGAAGTCGGGCGGCAGGGAGTCGCCGAGCAGCACCAGAATGGTGGGCAGCGCATCGCGATAGCGCGCCAGGTTGAAGGCATCGGCATAGGCGAAGGCCGCCGCGATCGCGAACCCGGCGGCGATGAAGCCGGCGTAGCCGCGCAATGCCCGGCGGCTTCCGTCCGCGAGGACGGACGCCATGGGGTCGCGATCGGCGGCGAAGCTCATGGCGCGGGGACGGCTTCGGGGCTTTCCTTGCGGATCGCCTCGATCCATGTGCGCACGCGATCAACATCGGAGTCCGTGCTGGCGATGAAGGCCTCGGCATTGAAGACCTTCAGCGCCGCCGGGTCGGTGACCTCGATGAAGGCCTTGCGGATCTCCTCGCGGAATGCCGGATCGAGCCCCGCGCGGAAAGTCCACATATATTCGGGAATGGCGGGCGATTCCGCCAGCACGCGCGTTGCCGCGGCATCGATCCTGCCTTCGCGCAGCAGCCGCCGATAGATCGGCAGCGACAGCCCGCCACCATCGGCGTGGCCCTTGGCGACAGCGAGTGCCACCGCATCATGCGCGCCGAGCACCCGCAGCGTGTAATCGCGCCCGGCCACCAGCCCGGCCTCCAGCAACTGATAGCGCGGCACCCAGGTGCCGGAGGTTGAGGCGGGATCACCGAACGCGACGTCCTTGCCGCGCAGATCGGCGAGTGTCCTGGCCGGGCTTGCGGCCGGCACGATCACCACGGCCTGGAAGGTCGGGCCGACCACCGGGTGCGACGGCCGCGCAAAGGGCTGCAACTTCGCCCGCCGGCTCTGCAGGATATAGGTCACCGGCCCAAGATACGCGATGTCGAGACGGCCGAACCGCAACGCTTCGCTGGTGGCCGCGTAGTCGGCGCCGACAACGAGTTCCACCGGCAGGCCGAGCCGCTTCTCCAGATAGGCGCGCAGCGGCTCGTTCAGACGGATCACTGTCGGCGCGGACTCGGTCGGCAGCAGGCCAATGACCAGCTTGGCCGGCCGCGCATCGGCATGGGCCAGCGTGGCCACGGAGGCGAGCAGCCCGCCCAGGGCCGCTCGGCGGGAGAGAAACCTCATGGCGCATCCTTTGGCAACGGCGACAGCGCACGAAGATTGTGAAAGACCCGCCCGCGCGCGGCGCTGTCGAACGCGCAGGGGGGGCCGTCAAACGCGACGTGCCCGTCAACCAGACCGATGATACGGTCGGCGATCGAAAGCGCGATGTCGAGTTGGTGCAGCACGATGACGACGGTGAGGCCGCATTGCCATACCGCAGCTCGGAAATCGCGGCTGAGTTGGCCGACCAAAGCCGGATCGACCGAGGCGAACGGCTCGTCGGCCAGCAGCAGCGCCGGGTCGCGCACCAGCGCGCGCGCCAGGCCGACACGCTGACGCTCGCCGCCGGAAAGTTTACAGACTGGCGCTTCGGCGCGTGCCAGCAGGCCGACCGAGTCAAGGGCCGTGGCCGCGCGTTGGCGCAGCGTGCGCGGCCACGGCAGGAGCGAGAGCGGATGGCGCTGGTCGGCGAGGCCGAGCAGCACATTGTCGATGGCCGAGAGGCGGCCGATCAGCGCGTGGTCCTGAAACACCGTGGCCGTGCGCCGACGATGCGCGCGCCACGATTGCGGCCCATCCAGCGTGCCAACCCCGGCGACCTGCACCGTTCCGCTGCACGGGCGGACCAGACCGTTCAGCGTGCGGATGAGCGTGGTCTTGCCTGCTCCGGACCGACCGACAATTGCCGTGATGGCACCGCCGGGAATGGCGAGCGACACGTGCTGCAGCACGAGCCGTCCGCCGAGGCGGGCCATGACCTGCTCCAGCACGACTGCCTGGACGGCGTTGCTCCGCAGCTTGCCGCCACGGAAGCAGCCGGGGCGGCCACATCGCCCCGGTGGCCTGGCACGATCCTGCAGAGCCGACGTGGTCACAATCCCTGCTCGTCGAGAGGGAGCGCCCTACCCTGCTCGTCGCGCAGCACGCGGCGCAGCCACAGCGGCGGATTGCCCTTCAGCAAGGTCTGCAGTCGGTCAAGCACCGCGTCGATCTCATGCATCCCCTCGGTCTTGACGGGGAAGATGTCGGCTTCCTGCACGCGCATGGCGGCGAGGTCGCTGATGCCCTTCGTGATCAGGATCGAACATCCTGCAAGCGCGGCCACGCGGGTGCTCACCATGTCGCCAGCGGCCGCGTCGGAGGCGAGGTCGTCCGCCATCATGCAGGCCCCGCCGTTACGGCCGAAGCCCGGCTTCACGTCGCCGGTGGTCTTGGCCCCGGCGGTCCTGGGCATCGCGTGGTGCATTTTCACGACGTCCTCAAATGTCGCGCCGTCGCGGGTCACCCGATAGAACACGACCTGCCGCGCATCTGCGAAGCCGGCATCCACCTGCACCAGGCTGTTGGTGGTCAGGGCAACCTTGAGATGGCCGTCGGCGGGCATGGGAACCTCGTGCTTGTGCGGGACTGGAGAAGTTCGGAACGGCGCGTCACGTCATCGGCACGTCGGTGGGCATGATTTCGTGAGCAAAGCGCATACGGAAGCTCGCGGGCAAGGCGCTGTCTTCGGTGCCACGCGCCCGCCAGCGCGGCAGGTCCGCGACCACGATCGTGCCATTCGACATCGCCTCGATAGGGATGATGTGCAGCACGTCACGGATGACAGCGAAGAAGTCGATCGGGAAGCGCGCGGCATCGCGTGACGCCTCGCTGATCTCGAAATGGCAGCAATCGTCGATGATGCGCACGCGCCCGGTGTCGCACTCGAGCCGCAGGTGGCGGTTGAGCCGGAGCGGCTCGCGGAACTGGAACAGCGAGCGGCCCTCGTCGCTGAACCGCTTTATCTCGCCAACGATGTCAGCGTAGTAGCGCAGCACCATGGCTTCGACATAGGCGGCGCTGTACGGTTGTGAAAACGAACCGAGATAGTACGCCACCACCGATTCCAGCAGGGCGAGCCCCGCGGGCGAGATGTTGAGCGCCAGCACGGTGCCGTCGATCGCACCAAAGAAGCGGAGCAGTCCGCCCTCGGCCACCACGGTGCCCTCGCGGTGCAGCGCCACTTTGCGGACAATGCGCAGGATGCGGAAGATTTCCGCCACGGCCCGGTCGCCGCTGCTGGCGCGTGGCAGTGCGCGGTAGATGTCCCAGGTGGTGCGGCCTTCCTGCGCGGGATCGTCGGCTTCAAAACTGGCCTGCAGCAACAGGCAGGCGGTGCAGGCGGCGGCG
>CAIXDS010000151.1 GCA_903918195.1 uncultured Acetobacteraceae bacterium | reverse complement strand
TGGACCCCATCACTTGAAGGGCTTTGGGAAGAGGGGGGGTGAGGAGGGGCCGCAGCTTCTCCTCCCCCCCCCTCTTCCCAAAGCCCTTTAAACGAATGGGTTCTAAGGGCTCCGCCCTTAGCGGGGTCCAGGGGCAGAGCCCCTGGCCTTCCTTCTCCCGCTCAGTGTCGGAAATGCCGCATCCCGGTCAGCACCATGGCAATCCCCGCCGCATCGGCGGCCGCGATCACCTCGGCGTCGCGCATCGAGCCGCCGGGCTGGATCACCGCCGTCGCTCCGGCCGCCACCGCTGCCTCCAGCCCGTCGGCGAAGGGGAAGAACGCGTCGGAAGCGACCACGCTGCCCTCCGCCAGCCGCCCCGGCAGGCCGGCCGCCTTCGCCGCTTCCTCGCTTTTCCAGGCGGCGATGCGGGCCGAATCCACCCGGCTCATCTGCCCCGCGCCGACGCCCACCGTGGCGCCGCCCTTGGCATAGACGATGGCGTTCGACTTCACGTGCTTGCAGACCCGGAAGGCAAAGATCAGGTCGTCCAGTTCGGCCTCGGTGGGCGCCCGCTGCGTCACCACTTTCACCGCCTCGCGCGCGACCCGGCCGGCATCGCGCCACTGGGCGAGAAAACCGCCCGAGAGGCTGCGGAAGGTCAGCCCCGGCGCCGCCGGGTCGGGCAGGCCGCCGGTCAGCAGCAGCCGCAGGTTCTTTTTCCGCGCCAGCACCGCCCGCGCACCCTCGGTCGCGTCCGGCGCCACGATCACCTCGGTGAAGATGGCGGCGAACCGCTCCGCCGCCGTCTCGTCGAGCGTGCGGTTCACCGCGATGATGCCGCCGAAGGCCGACACCGGGTCGCAGCGCAACGCCGCGTCCCACGCCTCGGCCAGGGTCGCCGCACTCGCCACCCCGCACGGGTTGGCGTGCTTCACGATCACCACGGTCGGTGCCGCGAACTCGGCGACGCACTCGAAGGCGGCGTCGGTGTCGTTGAGGTTGTTGTAGGACAGTTCTTTGCCCTGCACCTGGGTGGCGCTGGCCACCCCCGGCCGCGCCTCGGTGCCGTAGAAGGCCGCCTGCTGGTGCGGGTTCTCGCCATAGCGCAGCCCCTGGCGCAGCGTGCCCGACACGGTCAGCCGCGTCGGGAATGCCTCGCCGCGCTGCCCGGCGAACCAGGCGGCGATGGCGGCGTCGTAGGCGGCGGTGCGGGCGTAGGCCTCGCCGGCCAGCCGGCGGCGCAGCGCCAGCGAGGTGCCATCCTGCGCCGCCAGCTCGGCCAGCACCTCGGCGTACTGGGCCGCCTCGGTCAGCACGGCGACGAAATCGTGGTTTTTCGCCGCGGCGCGGATCAGCGCCGGGCCGCCGATGTCGATGTTCTCGACGCAATCCTCGAACGCCGCGCCGCGCGCCACCGTCGCCTCGAACGGGTAGAGATTGACCGCCACAAGGTCGATCGGGGCGATGCCGTGCTGTGCCATCTGGGCCAGATGCTCGGGCAGGTCGCGCCGGCCGAGAATGCCGCCATGGATCTGCGGCACCAGCGTCTTGACCCGCCCGTCCAGGATTTCCGGGAAGCCGGTATGGGCGGACACTTCGGTCACCGCGATCCCGGCATCACGGATGGCCTTGGCCGAGCCGCCGGTGGACAGGATTTCGACGCCACGCGCCGCCAGCGCCCGGGCGAAATCGACCAGTCCCGTCTTATCGGACACGGAAATCAACGCGCGGCGGATCGGGACGATGTCGGTCATGGCGGGCCTCCGGTCAGCTTGATGCCGCCCGCATAACCCTACAGCCCGAGCAAATCCAGCGTGCGGGCCACAACCCTGGCCTCATCGTAGCGGTCCAGGGCGCGCGCCCGGCCGGCCAGACCCATGTCCACCCGCAGCGCCGGCGTGTCGGCGAGGCGCCGCAGCGCCGCCGCGAGGGCGGCAACGTCGCGGGGTGGCACCAGCAGGCCGGTGCGTCCCGCCTCCACCTGCTCGCGCGGGCCGCGCACGTCGGTGGCGACCACCGGCAGGCCGGCCAGCATCGCCTCGATCACCGACATCGGCAGCCCCTCGAAATGGCTCGGCAGGGCAAAGATGTCGGCGGCGGCGAGCAGCGCCGGCACATCCTCGCGGTAGCCCAGCCGGCGCAGCCGCGGCCCCAGGCCGCTTGCGGCGAAACAGGGTTCGAGGTCCTCGCCATGGTCGGACGCCAGCCGGTTGCCGACCACCCACAGCTCGGCATCCACCTCCCGCATGGCGGCCAGCAATTCCGGGTGGCCCTTGTGGCGCACCAGACGGGAGACGACGATCACCACCACCCGCGCCTCCGGCACGCCCAGTTCGGCGCGGATGCGGGCGCGGGCATCGGCGTCTGGGTGGAACCGGGACGGGTCGCGGCCATTGCCGATACCGATCGACCGCTTATGGATGTGCAGCCGGCGGGCGTCGGCCGCCTCCTCGTTCGAGACGGTCATGTGCACATCGGTCAGCCGCCCGCCGGTCCATTCCATGGCGAAGGCCATCGCCCGCCGCCACCAGGGGCCGGGCTGGTTGAACAGGAAGCCATGGCAGGTATAGGCGATTTTCGGCACCCCGGCCGCGCGGGCGGCGACGCGGGCGAGAAAGCCGGAGATCGGCATGTGCCCGTGCACGATGTCGGGCTTTTCCCGCCGCAGCAGGTCCAGCAGCGCGCGGTAGGCCCGCCATTGCGCAAGCGGGGAATAGCTGCGCGCCATCGGCACACTCTCAATGCGGAACCCTTCCGCGCGCACGGAGGCCAGCAACGGACCTTCGGCGCAGACGCCGACCACCTCGTGGCCACGGTCGCGGATGCCCCGCATCAGCGGAACGAGAAAATGCCGGAGGGAAAAATCGACGTTGATAATTTCGAGGATCTTCAAATCACCACTCTTTCCTTGATCGTTCTGCCAGTCGGATGGGCCAGATTGCCGTGACCGGTTACGGCCGGCACGGGGCGTGCCGCGCCGCCTTGCTGTAGTTCCGTTTCCAGGCGTAAGTGATCTGCCACAGACCTGATCCGGGGACGCCATCATGGCTCTGAATGCAACGTTTCGCCACGCGCTGGCGAGCGCGCTCAAAAAATATGAAGGGTCTCGCGACTACTTCTATCGGGACTCGATCGGCCAGGTGACCATCGGGGTCGGCCACCTCGTCAGTAACGAGGCCGAGGCGGCGTGTCTGAAGTTGACGCATCGCAGCGACCTGAAGCCTGCGACCGCGCCGGAAATCATCGCGGCGTTCAGGGCCGTCAAGGCCGAATCGTTCACCTACCGTGGTGAGAACGACCACAAGACGCGTACCTGGGGATCGGCCCACTACAAGAACCTTGCCGGGGCAAGCGATATTTTTATGACGGCACACGAAATCGACTGGCTCTTGGATCGCCACATCGATGAATTCCATCGCTACCTTCAGCGCAACTTTACCGTGGCACATGGCTACAAACGAGAGTTTGATTCATTTTCGGACAATGTCCGTTTGGCGTTGTTCGACATGATTTTTAACCTGGGTCCGACCAAGTTCCCGTCCCGATGGCCAACCCTGGTGAAGGCATTGAAAGCGGAAGACTGGCAGGCTGCCGCCCAGGCCAGCGTACGCCACCAGCTTTCCCCCGCCCGAAACCTTTATGTCCATTCTCTTCTGCTGGCCGGATGCACAGTGCCGCCGCCGGTCACGAGTGGTCTGTTAACGCCAGCACTCGTCCGGTCATGACAGCAAGCGTAGGACGGGAAAGCGAAGCGTATCCAGCCTCTTGCGAGCTGGCGCGTTACCTCCGCCAACGCAAACCGAACCTCCAGTTGCGACGGTGGGATGCGCTACGCTTTCCCGCCCTACATCGCGCTCAGACCAACGCTGCTGTCGGTCAGAGGTCCGGTCCTGAGCCGGGAGCAGACCAGCCATATCTAAGTGTCCGTCCGGAAAGTTCATGTGTGATATCCGGACGTTAGCGGTGGACCACAACGCGCCCAACCGCGCTCCAGGACAACGGCAGGCCATCCAATTGAACTCTCGATGAGAAGGTCACCAGCGGCCGCTCGTAACCCCCTCTTTTTCCACGGGAACTTTCCGGACGGACACTAACAAAAAAATTCAAAAAGCAGAGCTCCATTTCTTGTCTTTCAGCATATCTGGTAACGATCAAAACTGAACGTGCGATGGTGGCCGACTATGCTGCCTATGTGATCAGTATCAAACGCTGTTCCAGCCCAACCAGTAGTTCCGGTCTGTCCTGCGCCTGTAGTCGCTGTTGTCGAGCTTTGCCTTGCCAGCAGAGCATCCCATGATCCACAGCGGCTGACGGTTTGCTTGATTGCAGGTCGGAGTTGGCTTGATGCTGCGGTTCTCCGCCCAGAACATAGCGCCTTCTTGGTATGGTCCCGGCGCGAGCGCCTCAAACCATTTTTCGTAGTCCGTGCGATCTACCCGTCCCGCAGCAAATGACGATGTTCCCGACGCCGTCATTTGTTCCGGTGTCCAACCACCGCCGGCAGGTGGGAGCGGTTGCTGTGGAACGGGTTGCGGTGCAGCGGGTATCGGGAGAGACGCGACCGGCGGCGAGGTTTGAGGCGTGGCATTCAGCCTTTCCGAA
Source organism: uncultured Acetobacteraceae bacterium (assembly GCA_903918195.1). GTDB lineage: Bacteria > Pseudomonadota > Alphaproteobacteria > Acetobacterales > Acetobacteraceae > Rhodovastum. The sequence goes on along the minus strand of CAIXDS010000151.1, from coordinate 9,934 downwards.
TGGCTGGCTAACACTGAACCATCCTCGGCGATGATCCGCCCACTGGCGGGGTCAAACTTGACCACGAAATTGGCTGTTCCGGTCGAATGCGCATTGCGCTCGACACTCGCGACATCCCATTCGACTACACCCGTGATCGAGCAAGCACCGGAGCATTTGGCGAACAGCGTGTTAGTCCGGACCGTGTACTTCCGGATTGGCCACCGGACAGAAAACTTCCGCTTTTCATCCATGATCTTGGCGAGTGACGTGACCGCGCCATAGAACGCCACCGAGTCCTTGTAGTATTGTGCCAAAGCCTCAACGTCCGTGCCATCGCGTGACCAAAGAGCATAATAGGACACGATCAGCCCCATCACCTTCTGCTCAAGCGGCGATCCATCAGGTAGCTGTGCGACCTTCGGCGGTGCGGGTGTTTCGTCCGTCTTCTTCTCGACGGTAATTGCGTCGATGCCAATGCGTTTGGCGTCGGCTGTATGCAACCATGTTATGTTATCAGGGGCTGCTGAGGTGACGTAAAAAATCGCCTCATATGAAAGCCCGAGATTGGTGAGATAGGCCCCAACCACGGCATTCCCGCTGCCAGTCTCGGAAGCCACTCCCTCCTTCACGACGTAGGCGGCATGGAACCCCACCCTGCCTGTGCTGCCAATATACCGAGGTATTCCAGCCAGCCAGATTAGTCCGCATGCCGACGCACAGGTGGCATCATTTGGGATGCCGGTTGCGAAATGCCGTGCGCGGATCGCCTCGCCGATCATCATGCTCTCGAAAATCCCTCCGCCTCCACTGGATAGGATGACGACGGTATCAGCGGGCGCAGTCACGACGATGGTTGCAAATTTGTCGGCGTCGCCTTTAACGATCTCCCCGGAAATCATGATGATATTGCGCTCGATGGCAGCGATTTCGGCTGCCTTTACAGGCGCCGAGATCGTCACAGCCAAACTCATCGCGGCCATCCTGAGCGAGAGCATTTCAGGCATCCCTGGCAGTAGATGATGGGCTTCAAGCAAGCGGTGCAATACCCTCGTATTGCGCCACTTTCCTCGATGGCGCGCGATGGTGCAATGCCTACCGGCATTACACCCTACAATCCTACCCACACACACCGGCCGAAACGGCCGCCCCCGACCCAAAGCAATCCTAACGCCCTCCCGGCGCCTCGCCGGACATGGCGTCTCCACCCAACGTCTTGGCAATAATCGCCTCGGTGGTTGACGTCCATCCGGGCGGCGCGGCGGTCACCGGCGTCGGACCGGCACCTGGCGTCATATGGACAACCCGGTAGCCCCTGGTCTTGAGCTGGCGCAGAAATGCCGGCAGCATCTGCGCGGTCGCCAGCTTGCTATCGTGAAACAGAATAATCCCTTTGCCGAGCTTCTCCAGCCGCGACATCACCAAGTCGAGTTCCGCTTCCGGCGTCATCTTCCGCCAGTCGGAGGCCCACAAATCCGAACCGAACACGGTGATCCCACGCCCGGCGAGAAACGAGAGCAAGGCCGGCGTATCGGCGAAGCCGGGAAACCGGAAGAAGGGGGTATGCGGGCTGATACCTGCGTGGCCATAGCCCGCCGTTTCAACGGCCGCGATGCCTCGCTCGATATCGGCCCTGGCCGTCGCGTCGTTCATCAACCGCAGCGTGCTGGCCGGGTGGCTATAGGAATGACTACCGACACTATGGCCTTCGGCAATCTCTCGCCGGACCAGATCGGGCAGGGCTTCGGCATTGTGGCCGACGAGGAAGAAGGTGGCCCGGACGCATTCCCGCGCCAGGGCATCCAGGACCAGCGGTGTCGGCCCCGCCGGCCCGTCATCGAATGTCAGCACGACTTCATGATCGTGCAAATCCAGCGTGCGCGGGTAGCTCTGCAGGCCGAGCGCCAGCCCCTGCCCACCGTTAATGGGGATGACGCGCGCCACGCCGACCGCGTCGGGGCCGCATGCCGGGTGGGCGCCCGCGAAGCAGGGCGCCGCGAACACGATCGCGCAAAAGGCGGGGAGCAGGAGACGGAGAAATCTATTCATGACGCTCTGCAGGTTGGCTTTGACCGCTGGCGGACACTGACCCGCACTCGCCCGGCACCGGCCTATCCAACCTTGGTAATCGCCCACTTCACCGTCTGCGGCCCGTCCTGAAAACCGGTCAGCACCACCTGCTCGCTGCGCTGCGGTTCCGTCCCGCCGAGGTAGATGCTCTCCTCCAGCGCCAGATGCGCCCCGTCCGCCCGCAGCCGCCAACTGCTGCCGGCGGGCAGGCGCAGCAGCACCGCGTCGCCGTCCTGCTGCACGGTGGCATCGACGGTCGGGTGCAGGTGGAAGCGCACCACATAGGGCTGCGGAGTCGCCGCCTCCACCGCGTCCTCGCCGCGGATGTCCTCGCCGCTCTCGGCCACGTACAGCCGGCGGCGGTGGATGGCGCCGAAGGGCCGGGCGTAGCCGTCGTGGCTCGCCTCCAGCCAGTGGGCGCCGGCCGCTTCCTGGCGCTGTGCCTCGACATGCTCCGGGCGTCGGCCGAGCCCCTCGGGCCGCAGTTCGGAGGAATTGGTGTCGCCGATGATCAGGGTCGAATGCGCGGCGGTCGAGCGGGCGGCGTCGTGCCATTCGCCGCTGGCTGCCGGGGCGGCGCCGCAATTCACGATCATACGATCGCGCCCGACCGACAGCTCGAAGCTCAGGGTGCCGGCATGCGCGAAGCGGTCGAGCTTGGGCGGCGCCGGCGCGCCGCAATCGACGATCAGCACCGAGCGTCCGGCCTGCAGCCGCTGGAATCCGCCCTCGGTCAGCGACGAAGGGGCGCGGCCGCTGCGGCCGGCCTGGGCCAGCACCAGCTCGACCAGCGCGGGGTTTTCTTCCTTGCTGCCGTTGAACAGCGCCAGCCCGCCATCGCCGTGGCGCAGGCTGCGCAGCGCCGGACCCATCCGCTCGAGGGCGCTGCCCAGCGCCTGCGGCGGCTGCGTCTGGGCGGCCTGCAGCAGGGCGCGGATTTCAGTGAGGTCCTGCAGCGCCACCATCAGCTGCGCCGGGCTGCGCTCGGCGTGGCAACCATCCGGCAGCACCTGCCGCGCCAGTTCCTGCGGCAGCACACGCAGCGCCCGGTTGAGGAAGCCGGCACGGTCGGGCAGCGCCACCGCGGCGGCGATCAGCCCCTTTACCGCCGTCAGCGCGCGCCCGTCCTCCTCCTCGGTGGGCAGGGCCGCCGCCAGGCTGCGGGCGTCGGAAACCAGCCGGGCCATCAGCTTCTGGCGGAACGCGTCATCGGCGGAGGCGGCGAAGAAATCGTAATGGCCGAGCCAGGCGGCGATGCGCGCCCCGGCCACGTCCGGCCGGTCGGCGATGCTGTCGAGATGGCTGACCGTGATCCAGTCGGCCACCAGCGCCCGCGCCCGCATGCGCGCGGCATCGGTGCCGAGGGCGCGCAGGTCGCGCAGCCAGGTGAAGCCGTGCGCGGTGGCGCGCAGACCCGGCGCGCTGTCGGGGTCGTCGAAGCCGCCGGTTCGCACGGTGACCACGCGGCCGCCCAGCGACAAGGCGCCCTTCAGCAGTTCCGCCCCGCGCCCCGGATCGCCAGGCCAGGGATCACGCACCGGCAGCGCCGGCGCGTCCGGCACCCGACTCATGCGCAGGCTGGGCAGCTTGGCCATCCGCATCCGCACGCCGCGAAACCAGCTACTCATGCGTACGCTCCGGGCGGCCGGGGTGCCGGCCTCGATCGCCGTGGACAGGGAAACGCTGGACCATCGTGACGTTTCTAGCCATGGGACTCGGCTCCGCACAAGCCACCGATCATCCTTGTAGCAGAAGCCGGCGCTGGTCAGCAGGGGGGGCGAATCAGCCGGGCGACGAAGAACCCGTCCAGGCCGCCCCGTCCGGCCCAGAGTGCGGGGGTGGTGCGCAGCGCGCCCTCCGGGGTGATCGCTTCGGCGAGCCCGGGCACTTCCTCGGCGCGCACCGGGTCAGACCGCAGGTCCAGCCGCTGCAGCGCCGCGGCCACGCGCTGCGGTCCCTCATTGGCTTGCAGCGAGCACACCGCATAGACCAGCCGCCCGCCCGGCCGCAGCATCGCCCAGGCGGCATCCAGCAGGCGGTCCTGCTGCGCCGTCAGCGCCGTGATGTCGCGGGCGCGTTTCAGGTGGGGCACGTCGGGATGGCGGCGGATGGTGCCTGTGGCGCTGCACGGCGCGTCCAGCAGCACCGCATCCAGCGGCGCCGCCGGCCGCCACGAAGCCGCGTCGGCAACCACGCAGTCTGTTTCCAGCCGCAGCCGGACGAAATTGGCGCGCAGCCGGTCCAGCCGCGCCGGGTCGCGCTCCACCGCCGTCACCTGCGCGCCGGTGGCGGCCAGTTGCGCGGTTTTGCCGCCCGGGGCGGCGCACAGATCGGCGACGTGTTCGCCGGCGCGCGCCGCCACCAGCCGCGCCGGCAGCGCCGCGGCGGCATCCTGCACCCAGAACGCGCCCTCGGCGTAGCCGGGCAGGTCGGTGACGCGGGTGCCGGCAGGGTAGCGCCAGGAGCCGGTCGGCAGTTCTTCGCCACCCGGCGGGGGTTCGGCGCCGGGGGCGAGCGAGAGATCGAGCGGCGCCTCGTGCTGGTGCGCCTCGGCGATGGCGCGGGCCTCGTCGCCCCAGGCCGCCCACAGCCAGGGCGGCGTGTCCAGCCGAGGCCCGTCCAGCCCGTCGAGCGCCGCCGGGCCGGCTTGCGCCACCCGGCGCAGCACGGCGTTCACCAGCCCGGCGAAGGGCGTCAGCCCGCGCGCCCGGGCCAGCGCCACCGAGGTTGCCACCGCCGCATGCGCCGGGGTGCCGAGCAGCAGCACGCCGGCCGCGCCGAGTCGCAGCACATGGCGCACGGGCGCGGGCGGTGCCTTGCGCAAAAAGGGCTCCAGCACCGCGTCCAGCGTGCCGAGCCGGCGCAGCGTTCCGGCGGCGAGGCGATGGGCGGCGGCGCGGTCGCGCGGCTCCAGGGCGGGCAGCGCGTCCAGCGCCTCCTCCAGCGGGCGGTGCCGGTCGAGCACGGCGGAGAGCAGGTCGAAGGCGGCTTCGCGGGTCGGGTCAGACATCGCCGCTTCATGCCGCCAACGGCAGCGGCGGGAAAGGGGCCGGTCGTTGGTGGATCAGTCTTTGACGTCAACCCGCGCCCAGGACAGATCCGGGTCGTAGCGGGTGATGTGCGCCGCCGCGGCGTCGGTGTCCGGCCCCAGATCTTTCTGGAACACCACCCCGTCCGGCCCGACCTGGAACGACATGATGCCGGAGTTTCCGTAGCGTGTCGGCCAGGCGAGCACGCCGAAACCGTCGGCCAGCTTCGCCCCCTGCAGCCAGGATTTTGCCCCGCCCGGCGCGGACGGACCCTGGCCGGTCAGAAAGCGGAAGAAATAGCCCCGGAATGGTGCCGGCGATTTCTGTAGCGGGTCGAGCGAATAGCCTTCCGCCTCGGCGATCGCCGCCAGTCCCGCCAGCGGGCTGGGGGCGGCATCGTCCTCGGTCGGCCAGTACAGCCCGTCCTGCTGTCCCGGGTTGGCGAGCATCCGGCGCGCATATTCATGGCGAAGGTCGAAATAGGCGCGCTCGGCATCGACAATGGCGAGCAGGCTGCCGATGGCGGCAAGCTCGTTCTCGCCGATGCGCCGGTCGGCGATGACCTGGGCACCTTCGACGATATCGAAATGCCAGCGCCCGCCGGCCTGCACCAGCGGGATCGGCGAGGGCCAGTCATTGGCGCCGACGATCAGCACGCGGCGGTTATCGCCCTCCGCCTGCAGCCGGTGCGCGGTTTCGAATTCCTCCAGGAAGTGCTGCCGGGCGTTGTGGTCGGCGACCTTGTCGCCCGAGCCGAGCAAGGCTTCGCGGTCCGGGCCGAACACGGCGCGCAGGGCGCCCGGGTCGTCGGCCTTGAGCGCCGCCTCCAGCGCCGCCACCGCTTCCTCCTGCGTGGCGTAATCTGCTGCCGCCGCCGGCGCCGCGAAGGCCGCCAGCACGAAGAGAAGACCAAGAATGCGTCCGACCAAGCCGGCCATGATCCAAGCCTCCCTCATCGACGGCGGTCCCCGCCGCGCCCACCGCCCCCGCCGCCACCCCCGGGCGGCGCCGCCTGTGCACGCGGCTGCGCGCGCGGCGCCTGGGCTTGCGGTGCGGGACGCGACATCTGCCGGCTCTGCTGGCCGCGCTGGCCGTATTGCGGGGCGCGGTTGCCCTGCTGCGTGTTGAAGGCCGGTGGCCGGGCAGCAGGCGCGGACGGGCGTGCGCCGCCGCCCGGCTGAGCCGGCCGCGCCGCCTGGCCGCCGCCCGGCCGCTGCACGCCAGAAGGCGGCCCGCCAGCCGGCCGCTGTACGCCTGGCGGTGGTCCCCCGCCGGGACGCTGGCCAGCGTTCCCGGGGCCGTTGATGCCGCCGGGTCCGCCCGGCCGCTGTCCTTGCGGGCCGCCGGGTCCGCCCGGGCGTCCTGCCGGCGGGCGCTGCACCAGATTGCCGGGCACCGCCACCGACGACCGGCCGATGGCGTTCGGCGGCAGGCCGCCGCCGGGCCGCGGCGGTCCCACCGGCCCGCCTGCCGGAGGCCGCCACCCACCGCCCCCGGCCGGCGGAGGTGGGCGCCAGCCCGGGTTGCTGATCGGTGGGCGGTTGACGTTGATCGTGTTCCAGCGGTTCACGTTGACGTTGACGTTGCGATAGCCCCAGTTCGGCGAGCCGACGTTCCACAGCGACGCCACGATGCCCACCCCGACGCCGAAGGCGATGCCGGTCAACAGCGCGTTACCAACGGCATAGCCGGGCGGCGGCGGCAGATACACTGGCGGATAGGCCGGGTACGGCCAGGCGCCATACACCACCGTCGGGTTGTAGGCCGGCACATACACCACCTGCGGGCTGGCCGGCGCGATGACGATCGTCTGGCCCTGCATGCTGACCACCTGCTGCTCGGTGGTTTTCAGGCAGCCTGTCCCCTGCGCCTGACGCCGCAGCCGCTGCACCGAATCCAGCACGTCGCCCTGCTGGGTGGCGACGGCGTAGCCAAGCTGCTGCAGCCAGTCGAGCTGGCTGTTCATCAGCGCCAGCACGGTGGGGAACGGCACCAGCGACTTCACCGCCGGGTCCCAGGGCTGCGTCTGCAGCGCCTGCGCCAGGGCATCGCCCTGCAGCGCGGCATTGCCCGGCGCGCTGACCCAGCGCGCTGCTTCCACCACCTGCAGCGGCCAGGCGCTGGCCATCAACACCTGGGTGAGCAGCGCGTCCGGATAGAGCGCGATCGGGGCCAGCAGCGCGTCGAGTTGCTCCGGGCTGTAGGCAGGCGCTTGCGCTGCCGCGGCGTCAACCGGCTGCGCCTGTGCCACGCCCGTTGGCAGGCCCCAAGGCGGCACCAGCATCGTCGCCGCGCAGACGCAGGCAACGACACGAAACGGCACGACATGGCGCGTCATCGCGCTTTCCTTCGTACGTCAAAAGTTCCGGACATTACGGCCGCGCTCCCGCTGGTGTCGAGCCTTCCCTCCGGATCGGCCGGGCGGCTTCCCCGGCCACCGCGTCAGCCAAGTCCGCGAAAACGCTCCACCGCCGCCACCAGCGCCCGCCGGACCCCGGGCTCCAGCGCCGAATGCCCGGCATCGGGCACCACGGTCAGCCGCGCCGTCGGCCAGGCGGCGGCCAGTTCGAAGGCGGTGCGCGCCGGGCAGACCATGTCGTAGCGGCCCTGCACGATCTCCGCCCGGACATGGGCGAGGCGGTCCATGTGCCCCAGCAGCCCCTCCGGCGGCAGGAACAGGTCATGGGCGAAGTAATGCGCCTCGATGCGCGCCAGCCCGAGCGCGGTGCGGTCCAGCGCGAAGCTCGCCACCGTTTCGGGGCTGGGCAGCAGCGTGCTGCAGGACCCCTCATAGACCGACCAGGCGCGCGCCGCCGCCATGTGCACCCGCGGGTCGGGGTGGGTCAGCCGGCGCAGATAGGCGCCCAGCAGATCGCCCTGCTCGGCCTCGGGCAGGTGGCTGATGAAGGCGGCATGGGCGTCGGGGAACACCGCGGCGACGCCGTGCAGGAACCAGTCCACCTCGGCGCGCCGGCCGAGGAACACGCCGCGCAGCACGCAGCCCGCCACCCGCTCCGGATGCGCCTGGGCATAGGCGAGCGCCAGCGTCGAACCCCAGGAGCCGCCGAACAGCAGCCAGCGCTCGATGCCCAGATGCGTGCGCAGCACCTCGATATCGGCGACCAGGTGGCCGGTGGTGTTGTCCTCCAGCCCGCCGAGCGGGCGTGACCGCCCAGCCCCGCGCTGGTCGAAGATGATGGTGCGCCAGAAACCGGGGTCGAAGAACCGCCGGTGCACCGCGCCCGCCCCGGCGCCCGGGCCGCCGTGCAGGAACAGCACCGGCTTGCCGCGCGGGTTGCCCACCTGCTCCCAGTACATGACATGGGTGCCCGAGAGCGGCAGATAGCCGGTCTCGAAGGGGCCGATATCGGGGAACAGGTCACCGCGAGGCATTCGGCCAGTATATCGCCGGATCGGATGGCGGAACAGGCCGGCGAAGCTTAAGCTGGGATAGATGACGGGATTGTTGGACCGGCTGTGGATCGGGCTTGGCGCGCTGGCCGGATTGGCCGGCGTGGCGATGGCGGCCGTTGCGGCGCATGGGCTGTCCGCGCTCGACCCGGCGGCGCTGCGGATGGTGAACAGCGCGGTGCAGATGCAGGGCTGGCACGCGCCGGCGCTGATCCTGGCCGGCATCTGGGCGCCGCGCGGCGGCCGGTTCGCGCATCTCGCCGGGGCGGCCTTCGCGCTCGGCCTGCTGCTGTTCTGCGGCGCGGTCTATTCGCTGGCGCTGCGCGGCGTCTCCTGGGGCCTGGTGGCGCCGGCCGGCGGGGTGCTGCTGATGCTGGGCTGGGCGCTGCTCGGGCTGTCGGCCCTGCGGGCGCGGTGATCGGCAGCGCCTATCTCGCGCCCGAGGGGCTGGAAACCACGCTCGCCGAGGAGCTTGCCCGCGCCGGCGTGCGCATCGCCTCCTGGCACGGCCGGCTCGCCCTGTCGCCCGACCCGCCGGTCGCGGCGGCCTGGGCGCTGGATGTGTGGACCGCGCCGCGCGAAATCGCCGCCCCCTCGGTGAAGGCCGCCGCCGACGGGCTGCGCGGGTTGCAGCGCAACTGGGCCGCCTATGCCGCCGCCCACCACCGGCGCATGGCGCTGATCGCCGCCCGCCTGCCGCCGGTGAAAAGCCGCAAACTGCGCTTTCCCGAGCCGGCGCCGGCCTCCCATCTTGGTGCCTGGACGCTGCTGGCGCCCGATGTCGTGCTGGCGAGCCCGACCAAGACCAGCCCCTTCGTGAACGGCGAATGCCGCTTTGAGGAGGACCGCACCGGCCCGCCCAGCCGCGCCTACCTCAAGCTGTGGGAGGCCTGCACGCTCATCGGCGCCTGGCCGCTGGCGGGCGAGCGCTGCATCGACCTCGGCGCCGCCCCGGGCGGCTGGACCTGGGCGATCGCCCGGCTCGGCGCCGAGGTGATCGCCGTTGACCGCGCCGATCTCGACCCGGAGGTGGCCGCCATGCCGGGTGTGACCGCGCGGCGCGAGAGCGCCTTCGGGGTGGCGCCGGAGCCGGCGGACTGGCTGTTCAGCGACGTGATCGCCTACCCCGACCGGCTGCTCGCGCTGGTGCAGCGCTGGATCGCCGCGGGTGCGGTGCGGCGGATCGTGTGCACCCTGAAGTTCCAGGGCGCCACCGACCACGACGCCGCCGCCGCCTTCGCGGCGATCCCGGGCGGACGGGTGATGCACCTGTTCCATAACAAGCATGAACTGACTTTTGTCTGGCTTGGTAAGTGAGGCGCCGGCAGGGGAGCGGCCAGGGCAATCGGTGAAGGAAGGCCAGGGGCTCTGCCCCTGGACCCCGCTAAGGGCGGAGCCCTTAGAACCCATTCGTTTAGGGCTTTGGGAAGAGGGGGGTGAGGAGT
>CAIXDS010000150.1 GCA_903918195.1 uncultured Acetobacteraceae bacterium | reverse complement strand
GTCTATGTCGAGACGCTCGGCAGCGCCGCCAGTATGGTCCTGGAAGGCCGCTGCGCGCTCGGCCTGTTGGTCGATTTCGGCAGTGAATCGCCGTTGCTCCATCGTGTGCCGCTGCTGGCGGCGGATCTCGTGCCGGTGGCGTTGCGGGCGCCGGAGTTGGAGCGCGAGGGGCGGGTCCGCTTGCCAATCTTCGCCGCCACGCGGGCAGATCGCGTCCCCGGCCCGGCGGCACGGTGGCTGATCGATCACCTGGTCGGCGCGACCGTTGCCCTCCGCGATCAGAATATTGCACCGACCGGCGTGGTCAGCCTGCCCATCACCGGTGCTGCGGCCGGACCCGAGAATCGTGGCGGCAGCGGCCGGGCCGGTCAGCCGCGCAGCCGCGCAGCCGGGAGGGGCAGCGTCGCTTGCGACGGACGAGTTCGGCGAGGGCATTGATCGCAGCAACGGGATCGGGGTGGGGATCGAGCCACCGACATCCCCGAGTGCCGATGCGACCCCAGTGACGCAGAAGGAGGGCGCGGCCGAACATGTCGGGCCAGATTTCGATGTGGTAATAGCGCCACGCGTTCAGCTCGGGGCGGATGCGAACGAGAGCTGCCCGATCGGGGAACAGTGGCAACCGGAACGGCTCAGCCACGACAGGCTCCGGCGGGTTCGGGCGCGATTTGCCAGCAACCAACCTTCGCCACTCTCTCGCAACGACGAAGGTCCGTTGCCGCGTGCTCGCTATGTTTTTCCAGCAGTTTCCGGACGGTCTCTACCCCCAATGCCAGCCGGCCCCCAGGTTTCGGACAGACTCGACCACAATTTTGGTCAAACCGTGCACCAGCGCGCAGACTATGCGTCATCCGCTCCAATAGTACCGAGTAACATGGAAGAAAATCGGTGCCGAGAAGATGACCGAATCGAGGCGATCAAGCATTCCGCCATGGCCTTCGATCATCTGGCCCCAGTCCTTGACGCCGCGGTCACGTTTGATGGCCGACATCACCAGACCGCCGCAAAATCCCATCACCGTGATCAGCAGCGCCATCAGCCCCGCCTGCAGCGGCGGGAAGGGAGTGATCCGCCACAGCGCCATGCCCAGCAACGTCGCGCTGATGATGCCGCCGGCAAACCCCTCGATGGTCTTCGACGGCGACAAACGCGGCGCGATCGGATGCCGGCCCAGCAGCTTCCCCCAGATATATTGCAAGACATCGCTGGCCTGGACAACAAGCACCAGGAAGGCGATCAGCAACAGATTATGACCCCCATAGCCGACGATCGGCAGGGTCAGCAACGCCGGCACATGCGACACGCAGAATACCGAGATCATCAGCCCCCATTGCACCTCGGCAATACGTCGGATGAAATCCCTGGTATCGCCGCGCAGCGCCGCGATGATCGGCAGGAGCAGGAAAACGTAGACCGGGATGAAAATCGAATAGAGCCCGTACCAGTTGATCCAGATCAGCCAGTATTGCACCGGCAGCACAACAAAGAAGCCGGTCGCCAGTGCAATGTGGTCGCCACGGCGGGTCGGCGTGAGGGTGATGAATTCGCGCAGCGCCGCAAACGAGACGAATCCGAACAGCATGATCACACCGGCGGCGCCGAACGCGAAGGCGATGCCGATCAGCACGACCATCACCCACCAGGCGCGTATCCTTGCGTTCAGGTTCTGGATCGTCGGGTGGAGCGGCCTGCCGCGGTGCAGGCGGTCGAGCACGAAGCCGGTCACCGAGGCGACCGCCAGAGCCCCGAAAATGCCGGCGAAAACTTCGTAGGCCTGGCCGATGCCCGTCATGGCTCGCTGTCCTTCGCGGGGGCCAGCGCCAGCAGGGCCGCCCGGCTGCGCACGATGAAATTCGTCTTGTCCTCGTCATTGCCGAGGCGGAGCGGCCCGCCGAACGTGACCGTGCACAGCAAAGGCAGCGGAATCACCTCGCCTTTCGGCATCACCCGGTTGAGGTTGTCGATCCAGACCGGCACCAGTTCGACATCCGGACGCGCGTGGGCCAAGTGATACAAGCCGGACCGGAACGGCAGCAGACGGTCCTCGCCGGTGTTGCGCGTGCCTTCGGGAAACAGGATCAATGAGGCGCCGGCATCGAGTGCCGCCACCATCAAGCCGATCGGGTCGGCCTCGCGGGTCTGCGCGGTGCGGTCGATCAGCACGGCGTTGAACACCCGCGTGCCGACCAAGCGGCGCAGCCTCCCGCGCAGCCAGTAGTCGGCGCCGGCGACCGGCCGGGTCGCGCGCTGCACCGCCCGGGGCAGCACGGCCCAGATTAATACGAAATCGCCGTGGCTCGAATGGTTTGCGTAATAGACCCGCGGCTGAGGGTCCGGCAGGCAGCCCACCCAGTTGGCCCGCACCCCGGTGAGCACATGCGCGAAGGCGGTCACGACAGCGGCGATGAACCGTTCGATCATGGCCTTCCCCGGGGGTGCGCAGGCGGCGATCATGGCATCGTGGCGCGGAAAGCGCAGGCGGTGAGAAAGCCCAGTTGCACGAGCAGCGCCGCGATCTGCCAGCGCAACAGCCGCGCCGCGCCGGCGATTCGCGCCGCCGCCGGGCGGCCGGCCTTCGCCGCAGGCAGCATCCCGAGCCGCGTCAGCGCCGCATCGAGCACCGCCCAGTCCGGATCATCCGCGCCGGCGGCCAGGCGCTGAAACAGCGCCGCGTCGATCCCGACACGCACGGCGAAATAGATCTCGGCCAGCCCGGCAAAAGCCGCCGCGCCGAGCAGCAGCATAGCGGGCAGCGGCGGGCGGGCGGCCAACATGCCGACAGCGACCATCCCGGCGAGCGATGCCACGGTCAGGCCGCGCGAGACGTGATCGACCCGCTCGCCCTGCTCCAGCACGACCGCAACGATCGCCAGCACCTGGCGTGCGTCCGGGGCCGCTTCGCTCATCGGCGCACACCTACAGCGGCGACGATGGCAGCGCTGGTCTCGCCATTCAAGACGATGCGCGTGCGGACATGCCGGACATACCGTATCGCCGCGTCGATGTCGGAAGCACGACCGGTCGACAGCAGCCACGCGACGACGGCCGCGGCGCTCCGCCCATAGCCCAGTGCGCAGCACACCAGCAGCGGACCGGCGGCGCGGTGCCGCTCGATCATTTCCGCCGCCAGTCGCAGTTGCTCCGGCGCCGGCGCGACCAGGTCGAGCATCGGCACCGCCTGGTATGCTGCCACGCCGCGCGAGCGCGGCAGTTCGGCGCACAGATCGAGCATCGCCACCCAGGCCGTCGGGGTGCCGCGCGAGGGAATGCGCCCCAGCAGCACGCCGTCGCCGATGCTGACCCAGGCCGGCTCCGCGCGGGTCCACAGGCGCGAGTTGATCCAGGCGGCGGCGATATATGGGGCCAGCAGAAAGCGTGCGGCGAGGCTCATCTGGCCGTCCGCTGCCTTCTGGAATCCGGCGACGCCGAACAGCGCGTAGTTGCCGGCAACCAGGCCCAGCGACACGGCAGGCCATAGCCACCAGAGCCACATGCCGCCGACCGCCGCAGCGAACGCAACCAGCGCGGCGCTGCCGGCGGCATAGAACCCGGCCAGGAACCACCGCCTGCGGTCCGTCGTCAGGTGGGCGGTTGCCAGCGGACTGGGTGCGCATTCCGGCCAGGCCCAGAGGCAGGCGAAGCCAAGCAGCGCACCGGTCGGCAGATCGAAGAAATGGTGCTGCCAGGTGGTCAGCACCGACAGGCCGATCAGGGCGAACCATCCATGCACTATCCATCGCGCCTGTCCGGACGTATGCCGCGCGAAACGGTCCCACAGAATCACCAGCAGCGCGATGTGCAGCGAGGGCGCCTGGTTGAACGGCTTGTCGAACCGGCTCAGTGCGTCGAACAGCGTACCGGCCACGCCATCCACCGGCGGGCGCACGAAGGTGAAGCGCAGTGGCGCCAGGATGAAGCAGGACACCGCAACCACCTGCGCCGTCAGCAGACGGCGCGCGTGCACGCCCAGCTCGCGTTCCGTGGTGCAGAGGAACAGCGAAATGCCGTACAGCACATCGATCGACCAGTATGGAATGATCGTCCATGGTACGAAGGGAATTTGCTGCTCCCAGGCAAACACCACCGAGCCGACATGGTCGCGCAGCGTGGTGACCCAGGTGGCCGCGCCGTAACTGAGGAAGAAGAACGGTCCGAGCAACAGCAGCCATCCGGCGGCGCGGCGCCACGGGCGGGCCGGCACCACCGTCACGCGGCCGTCCGTTCCGCAATCGATACGCTGAAGATGCCCCATTCGTCGATACGCTGGTCGATCTTGCGGAACCCCGCCGCGGCGACCAGCTGGTCCATCTCCGCCTGGCTGCGCCGGCGCATGATCCAGGCCTGTCCCTGCCGGTGGCTGGTCAGCGCGCGGGCAATCATTTCCAGCTGCGGGTGCCATGGCTGGTTGGTGTAGACGAGGTAGCCACCAGCAGGGATCGCGGCGGACAGCCCCTTCAGCGAACGTTGCACTATGGCGTTGTCGGCGAACAATTCGTACAGCCCCGACACGATGCCGAGCGTCGGTGCCGGATCGATCCGCGCCAGCTGGTCACGGTCGAACGCGTCGCACGCCTCGAAGCGCGCGATGGACGCCAGTCCCTTCTGCCGGATCAGCAGCTGCCCGGCGGTGACGTTGATGTCGCTGTAGTCGCGCAGCAGAATCGAATCGGGCCGGTCGACGGTGGTCTCCAGCGCCTCCAGCACATAGCGGCCGTGCCCGGCGGCAATGTCGACCACGCACACCGCCATGCCTTTGTCGCGCAGCCGCTGCATCGCCTGGCGTAGCAGCTCCTCGACATGCAGCTTGCGCTGCCGGATGCCGCGCCAGCCGATGGAATCGAGATACGCCGCGTCGACGAGCCGGCCGACCCGCCCGCGCCCGGCGGGTTGGTTGCGGTAGACGTAATCGAGCGTCGAACCCGAATCGAACCCGGTGCGGTGGCCGAGGCGGATGCCGTCCGACACCAGCCCGCCCAGCTTCAGGCCGAGCCGCGTGGCCGCCCAGTACAGTCCACGCGCCGAGGCAAGCGGCAGCGGGGACGCCAGCTCGTCGGCTTCCTCACGCGTATATCCGGACCGGTCGGCCGCCAGCAGCGAGGGCCGGTTCAATGGCTCGGCGAAGCGGGCGAGGATGAAACGGCGGGCCTTCTCCAGGGCTATGGGGCGGTCCTGCTCGCCCAGGGTGTCATGAAAGAACCCCGGCAGCACATGGCGTTCCTTAACCGGCGTGCCGAGCCGCTCGAAGAAGCGGTGCTGCGGCGGGTGATGCACCACCCAGTCGGCGCCGGAGATCAGCAGTTGCGTGGGCACGGTGATCGCCCGCGCATCGCTGACCACGCGCTCCGCTGCGCGGTAAAGATCGAGCAGGATGTTAACCGCGATCGGGCGGGTGATCAGCGGATCGGCCCGGTACGACGCGATACGCGCCGGATCGTGGGTGAGAAATTGCGGCTTCACATAGGAATTGACGAAGAACAGGCCGCGCCATTTGTATTTTGCCGACAGCAAGCCCCGTGCGAACGGCACGTACAGCTTCACCTTGAAAGCCGGCGAGGCCAGCACCATGCAGCGTATCGGCGGCGCATAGTCGTGCACCCAGGTAGCGATCAGCACCGCACCGACGCTCTGGGCGATCACCGCCATCGTCTCGACGCCGATCCCATAGGTAGCGGCGACATGATCGACGAAGTCCTGCACGTCGCGGACCGAGGTAGCAAGGCTGGGACTGAAACCGCGCTCGCCGGGCGAGCGTCCGTGTCCGCGCGCGTCCCAGGCGAACATGGCGAACTCCGGCAGGTCGAGCTCGTCGGGCAGATGCGCCATCCGGCCGGAATGCTCGTGGCCGCGATGAAAAATCAGGATCGCGCCACGCGGGTTGGCTGTTTCCGCGGGCCAGTAGCGATAGAACAGCTCGACACCATCATGTGTACGGAATGTGTGGTCTTCGACCGGGCGCATAGCAGTCTCCTATCGCGCCACCTGGGCGGTGGCTTCGCCAAGCCCAGCGCGAACCCGGTTGACGACGGTGACGATGAGCAGCAGGGCAGCCAGCGGCATGAGCAAGCCGAGCCAGGCCGGCAGCGCGCCGCCGGCGCCGATCCAGCAGGCGAGCGCTCCGGCGAGCAGGGCGCGATCGCTCTTGCCCAGAGGGCCGTCATAGCGACGCGAGGCGCCGATAGCAGACCCCAGCACCCCCGCGAACTCGGTGAGCAGTGCCAGCACCACCACGATGGCGGTCGCCGTCGCGCCAAACGGCGGAACGAGTGCAAACGGGAACAGGAGAGCCGCGTCGGAGACGGCGTCGCCAAGTTCGTTCAAATAGGCGCCGAGCCGGCTCATCTGGCCGAACTCGCGCGCCAGCATTCCATCGATCGCATTGAGCGCCATGCGAATCGCCAGCCAGAAGGGCAGCAGCAGAAACACCGCCGGCTGGCCACGAGCGATCGCGACGAGCAGGCCAATCGCCAGCGAGCCGCAGGCCGCGGCGATGGTCACCTGATTGGCCGTGATCCCGCTCACCGCCAGCCGCGCCACGAATGGCCGCAACAGCGCCTGGAATCGCGGTTTCAGTGCGTAGAGCGTAACCACGGACGATCTCCGTTGACAGCGATTGCGGCGGGGTTGTTCGTCGGCCGTGATGACGCTGATAGGACCGCTGGAAAGTTCAACGCGGAGCATGTCGTTCTGAAGCGAGGCAAGGGACGTTACCGAGGCTTGCCGGGGAACGCCAGCGGGCTTTGAGCAGCAGGATGTCGGCAGCGACCCCGGCCAGCGCCCTGAGGCGGCTTCCTGGCGGTCACTCCCGTTGGCAGTGCGGAATAGCGATGAAAAGCAACGCGCCCCAGATGGCCATATCGCTGTTCCGGCCAAAATATTCGGCCGCCACCGGCGCGCACTCCGGCCGCGGTGGCGGACCGGCGCCTTCGCCCGCCAGCCAGTCGCCGCAGTCATCGACATCGGAGCGCAGCGCCAGCAGCATGTCGCCGTCCAGCTGGTCCGGGTCATCCTCAGCATCGAGGGCACGCTCGGCCGCGTCCAGACGGTTGGCAACGATCTCCCAGAGCGCGCGCAGACAGGAACGCGTCGGCACCGGCCAGAACCAGGCGTTACCGCCATTGCCGATGATCGAGCGGTCATCTTGCGGAATTGCATCAAGACGGAAAGTACGTTCGTGGAAATGCAGGCGCCAGACCGCGGCGTCCGTCGGCCCGTGAACCTCCATCGCCAGCAGTCGCAGCCTTTGCCCGGCGGGCGCGATGCGGCCGGTGGTATCGGTGACGGCGCGCCCCAGGCGCACTACCAGTCCGGGGGAAAAATGACCCAGGCGCAGGCGCGGCAGGCGGAACTTCAGCGGCTCGAGCAGTACGGGTGGCGTATCCGGCGCCAGTTGCGCAACCAGCGGCAACGCGGCGGCGCGCTCGCGCCATTCCTCGGGCGAGGTCCGGCCCACTTCCTCCGCCTCCTCGCGCCAGGTCCGCCCGGCCACGGTTCGCGCACAGGGACCGCCCGCCGCCAGCGGATTGCCGTTCGCCGCCGCCTGATCCCGCAGAAGCTGCGCGGCCTGGGCATGACACGACGGGTCGGCAGCATCGACCAGCGCGTCAAACGTCACCAACAGCGGTTCGACCGCTTCGTCGGCGAGACTGAGCAGCAAACCGGCGATGGATTTCAGGACAGCAGCATTGCTCATGGGCGAGGTGGGTGCCAGAATCGCTGAACAGAAACCAAAACCACACATAGATAAGATAGTGCACGGGCCGGCGTTACCCGGGCCAGCCGCTCGATCCCGGCCCGCCTGGCCGATTCGCCACCTGGACGGTAGCGGCGAAGGCAGGAAGCTTCGCCAGGCGGAGACACTCCAGGACAAGACCGTCCGCAGGTTCGGCCCACGATCGTCGGCAGGCCGCTTTTCCAGGGGGCACCGTTGCGGTTACCAGAAAACTGTGTCGAGCTCCTGGGGAACAGTGTAGCGGAACGACTCTGCGTCGGACGAAGCCGCGAAATGTTGCGCCACCGGTTTGCCGCCGTGTATGCCGAAGGCCTGCAGCAGCAACGGCCAAAAATCCGTCGCCGGGGCGGACCGGTCGACGCCGAGCGCAAGCGCCACGTTCAGGCAACCGCCGCCTGAGTAGGTCTTCGTCTCCGACACGCAATTGGCGGCATTGTCGCGTTGGGCGTCGATCTGCCCGGCCAGCACGAAGGCGCCGTTGCGAGGAAGGTAGACGAGATACCTCTCCTCCAATTCGCCCTGGCCGTAATGGCTGGCGGTCTCAAGCCACCCCCATGTCGCGGGACCGTACTCAATTACCTGGAAGTTTAGCGGATCGGTGGGCACACCGTAGCTGCCATCCGGCTCGGCCGGGGCCTTCGCCTCCATCGTCCAGCGCGTGCCGGATTGGGCGAAGGAGAACAAACCAATCAGACCCCCGCATCCATGGCAGTCCGAATCTCCCTTGCCTGCCAGTAACACGTAAATATGCACGCCAGATGGAGTGGCGATACGGAAGCTCTGCGCGATCTTCAGGCAGGCAGACACGCTCCAGTTCTGCTCATGCGAGGTCGCCTTCCAGCAGTGCTCGTGCGGATCCACCTCGCCGTATTCGCGGGCGAGCGCGAGAGCCACCTCGGTCTCGGCGTTGCCGAGCCCGGTCTGGGCCCGGGCGGTGCCCGGCGGCCATGGCACCAACGCGAACAGGATTCCAAACACGAAGGGAAAATGTAACCGGGGCAAAACCCCGGGCGGCGCCGAATTTGCCGCTTGCTCTGACGCGGCCGAGTACGATTCGCTCCGGCCATGTCACCGCCCACCGACCTGTCGGGTCTGTCCCGCGCCGAGCTGGAAGCTCTGGTGTTGAAGCTGCTGGCCGAGATGGGGGAGCTGAAGCGGCTGGTAGCGGGGCAGCGCGACGAGATCGCCCGGCTGAAGGGGCTGAAGGGCCGGCCGGTGATCAAGCCCAGCGGCATGGAGGACCAGACCGAGCCGAAGCGTCACGGCAAGCGGGGCAAGCAACGCGGCCGGGGCAAGGTGGTGCCACGGGTTGCCATCGAGGATAAGGTGATCCTGGTAACGGTCCCGGAAGGATCGCAGTTCAAGGGCTACGAGCCGTACCAGGTTCAGGACCTTGTGATCACCGCGCGGGTGGTGCGCTATCGCCGCGAGCGCTGGCTGACGCCGAGGGGCGAGACCATTGTGGCGCCGCTGCCCGCCGG
>CAIXDS010000149.1 GCA_903918195.1 uncultured Acetobacteraceae bacterium | reverse complement strand
GGCGGCGCACTTCCACCACCACCGAACCGGCGGCGCGGCCGACCGCGGTCATGCCCATCGCCCCGAACAGGTAGGGCAGCAGGCCGCCGATGAACAGGCCGACCACCACGTACGGGTTCTGCAGCGCGAAATCGACCTTCACGGTCGGGAAGAAGCGCGACAGATCCTCGGTGTAGGCGGCGAACAGCACCAGCGAGGCAAGCCCCGCGGAGCCGATCGCATAGCCCTTGGTCACCGCCTTGGTGGTGTTGCCCACCGCGTCCAGCGCATCGGTGATCTTGCGGACTTCCTTGGGCAGACCCGCCATTTCGGCGATGCCACCGGCGTTGTCGGTC
This sequence comes from uncultured Acetobacteraceae bacterium, assembly GCA_903918195.1. Classification (GTDB taxonomy): domain Bacteria; phylum Pseudomonadota; class Alphaproteobacteria; order Acetobacterales; family Acetobacteraceae; genus Rhodovastum. The sequence continues at coordinate 10,148 of CAIXDS010000149.1, read as the reverse complement.
ACCGGCCCGTAGGCGTCCAGCGCCACGATCACGCCGGCCAGCGACAGCATGGTCGTGGCCGCGATCGAGATGCCGTACAGCCCCGCCGCCAGGAACGACAGGATGATGCCCATGCTGATCACCAGCACCGGCAGCGCCGTCGATTCCAGCGAGATCGCCAGGCCCTGGATGACGTTGGTGCCATGGCCGGTGGTGGAGGCCTGGGCGATGCTGCGCACCGGGCGGAACTCGGTCGAGGTGTAGTACTCGGTGATCCACACGATCAGCCCGGTCACGACCAGGCCAACCAGGGCGCACTCGAACAGCGCCGCGCCGGTGGTGGTTGCGCCGGCGGTGCCGACCGCGACCGGCGTCGAAATGCCGACCACGACGGCGATGACCGCGGCGATCGCCACCACGCTCAGCGCGCCGGTCACGATCAGGCCGCGGTACAGCGCGCCCATGATGTTGTTGGAGGCGCCCAGTTTGACGAAGCGCACGCCGATGACCGAGGTGACGATGCACACCGCGCCGATCAGCAGCGGCAGCAGCAGCATGGCGTCCTTCACCGGGCCCGCCGCGAAGAAGATGTTGCCGAGCAGGATGGTGGCAACGATGGTCACGGCATAGGTCTCGAACAGGTCGGCGGCCATGCCGGCGCAGTCACCCACGTTGTCGCCCACGTTGTCGGCGATGACGGCGGGGTTGCGGGGGTCATCCTCAGGAATGCCGGCTTCGACCTTGCCCACCAGGTCCGCGCCCACGTCGGCGCCCTTGGTGAAGATGCCGCCGCCAAGCCGGGCGAAGATGGAGATCAGCGAGCCGCCGAACGACAGTGCGACCAGGGCCGACATGATGTCGTTCAGGGGCACGTCCAGCAGGCGCAGCACGCTGTAATAGCCGCCGACGCCCAGCAGGCCGAGGCCGACCACCAGCAGCCCGGTGATGGCGCCGGACTTGAACGCGATGTCCAGCCCCTCCGCCAGCCCGGTCTGCGACGCCTGCGCCGTGCGCACATTGGCGCGCACCGAGACGTTCATGCCCACATAGCCCGCGGCGCCCGACAGCAGCGCGCCGATCAGGAAGCCGATGCCGGCCTTGAGGCCGAGGGTGAGCGTCAAAATAACGAGGATCACCAATCCGACGATGCCGATCGTCGTGTACTGGCGGTTCAGGTAGGCGCGGGCGCCTTCCTGTACGGCCGCGGCGATTTCCTGCATGCGCGAGGAGCCCGCGTCGGCAGCCAGAACCTGCTTACTGGTACTGTACCCATAGTACAGTGCCAATAGCCCGGCGGCTATGACCAGAGGGTAGGCGAGAATCATCAGAAGCATCTCCCTAAACTTTGGCCGCCCGGAATGAAGGCACACGCGGCCGTTCGATACGGCCTCCAGGGCCGCACCGGCCCGGGGATATGACAGATGATCCGGGGACAGGCAACCGAGCCGCCGGCACGGAGCGCGCCCTATTCGACACCCTGTGCGTTTCGGTTGCGCCGCGCGCCCGGACGGGGGAAACTGTGCCCGTCAGGCGCCTGTAGCTCAGTTGGTTAGAGCGGGCCGCTCATAACGGCTTGGTCGCAGGTTCGAGTCCTGCCGGGCGCATGCTCCCCCGCCGGCCCGCACCTCGCCGGCCGGGCGGCATTTGCGCGCGCGCCGCCGCCCCCCTAGAACACCAGCCAACCCAGACCCAATTCCGCCCGGAAGGGAGCCAGCCCATGGCCAGCTATCAGTATGTCTATGTGATGAAGGACCTGACCAAGGCCTTTCCCGGCGGGAGAGAAGTGTTCAAGGGCATCACCCTGTCCTTCCTGCCCGGCGTGAAGATCGGCGTGCTCGGCATCAACGGCGCCGGCAAGTCCACCCTGCTGAAAATCATGGCCGGCATCGAGACCGAATACGGCGGCGAGGCCTGGGCGGCCGAAGGGGCGCGCATCGGCTACCTGTCGCAGGAACCGCATCTCGATCCCACCAAAACCGTCGCCGAGAACGTCGCCGAGGCGTTCGGCCCGCTGAAAGCCGCCATCGAGCGCTTCAACGAGATTTCCAACCGCTTCGCCGAGCCGATGGACGACGACGAGATGAACGCCCTGCTGGCCGAACAGGCCGATTTGCAGGAGAAAATCGACCACGAGGATGGCTGGGAATTCGACCGCCGGATCGAAATCGCGCTCGACGCCCTGCGCTGCCCGCCGCCCGACAGCCCGGTGACCAACCTCTCCGGCGGCGAGCGCCGCCGCGTGGCGCTGTGCCGGCTGCTGCTGGAAAAGCCCGACCTGCTGCTGCTCGACGAGCCGACCAACCACCTCGACGCCGAATCGGTCGCCTGGCTGGAGAAAACCCTGCGCGACTACGCCGGCACCGTGCTGGTGGTCACCCACGACCGGTACTTTCTTGAGAACGTCACCAACTGGATCCTGGAGATCGAGCGCGGCCGCGGCTACCCGTTCGAAGGCAATTATTCCTCCTGGCTGAAGCAGAAGCAGAAGCGCCTGTCGCAGGAGGAAAAGGAAGAAACCGCCCGCCAGCGCGCCCTGGCCGCCGAGGAGGAATGGATTTCCTCCACCCCGCGCGCCCGCCAGACCAAGAGCAAGGCGCGCATCCAGAAATACGAGGAGATGCTGCAGCGCAACCAGGAACTGGCCGCCGGCGTCGCCGAAATCGTCATCCCGCCCGGCCCGCGCCTGGGCAATATCGTCATCGAGGCCGAGGGGCTCAACAAAGCCTATGGCGAGCGGCTGCTGATCGAGAACCTCGACTTCAAGCTGCCGCCGGGCGGCATCGTCGGCGTCATCGGCCCGAACGGCGCCGGCAAAACCACCCTGTTCCGCATGATCACCGGCCAGGAACAGCCCGATTCCGGCGCGCTGCGCGTCGGTGACACGGTGAAGCTCGGCTACGTGGACCAGAGCCGCGACAGCCTCGACGCCGACAAGACGGTCTGGCAGGAAATCAGCGGCGGCACCGACGTGATCTACCTGGGCAAGCGCGCCGTGCCCTCGCGCGCCTATGTGGGCGCGTTCAACTTCAAGGGCTCGGACCAGCAGAAGAAGGTCGGCATCCTCTCCGGCGGTGAGCGCAACCGCGTCCACCTGGCCAAGATGCTGAAGACCGAACACAACGTCATCCTGCTCGACGAACCGACCAACGACCTCGACGTCGACACGCTGCGCGCCCTGGAAGACGCCCTGACCGAATTCGCCGGCTGCGCGGTCATCATCAGCCATGACCGCTGGTTCCTCGACCGGCTGGCCACCCATATCCTGTCGTTCGAAGGCGATAGCCACGTCGAATGGTTCGAAGGCAACTTCCAGGCCTACGAAGAAGATAAACGCCGCCGCCTCGGCGCCGACGCCACCGAACCCCACCGCATCAAATACCGCCCGCTGCGACGCTAGGGCGGGCGTGGCGCGGTGAAGGAAGGAAGGCCAGGGCTCTGCCCTGGACCCGCCAAGGGCCGAGAGGCCCCTGGACCCCGCTCATTGGAGGGTCTTGGGAGAGAGGGGGTGAGGAGGGGCCGCAGCATCTCCTCACCCCCTCTCTCCCAAGACCCTCTAAACGAATGGGGTCCAGGGGCCTCTCGGCCCTTGGCGGGGTCCAGGGGCAGAGCCCCTGGCCTTCCTTCCTTCACCGCGCCATGAACCCGTTCTGGATCGTCCGCACCGGGCGGCTTGTGATGCGGCCGGTGTCGGCGGCGGACCTGCCCGCGTTGAAGGCGTTGAAGGCTGATCCGCGGGTATTTGCGGTCATGTTGGGGGGTGTGCGCACGCCGCAGCGCACGGTGCTGGAGTTGGCCGAGGAGATTGCGCTCTGGGGCCGGCGGGGTGTCGGCATCTGGGCGGTGCGCCACCGTGAGAGCGGGGTTTTCCTGGGCATTGTCGGTTTCATGGAGCGGCCGGACGGGCGGGGGATTTCGCTGCGGTTTGCCTTCGTTGGTGCGGCGCAGGGGTATGGCTATGCCAGCGAGGCGGCCGGGGCGGCGTTGCGTTTTGCGCATGAGCGGGCGGGATTGCATCGGGTGGTGGCGGTGGCGCGGGCCGACAATACGGCCTCGCGTGAGGTGCTGGGCGGCATCGGCATGCACCAATGCGGCGCGTTCGAGCGTGCTGGCGTGCCCATGCTGGTGTACGAGAGCCTGGCGGGCGGCTGATGTTCCCGGCGACCGCGCGGCTGGAAACTGTCTACCGGGCGAGCGCCTATGTCGTCCGGTGGGCGGGGCGGGATGTGGTGCTGCGGATCGGCACGCCGCCGCCGCGTCTGCCCTGGGGGGCGTGGCGGCAGGCTTGTGTGGTGACGGCGTGCAACCCGAACAGCCGGCCGCGCGCGGCGGCGGCTAACCGGCGTGCGGCCAGACGGCTGGAGGCGGCACTGCGCCGGCGCGGCGTGCGGGCGCTGCCGGCTGAGGGGCGCGGCGACGCGGGCGACTGGCCGCCGGAGCCGGGTCTGCTGGTGTTCGGCCTGCCCAGCCGGTCCGCCGCGGCGCTCGGCCGGCGATTGCGGCAGAATGCGATTCTGCGGGTCGGCCGCCGCGCCGTCCTGCTCGTTCCGCTCGCGTGACCGTGCAGTACGTCAAGCTTGACGATCGGGGGCCGGCACGCCACCGTGCACCGAAACGTATGCTCTCGATTCGCGACAAGTTCGGGTCGTCTCTGCTATGAAGGCGTCGCGATCTGCCTCTGCCATCCGCGGTCGTGTCAGTCGCTCCGGTCACATGTTCCAGGTTCTTGGAGAATACTTGAATGAAACTCGGCAAGATTTCGGCGGCCTCCGTGCTGTTCCTCAGCACGGCGTTGCCGGCCTTCGCCGCTCCGGCCCAGGTGCCGCGGGGCGGCCAGGCGTCGCCTATCGTGCTTGCCCAGGCGACCGCGCCGGCCGCCCCCGCCGGCGATGCCGGCGCGGCCCCGGCTGATACCGGCCAGGCCGCCGCTCCCGCCAAGCCGGCGAAACCGAAGAAGGCCAAGAAGGCGCACAAGCCGGCCAGCACGGCGCCGAAGCCCGCCGCCACTGGGGCGGAAGCGCCGGATGCGGCCGCCGCCGAGGCGGCGCCGAAGCCGCACAAAGCCAAGTCGGCGAAGGCGCACAAGCCGGCCGGGGATACCGGCGCGGCCCCGCCTGCCGCCGGCACCGCCACCCAGCCCGCGGCCCCCGCCACGGGCGGCACCCTCAACCAGTAAACCGCTGCACGCAGTTGCCGGAAAGGAGCGCCCTCGCGGCGCTCCTTTTCGTTGTTGCGGTGAGGCGGTGCGCGCCCGGCGATGAGCAGGACCAAACCGGATTCGCGCTTGCGTCTCGGCCGGTGCGCCACCGGCCTCGGCCTGTTCGCCCGCGTGCCGTTCCGCGCCGGCGATCGTGTCATCGAGTACACCGGCGACCGCATCAGCGGCGAGGAAGCCGACCGCCGCGGTGGCCGTTATTTGTTCCATGTCGATGCGGACCGTGCCATCGACGCCACCGGCCGCGAGCACCTGGCCCGCTACGTCAACCACGCCTGCCGGCCGAACTGCGAGGCCCGCGCGGTCGGACGCCGCATTTTCATTTATGCGAAGCGGGCCATCGAGCCCGGCGATGAACTCACCTATCACTATGGCCGGGTGTATTTCCGCGCCTTCATCGCGCCGGCGGGATGCCGGTGCCGCACCTGCACCCGCCGCGCCGAGCGGGCGGCCGGTGCGGCGCCATCGCGTGGCGGTTCGCGGTGACGCCGGCGAGCCGGCTTCTGCGAGCCGGCTTCAGCTTGGTTGGGTGGCCTGCTGCTTCAGCGCGTCGATCAGCGCCTGCACGCTGTTGTTGTTGTGGGCCAGGTAGGCGGAGTAGTCGCTGCGCTGGGTCAGCCGCAGGCTGGTGCCCTCGGCGACCACGTCGATGATCTTCGGGCTGCCGGTATCGAAGCTGACCAGCCAGTCCACCTTGTTGGGCGGGTTGCCCGGCCGGTTCACGATGGACGAGACGACAACCGCGCCCTCGCGCGGCTGGGCGCGGCCGATGGTGAACGTAACGCCCTGGTACTCGCCCACTTTGCTGGTGATGTTGATCATCAGCACGCGGTGGAACAGCGCCAGGTATTCGCTCTGCTGCGCCGGCGAGGCGGCGCGCCAGAACCGACCCAGGCAGAACCGCGCCACGTCGTTCACGTCCACCGTCCGGTCGATGATCGCCTGCAGCTTTCTTTGCTTGTCCGCCATCGGGTCCGGCCCGTTCACCACGAAGGACAGGTCCTTCATGGCCTGCTCGATGAAGGCGGTGGCCTGCTCCAGGCTCTGGGCCCGTGCGGGCGAGCGCGGCAGTCCCATCATCGCCAGGGCAGCGGTCCCGGACCACAGCAGGATGCGTCGTGTCAGCATGGGTTGAGCCTCGTTCTGCGCGCTAGGGTAGGTCACGGACGCGCCGGCTGGACGAACCATGCCGGAACAGTTGCCCGGTCATCCGACCGGGCCTCGTCGATCTGCGATTGCCGGTGCTGGCGATAAAGGCTGCGGATCGTGGCGTAGGGGTCGAGCGCCTGCGCCTTTATCTTATCCAGATCATCCAGCACGTTGGTGCGCGTGTCGATGGCGGTCATGCCCCACCGCGTATAGCCGAGCGACGACACCAGGACGCCGCTGCCGACCCAGGTGATCGGGTCGGTGGCGACGTCGACGCCGAAGCCGCTGGCGTCACGCGGGCTGGTCGGCCCCAGCACGGGCAGGAACAGGAATGGTCCTTCCGGCAGGCCCCACAGGGCGAGTGTCATGCCGGCGTCCGAATCATGCGCCGGCCAGCCCCAGTCGGTGGCGACGTCGAATACCCCGGCGACGCCCACCGTGCTGTTGACCAGCAGGCGCATCAGCGAGGTGCCGGCACGGCGGGGGCGCGCCGCCAGCATGTCATCGAACAGCGAAGCCGGCATGGACAGGTTGGTCAGCACGTTGTGGATGTGGCTGCGCACCACATACGGCACGACGTATTTGTAGCCGACCGCCAACGGCCGCAGGATCACGGTGTCCAGGCCGTTGTTGACCGCATAGAACACCCGGTTGGTGGGCTCCATCGGGTCGTTGGCCTCGGTGTATTCCGCCACCGCCTCGGGGTCGTCCGCGGGCGGTTTGCTGGCGCAGCCCGCGAGCGAAGCGGCCACCACGACCATGGCGGCCAGCAGCGGGAGTTCCGGCAACCGGAACGATCGGGACGGACGGCGCATCGAACTCCTCGGCAACGGAATGGGGGCAACGGAATGGCGGGCGGGCATGCCTCGACGCGGAGGCGCGCCTCGACAAGATGCACCTCATACGCCTGCCCCGGGTTGGAAATCCACCCGGAGATGCGGATAACTTGCCCGCCGGGAACCGTGTTCGCTACAAGGTTTCACTCCGCTGCCGGCGCTGTGCGCCTGATTTTGGTAAGGTAGGCGATGAACCACACTCCCTCTCCGGCGCCGTCCCTCGCTCCTGCAGCACTTGAGCGCTGGCTGACCGGTCCCCGCTTCGCCGCCCTGCCGGCCCGCGACGTGAGCCAGCCCGCCCCGGCGCTGTCCTTCGAGTTCTTCCCGCCCCGCACCGAGGCGCTGGAACAGCAGCTCTGGACCTGCATCCGCCGGCTGGAACCGCTGGCGCCACGCTTCGTTTCGGTCACCTACGGCGCCGGCGGCTCCACCCAGTCCCGCACCCACGCCATTGTTTCGCGCATCGTGCAGGAGACCACGCTGACCCCGGCCGCCCACCTGACCTGCGTGAACGCCAGCCGCGACGAGATCGACGCGGTGGCCCGTGCCTATTGGGAGGCCGGGGTGCGCCACATCGTGGCGCTGCGCGGCGACGTGCCGGGCGGCGGCGACTATGTTCCGCATCCCGGCGGCTATGCCTATGCCGCCGATCTGGTGGCCGGGCTGAAACGGATCGCCGATTTCGAGATCTCGGTGGCCGCCTACCCGGAGGTGCACCCGACCGCGCTCAGCCCCGAGGCCGACCTCGACAACCTCAAGCGCAAGCTGGATGCCGGCGCCACCCGCGCCATCACCAATTATTTCTTCGAGGCCGGCACCTATCTGCGCTTCCTCGACCGCTGCGCCGCCGCCGGCATCACCGCGCCGATCGTGCCCGGCATCATGCCGGTGTCCAATTACGCACAGGCGGTGCGCTTTTCTGGCATGTGCGGCGCCTCGGTGCCGGACTGGCTCGGCCATTTGTTCGAGGGGCTGGACGAGGACCACGACACCCGCCGCATCGTGGCTGCGGTGGTCGCGGCCGAACAGGTGCGCGTGCTGCAGGCCAGCGGCATCGACGAGTTCCATTTTTATACGCTGAACCGGTCTGATCTGGTTTACGCCATCGCGCATATTCTGGGGGTGCGGCCGGCGACGGCGGCATAAGCGTCGGTGCCGCGCTGCCATAACGAGGTCCGCCAAATGCGCGTCCGGCAAGCGTGAAGCCGCGCGCCAGGATGCGCGGCATCGGCAGCTTGGCGTCGCCGGATTTGCCACGAATCGGTCGGATGAGATTAAAGAGGCTACCGGTACAGGAAACCGGCCAATAACCAGGACCAGTCAATGCCCGCCGCAGTCCGCACGCTCCAGGTTGATCGCTCGGTGGTGATGAAGTGCCAGGAGAACCTGGCGTTCATGCGTCCGCTGGCAGATGGGAGCATGAAGCTCATCGTGACCTCGCCTCCATACAACATTGGGAAATCGTATGAGGCGCGCTCACCTTTGGCGGAATACGTCAAAGCTCAGGCGCAGGTGATATCGGAATGTGTCCGCCTGCTCGCGCCTGCCGGCTCCTTGTGCTGGCAGGTCGGCAATCATGTCCAGCAGGGTGAGATATTTCCCTTGGACATGGTTCTCTATCCCGTGTTCCAAGAACACGGCCTCAGGCTCCGCAACCGGATCATATGGCACTTTGAGCATGGTCTGCATTGTAGCAAGAGGCTCTCCGGCCGCTATGAGACAATCCTGTGGCTCACAAAGGGTGACGAGTATACTTTTAATCTGGACCCAATCCGAGTGCCATCAAAATATCCTGACAAGAAGTACTTCAAGGGTCCAAAAGCCGGACAGCTTTCATGCAACCCGTTGGGCAAGAACCCGGGGGATGTTTGGATATTTCCGAATGTGAAATTTAACCATGTTGAAAAGACAGTGCATCCTTGCCAGTTCCCGATTGAGTTGGTGGAACGGTTGGTGCTGGCTCTGACTGAACCGGGTGATGCCGTGTTTGATCCGTATATGGGTGTCGGGACGTCGGTCGTGGCTGCACTTAAGCACGGCCGACTTGGCTATGGATGCGACGTGGTGCAGAAATACGTAGACTTGGCCTGGGACCGCGTGCATCAGCTTCGCGCCGGGACGCTCCCAAGTCGTCCGATGGACAAGCCTGTCTATAACCCGGCGCTGCCATATGGCGGGCACCGTTGAGGATCGTCACCTACTACTCTCATCTCAATGGCTTGGAGTTCCTCCAAGTTCATCAGCCAGCCCTGTGGGCCGAGATTGTGAATGTAATCGAAGGTGTCGACGCAACCGTGTGCCGTACAAAAGTGTCTAGAGAAATTCGGACCATGGGGCGCATACTCTATTCGCCTATCGCCATGAATGCCGCCATGGATGCCGGATTCGCAGGCCTGGGGTGGAATGAGCGACGGACGAGCTATTGGGTTACATCAGACTCTCGACTGATCCGAAAGACGATGAACATGCCTGCTGCGCAGCAAAAAGCCGAAATTGAGGGGGCAGGTAAGACGCCAATGCTCTCCTACAATCAAACCGATTTTGTTAAAGAGCGTGTGGCCGTTGAAGTGCATTTTGGAAAATATGCCTTTGTTGCCTATGATCTCTTCGTAAAGCACATGGCATTCTATGTTGGAGATGTGATCGATGTCGGCATCGAGATATTACCGATGAAAGAACTACAAAACTTGATGTCCTCTGGAGTCGCCTACTATGAGGCCGAATTATATAACCTGATCCGAGAGGGAAGGGGCGTGCCAGCCGTCCCACTTGTATTGGTTGGGGTTGCACCTTAGGCGCGGCACCAGTTTCCTCAAACCCGAGTGGTAATCTCAGTGTCCGTCCGGAAAGTTCCTGTGGAAAAAGAGGGGGTTACGAGCGGCCGCTGGTGACCTTCTCATCGAGAGTTCAATTGGATGGCCTGCCGTTGTCCTGGAGCGCGGTTTGGCGCGTTGTGGTCCACCGCTAACGTC
>CAIXDS010000148.1 GCA_903918195.1 uncultured Acetobacteraceae bacterium | reverse complement strand
TGCAACCCAGTCCTCAAAGACTTCTATCAACGCCTCATCGCCGCAGGAAAACCTCGAAAGGTCGCACTCGTCGCCTGCATGCGTAAGCTCCTCACCATCCTCAACGCACTCATCCGGGACCAGCGCAAATGGCAAATCGCTCGACAGCCAAGACAGTCGCTGGACCCGCTAAGGGCCGAGAGGCCCTTGCATCCCATTCTGTTCAGGAAGGGGCGCGAGGGAAGCAAGGCAGGCCCGCGCATGAGAAACCGGCAATCCGGCTTCCCAGCCGATTCCGGACGATGCATACCCTGCGCCGGAAGACTGGAGGGCGAAATGAACGACGCCACGCATCTGGGCCGTTTTCCCACCACCCGCCTGCGCCGCAACCGCTTCGACAGTGCGACGCGGCGCCTGGTCGCGGAGTACCGGCTGTCGGTCGATGACCTGATCTGGCCGATCTTCGTCATTGAGGGCAGCGGCAACGTCACCGATATCGGCTCGATGCCCGGCGTGCAGCGCGTCACCCTCGACCGCCTGGCCGCCCATATCGAACCGGCGGCGAAGCTCGGCATCCCCGGGCTCGCCCTGTTCCCGGCCACGCCGGCCGAGAAGAAGAACCCGGAAGGCACGGAATCGGGCAATCCGGACAACCTGATGTGCCAGGCCGCCCGCCTGCTCAAGCGCGAGTTCCCCGACCTCGCCCTGCTCGGCGACGTGGCGCTCGACCCCTACACCGACCACGGTCATGACGGGGTGATCCGCGACGGCTACATCGCCAACGACGAGACCGTCGCCATCCTGGCCCGCCAGTCGGTGAACCAGGCACAGGCCGGCATCGACATCATCGCGCCGTCGGACATGATGGACGGCCGCATCGGCGCCATCCGCGCCGGGCTGGACGAAGCCGGGTTCATCAACACCCGCATCATCAGCTACGCGGCCAAATACGCCTCGGCCTTCTACGGCCCGTTCCGCGAGGCGGTCGGCTCCGGCTCGTCGCTGAAGGGCGACAAGAAAACCTACCAGATGGACCCCGCCAACTCCGAGGAAGCGCTGCGCGAAGTGGCGCTCGACATCGAGGAGGGAGCCGACATGGTGATGGTCAAGCCCGGCATGCCGTATCTGGACATCGTCCGCCGGGTGCACGACCGGTTCGGCGTGCCGACCTTCGTCTATCAGGTGTCGGGCGAGTACGCGATGATCGAGGGCGCGGCCCGCAACGGCTGGCTCGACCACGACCGCGCCATGATGGAAAGCCTGCTCGCCTTCAAGCGCGCGGGATGCGCGGGCATCCTGACCTATTTCGCCCCGGCGGCGGCACGATTGCTGCGGGGATAGCGGAGGAAAGCTGCCTTCCGACCAGGATGGAGTTGGCATGAACAATGAAGAAATTACGATAGCGACGACCCACGCAGATTCAAAGGTTGCGCTTGGCGCCGTCATACTCGGCGGCACCAGCGTTTGTAACGCGTCGTGCATTCACTGTCCCACCAACAAGCCGGAAACCGATAACGTTGAGCACGGCGTCATGCCGATGGATTTGTTTTGCTCAGTTATGGACCAACTGGCCGAAGACTGCACCATTTCCGACTACATCGGCTTTGGTCTGTTTGGGGACGCTTTCCTCGACCCCTTTATCGTCGAGCGCACGCTGTACGCAAAGCGTAAATTCCCGAACGTTACCCTTAGCGTAAACAGCAATGCGGCGGCATATTCACATAAAAAGCATGCTGCTCTTTTCGAGACAGTTGATGGAGTGACCCTCCACCTTAGGTATCCCCTCATTTTGAGAATGGCCAACGATATCAAGAGCTTGCGCCATCGCCTCCGAACGGCCAACCGATTGATATTGCTGCGGCTTTTCAAAATGAGGGGATACCTGAGACCCTCCACATCGAGTCGCTCCGGCCGGATGTTTACGGCTACCTGATGTCTCCGCTCCGGCTGGAACGGGTGCTGGAGAAGGCCGATCTGGTTATCCGGGACTTCGGGAAAAAGGTTAGCATCGGCCCCCCCTGCATCGCCTGAACATCTCCGAGCGGCAGAATTTAATTGATTATTTTCTTGATCGGGGTTGCGGAAGCGTTAGTTTTTGCCCACTTTCAAATCGTTCTTCGACAAATAGTCGGTATGAACATCTCGCTTTTTCGCCGTTGCAGGCCACTTGCAGGAGCGACATTCTCCGTAATTTCATAGTTGACTGGGACGGCAGCGTCTTTCCCTGCTGCAATGATTTTCATAAGATATTTCCGATTGGACAGCTACGCAGCTCCTCAGTGCGTGAGGTGCTCGATTCCCCCTTGCGCTCCCAACTCGCGCAACAGCTGGACTCCGGGGACTGGGCCCGGATTCCGACATGCAGCACCTGCAGCTGGGACAAATGCGCGGTCGAGTTGCTGGGCGCCGGCGAGCGAAGCCCGCGGACCACGGACCCGGCGCCGGCAGCCTCCGATAGCGCGGAAGCCAAACGGCTGACGTCCGAGTTGCAGGCGGTCTATTCTTCCACCTCGTGGCGTCTCACCCAACCGCTGCGGGCCGTCGGTCGGCTATTGGGTCGCTGACGAGCAAGGGACGCGGGTATCCCCGGTCCCCCGCACAGGTCCGTGCATGCCCAATTAGGGCATACCGCTCCCACCTCGGGTACTTCTTGACGACGAAGCGGCCCCTGGCCGCAGCCTCGCGCCACCGGCCGCGCCCGGCTGACGCCGGTTCCAAAAATTTATAAAATGAGACAATGCGGCTTTTTTGGTCGCATCACCCCGCGCTTCATATTATTAACACCTGACGCGCTGGCGATGGCGCCGCCGGGTTGGAGCTTTTGACATGCGGGCGATGCGAACGGCTGTGGTTGCCCTGGCCACCGTGGTTTCGACCGGAGCGCAGGCGGCGCCCTACGCCGCGCTGCTGGACCAGTTCAACGAAATCGTCTTCGGCAACGTGATCAGCGGTTCCGAGACCGAAGGGCGGGCCGTGATCAGCGGCACGCTGACACAATCCGGCTCGGGCAATTACTGCTTCCAGACCGACGATGGCACCGGCCCGTGCGGCACCGCATCCTTGCCGGCGACAACGCCGACGGTCACCGGCGTGACCGTCGGCGCGGCGACGCAGAGCCTCGGGGCCCTGACGGTCTATGGCAATGTCTCCGGCTCGGGCGTCACCGGGCAGAACGGCAATGTCTTCATCGGCGGCACCAATACCGGCGCGCTCTCGATGCCCAGCAACAGCCAGACCGCCTATGTCGCCACCCAGGGCACCTCTTCGAAGGTCGGCGGTCAGGGAAACCTCGTCGCCACTGCTGTCTCACCGGGGGTGACGGCGGGGTCCCAGAACGGCAGCGTCAAGACGGGCAGCTTCGTGCTGCCCGGTTTCGCCGCCGCGTTCCAGACGCCGCTGCAATACCTGTCGAGCTACCTCAACGGACTGACGGGCATCGCCCAGGGCACCAGCAACGCCTTCACCGCGGCGCCGACGACCATCAACGGCGTCAAGGTGACCGTTTACGACGTGAGCGGCAGCAATCTCGCCGCGGCGATCCGAAACTTCAACTTCAGCCTGAACGGCGCCCAGACCGTGGTGATCAACGTCATCGGCGCGGTGAGCGGGCTCAGCACCAACCTGAATACTTTCAGGGGTCAGGACGACGTGATCTGGAATTTCGCCACCCAGACCAGCCTGACACTGCCGGGCTGGGCCGGCACGATACTGGCGCCCGACGCGAACCTGACGATCACCGGGGTGAGCCAGGGCGATATCGTCGCCGCCTCGCTGAACCAGGGCAACAACGAGATCCACGATTACGCCTTCACCGGCGATCTGGATTTCGTCCCCGATCCGACGGTGGCCGCTGTCAGCGAGCCGGGCGGCCTGGCCGTGCTGGCGGTCGGCCTTTCCGGCGTCGCCTGCGCGCGGCGGCGGCGGGCCACCGGCGCTTCGCCGGCCGGCGGCCGATAACCGCCGCCTCACCTAAAAAACGGCAACGCCACCCCGAAAATCTGCAGCACCAGCAGCGCGTTGAGGGCCAGCACCACGACCGCTGCCAGGGTCGCCGCAACCTGCGTGAACCGCCCGTTGGCGAAGCCGCCCATTACGCGGCGGTCGCCGGTCAGCAGCACCAGCGCCACCATCGGCACCGGCAGCGCCAGGCTCAGCACCACCTGGCTCCACACCAACGACTGCGTGACGTTGGCGCCGAGCCACACCAGTACGAAGGGCGGCGCCATGGTGACCATCCGGCGCAGCCACAGCGGAATGCGGAAGCGGACAAAATCCTGCATGATCGTCTGGCCGGCCATGGTGCCCACCATGGAGCTGGAGAAGCCCGAGGCCAGCAGCGACAGCGCGAACACCAGTGCCGCCCCACCGCCCAGCAGCGGCACCAGCGTGTGGTAGGCCGCTCCGATCTCGGCCACCTCGGCATGGCCCTGGTGGAACGCGGCGGCGGCCATCGCCACCATGGCCATGTTCACCAGCCCGGCCAGCCCGAGCGCCACCACCACCTCGATATTGGAGAAACGCAGCACGGCGCGGCGCTCGGCGGGGGTCGCCGCCGGCATGCGGTTTTGCGTCAGGCTGGAGTGCAGGTACAGCGCATGCGGCATGACCGTCGCGCCGATGATGCCGACCGACAGCGTGATCGCCTCGGCATCCGGCAGCGCGGGGGTGAGCGCGCCGTGCAGGAACCCGCCCCAGTCCGGCGGCGCCACGAAAAGTTCGGCCAGATAGGCCAGCCCGATCGCCGCGACGAACCCGCTGATCACCAGTTCGATCGGCCGAAACCCCCGGTCGCCCAATGACAGCAGCGCGTAGGTGACCACGCCGGTGGCCAGCAGGCAGGGAAACAGCGCCAGCCCGGTCAGCAGCGACAGGCCGAGCGCGCCGCCGAGGAACTCGGCAAGGTCGGTCGCCATCGCCGCGATCTCGCTCGTCCCCCACATCGCCCACACCACCGGGCGGGGAAACCGGTCGCGGCAGGCCTGCGCCAGGCTGATGTCGGTGACGATGCCGAGCTTGGCCGACAGCGCCTGGAACAGCATCGCCACCATGTTGGCGACCAGCACCACCCAAAGCAGCGAATAATTGTACTTGGCGCCGGCCTGGATGTTGGTGGCGAAATTGCCGGGGTCCATGTAGGCGATCGAGGCGATGATGGCCGGCCCGGCAAAAGGCAGGAAGCCGCGCAGGCCCCGCCGCCGCCCGGCCAGAGTCTCGCGCCCCGCGGCCACGGTGCGCTCGCTCAGGGTCAGGCGCTGCATGGTTGATCCGCTCAAGCCTTCCCCCGGTTGTCGCGCCCCCGAACCGATGCGGCAGCATCGACCGTAAAGTGTAGCCGAGACTACATTGCCGATCAGCATATCGGCATGGCCCTTCCCCCTGTCAACGTCCAACCGCCGGCACGCGGGACAGGCAAGGTTGAAATCGCGCCCCGTCACAGCCATGGTCCACCGCACGCTTACCGGCGCACGCGCCGGCCAACGGAGATTGACCACGTGGCCCGACCACCGGGCGCCAGCGCCCACGAAACCGCCCCGATCGAGCTGCCCTCCGAGCCCATCCAGGCGCGCCGTTTCGGCAAGACGCGCACGGCCCTCTCCGCCGTCGTGCTGGAGGACTACGCCGAACTGATCGGCGATCTGCTGGCCATCAGCGGCGAGGCGCGACCGACCGACATCGCCCGCCGCCTCGGCGTCTCGCATGCCACCGCCATCAACAACATCGCCCGCCTCAAGCGCGAAGGCCTGGCCACCGCCCGCCCCTATCGCGGCGTGTTCCTCACTGAGGCGGGCGAGATTCTTGCCGCCCGGGTACGCGCCCGCCACCGGCTGGTGGTGGACCTGCTGCTGGCAGTGGGCGTTCCGGCCGAGGCCGCCGAGCAGGATGCCGAGGGCCTCGAGCACCATGTCTCGGACGCAACGCTGGCCGCCTTTTCCCGGTTTCTCAAGCGCGACGGCGGGTAAGCGGCTACCCCAACCGGACCAGCGCGTCCTCGGCCCGCGTCAGCAGGGCGGCGCGGATCTGCGCCTCGATGGCATGCGCCAGATCCTCCGCCGGCCCCTCGGACAGCGCCGCGCGCAGCTTGCCGGCGATTTCCGGCACGCCCTCGCGCACCTTGCGGAGCAGGCGCTCGTCGGAAATCACCGCGCGGCGGGCCAGCACCGGGATGTTCCAGCCCTTTACGGCCTCGCGCGCCGCCTTCTGGCCGGCGAACAGCAGAGCAGCGGCACCGACGAAGCCGATCACCCAGCCCACCGGCCCGGCCAGCAGCAGGGCCTTGCCGCCGCCGCCCACCAACGAGGCCACCACCGCCGCGGTCACCAGATTCACCACCGTGGCGATCCCCTGAACGTGGCTGAAATTCAGGCTGTCGGCGGTGCGCCCGGCCATCAGTTCGCCTGACACATGGGTGGTCGCCTCGATTACCAGGGCGCGCCGGGGCAGGCGGTAGCGGTCGCAGATCGGGTCGGTGAGCGTCTCCAGCGCCCGCGCCAGCCGCACCAGCCAGGCCTGCGCCGCCTCGGCCACGGCGGCGTGACCGGTATCGGATTCGATCCAGTTGGCCGCCTGCACTTCGGTCGCGTGCTCGAATTCGCGCAGGGTGACCAGTTGCCCGGTGCGCCAGGCGCGGCCCCAGGGGATGATCACCTGCTCCGCCAGCCCCCGCGCCATCGCCGGCGCCAGCGCATCCAGCAGGACGGGCAGCTCGGTGCGCACCACCGTACCGATGGCGCTCGGTCCCTCGGGCGGCTGCGCGCACAGCGCATCCACCTCGGCGGTAAAGGCGGCGGCGCGCAGCCGGGCGCGGCCCCACCAGGCCAGCCCCTTCGCGATCGCCAGTTCCGGCGCCTTGCCGCGCACCACCCTTGTGCCGGGGAAGATCGCCTGCGCGTCCTGCACCACGAAGCCCATGCGTGAGGCGCCGCCGGTGAACAGCACCAGGTCGGGATTGCCGCCGATGCCGGCGCGCGCCGCGGTCAGGCTGTTTTGCAGCGCCTCGCGCCAGCCAATGCCCCCCAGCGCCGGCTGCGGCTCGGCCAGGGCGGCGCGCATGGCGGCACGGTCCACCACCGCGCGCAGCAGCAACTCATCGCCGTCCTCCAGCTCGAAGGCAAAGATATTGCGCGCCCGCGGTTCGGCGTTGCCGGCGGATTCGGCGTTGAAATACTCCTCCTTCAGCGTCCGCCACGATAACTCGTCATAGGCGTGACGGGCCGGATGGCGATCGTAGAAGGCGGCGAGCCGGCGGGCATCCTCATGCCGCTCCAGCGCGTGGCGCAGCAGGGTCTGTTCGATCAGCGCCGCCCCCAGCGCGTTGTTGCCGAAATCCAGCGGCAGCGGGTGGAGGTCGCGCACCTGGGTGAAATCGGCGGTGGAGGAACCGAGATCGACCACCAGCACCTGGCCGGAAAGCTGGGCGAGGCCGAGCTGCAGCTCGCCGGACTCGCGCGCCTGCATGAAGGCGGCGCGGGATTCCGGCACGAATTCCACATGCAGCAGCCCGGCCGCGCGCAGCGCGGCGCGGTACCGCTCCAGCCGCCGCGCGGAGTCCGACTCGCCGGTCCAGCCCGAGGGCACGCCGACGAACACGCGCGCGTCCTCGATGCGTGGGATCTGCCGGCTCTCGACCAGCTCGCGCACGATGCCGCCGACGAACAGAACCAGCGCCCGCTCGCCCGGCCAGGGTCCGTCGGCCGGCGGCAGCGCCTTGAACCGGACGAACATCTCGGCCATGTGCTCGCTCTGGCGCACGGCGTTCTCGCCGATCGCTACCCGCCCCTCGGCGCCCACGCCGACGACGCTGAGCACGGTCGGGCGGTTATGGATGGAGAGCGGTTCGGGCTCGTTGGCGGAGACCAGGGTGGTATGCGCCAGCGCGCTCTCGCCGTGGCCGAGGTCGAAGCCGACGATTTCGAGGTTGTCGCTCATGCCGCGCGCCCCGGCCGCGTGGCCGCAAGCCCGCGCTTGACGCAGCGCGCGCCGGCCAGCAGGGCCGGGCGGCGCGTGAGGGCGGTGGCGGGATCGCCATCGACATCGAAATTCGGCGCCGTTTCCGGCGTGTACTCCACCGCGCGCAGGTCCAGCGCCTCCAGCACCACCGGCAGCCGGAACTCGATCTTGGCGAGGGCGAATTCGGCGCGGTTGCGTAATGCCGCTTCGGCGAGGTCCTGCAGGAATTCGAGCGTGGTGTCGTTCAGGGTGGTCGGCTCGGTGCGGGCGGCGCGGCGGCGTTCGGCGAAGGCCACCAGATCGTCGATCTGCGCCAGCGCCCGGTGCACGGCGGCGGCGATCGTCTCGGCGTGCAGGGTGGCGGCCGGCGGCGGCGGCTCGGCACGCAGTGCGGCGACCGGCGGCGGCGGCGCCATGACCGGGGCGCTCTGGCGGTAGCTGCGCAGGATCATCACGCTCGATCCGGCGGCAGCGCCGAGCACGAACAGGCTGCCGATCCCCCACCCCTGAAACGGCAGCGCCGCGAGCGCGCAGGCCAGCGGAACATACGCCACCCAGTCGAATTGTGGCACCGGCGGACCGAAATTCTGCACCGGCGCCGGCCGCGGCGGCGGACGCCGCGCCGGGGCCGCCGGCAGAACGCAGGCGGACAGGACAACCAGCGATTCCTTCACCGCTCCGGCCGCCTCTTCCGCCAGCCGGCGGGCTTCGAGGCTGGGTGCCTGGTAGGCCTGCAGCGCCGCCTCCACCGCCTCGATGGCGAGGTTGGCGGCATGGGACGGGATGGGGTCCTGCCGGATGGCCTGGACCAGACGATCGGTATCGAGGTGCTGTGCGAGGGTCGGCATCATGGAATCCCATGCCGGCCGGGCATCCTGGCCGGGATGATTTCGTCTGTATCCCGCATTGATCTCACCCGCAACGTGGGCCGCTGCAAAGGTGGGGTGCGGCCAATGGCGGACAATGGCCGGGCCCGTTTCGGCGCTTCCCATTGCGTGCGCGCATGGGCTAAGTCCGGCCCTCATGGAAGCCCTGCTTGTCCGCTACACGCCGCGCGCCTTGCACGCAAAACTGCCGCTGTTCGCGCAGTTCCTGCGCTTCGGCACCGTTGGCACGGGCGGGTTCATGGTGGATACCGCGACGGTCTACGCCACCAAAGCTGCGCTCGGGCTGTACGGCGCCGGCGCAATCGCCTACCTCACCTCCGCCACCGCCACCTGGCTGTTCAACCGGATCTGGACGTTTCGTGGCCGGGGCAGCGGACCAGCACACCGGCAATGGCTGGCCTTCCTGGCCGCCAACCTGCTGGGCTTCACGCTGAACCGCGGCACCTACGCGGTGCTGGTGACCATCAGCACCACCTGCGCCGACGAGCCGGTGTACGCGGTCGCTGCCGGGGCGATTGCCGGGATGTTTGTCAATTTTCATCTGTCGCGGTCGGTCGTGTTCCGGTGATGGAACGGGCGGCAGGAAGGCCGATGCGCGCCCTGCCGTTCCTCCTGCTCCTGCTGACCGCCGCCGCCCCCGGGACGCCGGCCCCCGGCCCGGTGCGCGTCATCGGCAGCCAGGGCGCCGGCTGTATCGCCGGCGCCGTTCGCCTGCCCGATACCGCGCCGGGACTGCAGACCATCCGGCTCTCGCGCAGCGCCTTCTGGGGCCATCCCGCCACCATCGCCGCCCTGCTGCGGCTGGGCGCCGAGGCCCAGGCGGCGGGACTGCCCGATATTTATATGGGCGACATCTCCGCCCCGCGCGGCGGCCCGTTGAGCGGCGGCCATTTCAGCCACCAGATGGGCATCGACGCCGATGTCTGGCTGGATGTGGCGCCGCCACATCTGGTGCTGCCGGCCACCGACCGCGAAGCGATCGAGCCGCCCAGCCTGGTACGCCCGGACGGACGTGACGTCGATCCGGCGCTCTGGCGGCCCGAACACCTGACCTTGCTCCGCCTGGCGGCGGGACTGCCGCGCATCGACCGCATCCTGGTCAATCCCGCCATCAAGAAGCAACTCTGCGCCGAGGCCACCGGCGACCGCGCCTGGTTGCGGCTGATCCGGCCCTGGTGGGGCCATTCCAGCCACATGCACATCCGCTTCCGCTGCCCCGCCGACCAGCCGCAATGCGAGCAGGCGCCGCCGCCGCCGCCCGGCGATGGCTGCGACGCCACGCTCGACTGGTGGTTCGCCCAGCTCGATGCCCCGCCGGCGCCGAAGCCCGCCGGACCGCCCGCCAAGCCCCCGCCTCTGCCCGCCGCCTGCCGCGCGATCCTCGGGGCGCCATCATGAGGGACCCGTTGCCAACCGGCCCGGCGTAACGGTCTGCGCCGTGTCCCGCCAAGCCGGATCATGACGATCCTTCGACGGCTTGTTATGAGTCCGGCGGTACTGCGCGCTGACTCCCGACGGCGCGAAACCGGAGGTGCTGGCGGGTGGAACACGTGCTTGTGAATACCGTGGGGTGGCTGGCCTCGGTAACCGAGGCGGTCTCCGCCCTGATCATCGGCATCGGCGTGGCGAATGCCGCGGTGCTGACCGTGGCATTCATCATTCCGATCCTGCGGGGCGACCCTGTCCGGACCATCGACCCGCGCGAGAACATCCGGCTGAAGCTGGGTCGTTGGCTGGCGCTGGCGCTGGAGTTTCAGCTGGCCGCCGACATTCTGAAGACCGCCGTGGCGCCGACATGGGATGATGTCGGCAAGGTCGCGGCGATCATCGTGCTGCGGACGATGCTGAACTTTTTCCTCGCCCGCGAGATCGAGATGGCGGAACGGCAGCTCGCGGATCACGTTCAGACATGAACGGTGCATGCTGGCCTGCCGCAGCAGGCCAGCAGCAGCTTGCATCAGGTCCTGGTTGGACCGAACGGCGTCGCTTCAGGTGCGCGCGACGGGCGCCGTTCAGCTGCCCGAGCCGGCCAGGGTGAGTTCGACGCGGCGGTTCTGCGCGCGTCCCTCTGCCGTATCATTCGGCGCCACCGGGTTCGCATCCCCAAATCCATTGGTCGAGACCAGGGCAGGATTGACCCCTTGCGAAATCAGGTACTGCGCAACCGTCTGCGCCCGCTTCAGCGATAGTTGCTGGTTGTTCTCAATTCCTTGCTGGCGCAGTTCCGGACCAATGGGAACGTTATCGGTATAGCCGTTGACGATGATCTGCGTCTTCTGGAACGGTGCCAGGATCGGCGCGATCTTGGCGATCGTCTGGGCCGCCTCGCCTGGCATCTGCCAGCCACCCGACGGGAACAGCAATTCGCTGTTCACGGCCACCTTGATCGCTCCCTGCAGCCTGGTGATGTGCACCTGCTGCTGCGAAATCTCGCCGGACAGCCGCTGGTTGAGCTGATTGTAGTCATTTTCGAGTGCGTCGTAACTCTGCATCGAGACACAGGCCGCGAGCAGCCCCGACAATAGCAGGAACCTCGTTGCACGCTTGATGTTACGATTTTCTAACATACGATTGTTTCCTGGTGCTTTCGTTGCGCATCTTAACCATCGTTCCTGCTCAGGACCATCCGTCCGTCACTATCACGCTGCGGCAGAAACGACAGGCGGCGTAGTGCCTAGAGCAAGGGGTCCCGGATGTCCATGCCGGGTATCGGCCGGACGCCGCGTGCGCGGGCGAAGGCGGCGACGAACGGCGTTTCGCCGACGACACAGGACAAATCAACTTTCCGGGTCACCGGCATCACCCTTTGCGGTAGGCCCGTACCGGGCGTATCCTCCCGCGTGCTCGCCGGCCTTGCTGTCTCTCGCAGGACGAGGGGCTGAATGCGGGAAGTAACAGTCAATAGCTCACGGCGATATTCGCTGACGCTGCAACCGACTTGACAAGGTGATGCGCATGACCCTCACGCGACGCGGCCTGGTCGCCGGCCTGGCCGCCCTGGCGCCGCTGGCGCCGGCATTGGCCGCCGCTCCGACGAGCGATCCGGAACTCGACCAGGCGGCCGCTTCCGCCCTGCGTCGGCTGGTCGCCGGCAATCAGGCGGCGCGGCAGCTGAACCAGAAGGCGCTCGCCGTGCTGGTGTTCCCGAAGATCGTCAAGGTCGGGTTCCTGCTCGGCGGCGCCTATGGCGAGGGCGCCCTCCTGCAGGACGGCCGCACGATCGGCTACTACAATTCGGCGGCAGCGTCATACGGCCTGCAGGCCGGGGTGCAATGGTTCGGCTACGTGCTGTTCTTCATGAATGCCGGAGCCCTGAAATACCTCGACGACTCGGCAGGCTTCGAGATCGGCATGGGACCCAGCGTGGTCGTCGTCGATGAGGGCATGGCGAAGAAATTCAGTTCGACCACGCTGACGCAGGACGTCTACGCCTTCATCTTCAACCAGAAGGGCCTGATGGCCGGCCTTGGCCTCGAGGGCTCGAAGATCACCAGGATCAAATAATCCTACCTGCATCAGGCGGGGACTGCCCGGGCCGTGGGAAGCACGACCCGGGAGCCTTCGAAAGCGTGTCAGCGGGAGCGTTGCCCCGCGGCGTAGCCGTTCTGAAATGCGGCCTGCTCGTTCTTCCTCACCGAATCAACGATAAGCCCGCCGGCCAGACCGGCGCCGGCGCCGACGACCGCGCCGAGCCCGGCATTGCCGGCCATCGCCCCAATCACGCCGCCGACCGCGGCGCCGCCCACCGTCCCCGTAAGGGCGCGTTGCTGGGTGTCGGACATGCCGGCGCAGCCGGCGAGCAGAAGCACACCGGCAACGGCGGCTGCGAGACGCATGCTCATGACTTCGTCTTCCTCACGGCTTTTTGACATGTGCCGGCTGGCTCGGGGGGAGCGGCGGGCATGGGAAGCGGTCTGCGAGGTAGGCCGCAAAGCTTTCCGCCGGCGGCGCCGCGCCCCGCTCGGGATGCGCGTGCGCCCAGGACACGAAGGCGGCGATCGCCTCGTTGCGCGACGGCGACGTCTCGTTGATGCAGAACAGCCGGATCTTCGGCTCGGCGGCCATGACTTCACGCAACGTCTGATAAGTGCCGAGAGCGAAACCTTGACAGAAATTGCTGGCAGCCTGGTACAGCGGGTCGCTCTGCTCGGCCGCACAGACAGCAACGATGTCGTCGGTCGACCTAGCGAGGAAATTGTCTTCCGTGACGGCGGCCCGGGCGGGTGACAGGCAGGCGATGGCGCCGGCAATCCCGAGACAAATACTGATCACGCCACGACAGCAACGCTGCGGCGTGGTTTGTCGTGTTGGCTTCATCCTGCATCTCCCATCCGGTGAATGTCGGTGCGCTATCGTAGCCATGCCGCTTGGCGCCAACAAGGCTCCGGCGGTTCAAGGAAATGTGCCCGGCGGCGTCCGCAGGCCCGCCTTACAGAGCGTCGGCCAGCCGGCGCATCGTGCGGGAAAAGGCGGCCGCGATCTCGGCGCCGCGCACATGCACGCCGTGCTGCACCACCCAGCGCCCGGCCACCATCACATGTCGCACCGGGGTCGCGTTGCCCGCGAACACCCAGGCATCCAGCAACGCCTCGCTGCGGCGGCCGACCAGGGTGGGGTGTTCAGGATCGAGCACCACCAGATCGGCCAGCAAGCCGGGCGCGATCGCCCCGGCCGGCCGCCCCAGCGCCCGTGCCCCGCCGGCGGCCGCCTCCGCCAGCAGCCGCGCGGCGACCGAGGCGCCGGCTACTGCCGGCACCCCGGTGCGGCGCCGCTGCTCCAGACGCCGGAGATAGTCGAGCCAGCGCAGCTCCTCGACCGGGCTGACTGAAAAATGACTGGCGCTGCCGATGCCGAACCGCCCGCCGTCCTGCAAAAAGGGCAGCAACGGGAAAATACCGTCGCCGCGATGGGCTTCGCTGGTCTGGCATAGCCCGGCGACCGCGCCGGAGGCCGCCAGGGCGCGGGACTCGCCGGCGTCGATATGGGTGGCGTGCACCAGGCACCAGCGCGCATCGACGGGGGCGTTGGCGAGCAGCCATTGCACCGGGCGGCAACCGCCCCAGGCCAGGCAGTCGGCCACCTCGCGCTCCTGTGCGGCGGCCTGGATGTGCACCGGGGTGGTGGGGCCGAGCAGGTCGGCGATGACCAGCGCGGCCTGCAACTCGGCCGGCGTCACGGCGCCCAGCGAATGCGGCGCGACGCCGACCGGTGCATATTCGGCCAAATCCTGGCAGAGCCGGCCATACGCCTCGACCGGCATGATGAAGCGGCGCTGCCCCGGCAGCGCCGGCGCGCCGCCGAAGCCGCCATGCCGGTGCAGCACCGGCAGCAAACGCAGCCCGATGCCGGCCTGCTCCGCCGCCGCAACGATGCGCAGCGCCATCTCGGCCGGATCGTCATAGGGCCGGCCGTCCGGCGCATTGTGCAGCGCATGGAAGGCGGCCACCGACGTGTAACCGTGCAGCAGGCACTCGGCATAAAGCTGGGCGGCGATGGCCTGCACATCGTCTGGAGTCAGCACCGCCAGGCAGCGGTCCATCCCCTCCGGCCCCACCATGGCACGCTCGTAGGCACGGCTGTGCAGGTTGGCGAGCCCAGGCACCACCAGGCCCTTGATGCGCCGACCCGAGGTCGCCCCGGGGGCCGCCCCGGAGGTGACGGCGGCGAGGTGCCCGGCGGCGTCGATATCGAGGGCGACGCGTTCGCGGACCGCGCCATCGACCCAGGCCAGGTCCGCGAGCCAGATGGTCATGCGGGGAGTAAGCGGCGGGCGCGGCGGAATGCAAGGGCTGTCCGCCCCGGTGTCGCATGATTGTAATGCGGCATCACAATTCAGCATTACTGCCCAGGGTTGCACGGCGGTGGACGGAACGACACATTAGCCGCGGCCCCCCCGATGATGCCCACGGAAAGGACGAATGAACGCGACGCTGCGCATGACCCACGCGCGAGAACCGGGCGGCTGCGCGGGCAGCCTGCCGGCGGTGATGAATGCGGTGGTGGATGTCTTGTCGCCAGTCGGCATCATGCATATCGACATGCCGGCAACGCGCAGGCGGCGGGGGCGGCAATCGCCGCGGACGAAACGGGAGAACTGAGCACATGACCGGTCAGGCGAAGACCGCCAGCGAACCCCACCGCATCGTGGTCGCCGGCGGCGGGGCGGCGGGACTGGAATTGGTCACCCGGCTCGGCGACACGCTGGGCCGGCTCGGCTTGGCGCGGATCACCCTGGTCGAGCGCTCGCGCACCCATCTGTGGAAGCCGCTGCTGCATTCGGTGGCGGCCGGCAGCCTGCGGCGGTCACAGCATGAGCTGAACTATCTGGCGCAGGCGCACTGGCACAATTTCACCTATTGCTATGGCGAGGTGATCGGCCTCGATCGCGCCGCGAAACAGCTGCAACTGGCGGAAATGCGCGACGAGGAAGGGCGGCAGATCACGCCGCCGACATCCGTGCCCTACGATACCCTGATCATGGCCATCGGCAGCGTCACCAACGATTTCGGCACGCCGGGAGCGGCGCAATACGCGGTGCCGCTGGAAACCCCGGCACAGGCGAGCCGGTTCAACCGGCGGCTGGTCAACGCCTGCCTGCGGGCCAACAGCCAGGCCGAACCGGTGCGGCCCGGCCAGTTGCATGTGGCGATCATCGGCGCCGGCGCCACCGGAACGGAACTGGCCGCCGAACTGCACCACACGGTGCGCGACGTGGTGGCCTACGGCATGGACCGCATCGATCCGGCGCGCGACATCCACATCGTGCTGATCGAGGCGACGGAGCGCATCCTGCCCGCCCTGCCAGAGCGGATCTCGGCGGCCACGGTGGAGCTGCTGACATCGCTCGGGGTGGACGTGCGGACCGGTGCCCGGGTGGCCGAGGTGCGGGCCGATGGCGTGGTGCTGACCACCGGCGAGGTCATTCCGTCGGAGCTGGTGGTCTGGTCGGCCGGGGTGAAGGCGCCGGATTTCCTGCGCAACATCGCCGGGTTGGAGACCAACCGGATCAACCAGCTGGTGGTGACCGAGACGCTGCAGACCACGCGCGATGCGAATATCTTCGCCATCGGCGATTGTGCCTGCTGCCCCCGCCCGGACGACCCGGCGCCGGTGCCGCCGCGGGCGCAGGCGGCACATCAGATGGCCGCGCACATGGTGCGCCAGATCGATCTGCTGCTGGACCGGCGGCCGCTGGCACCGTTTCGCTACCGGGATTTCGGCTCGCTGGTGTCGCTGGGCCGGTTCAGCACGGTCGGCAACCTGATGGGCTTCCTGGTCGGCCGCGGCATGTTCGTCGAAGGATTGTTTGCCCGCGCCATGTATCGTTCCCTGTACAAGATGCACGAGGCGGCGCTTCACGGCGGCCCATCGGTGATCTGGCGCACCCTGATGAGCAGCGTCTCGCAACGGCCGACGCCCAGCGTGAAGCTGCACTGACCCGTGGTGAAGCGGCCATGAATCGCCTTGCCGCGTTACTGCTGCTCGCAGCAATGGCCGGAACATGTCCTGCCCGGGCCGAAGATTGGCAGGCATTCAAAGATTGGCAGGCATTCAAGG
Organism: uncultured Acetobacteraceae bacterium; assembly: GCA_903918195.1. Lineage (GTDB taxonomy): Bacteria > Pseudomonadota > Alphaproteobacteria > Acetobacterales > Acetobacteraceae > Rhodovastum. The sequence goes on along the minus strand of CAIXDS010000148.1, from coordinate 8,429 downwards.
ACCGGTTGACAGCCGCCGGGGTCACCCCGTCCGCGGTCTATGACGGCGACGTGGCGGCGAACACATCGGGCGGCGTGAAACAGGGCACGATCTATTCCGGAAACCTGCATTTGCAGGCCGCGCTGGACGGCAATCGCCTCGCCGGCATGCCCGGGGTGACGGCTTTCCTGGATTTCCTGTGGGTCAATGCCGGCCAGCCCAGCAAATATGTCGGCGACGCGCAAGGCGTCGACAACATTGCCGCGGCGCCAACCCTGCGGCCGTATGAGGCGTGGCTGCAGTACAATTTTCCGGGCAGCCGCGTCTCCATCCTCGCCGGCCTGTACGATCTGAACACGGAGTTCTACCATCTCACCTCGGCGGACCTGTTCCTCAACGGCTCCTTCGGCGCCGGCCCGGAGTTCGGGCTGAGCGGCCTCGCCGGGCCATCGATCTATCCGGCGACCTCCCTCGGTGTCCGGCTCGCCTACAAACCAAGCGCGAACAGCGTGCTGCGCTTTGCGGTTCTGGATGGCGCGCCGCTGCTCCGGCAGGACGGATCGCCGCCCCCGTTCGACCCGGACAACGGGCTGCTGCTGGTCGGCGAGGCCGTGTTCCTCACGCGCACCCCGACAAGCGAGGCGCCACCGGAACCGCGTTCCCGCTCACGCATCGGCCGGCTGTCCAAGCTGCCTCCCTACGATGACAAGCTGGCTATCGGCGCGTGGTACTACACGGCCAAGTTCGATGAACTCAGTGGCGTCAATCCCGACGGCACGCCGGTGCAACATCACGGCGAAGGCGGCGCCTACCTGCTGGTCGACCACGAGCTGTTCCAGTCCACCGAAATTCCGGAACGGCGGCTCGCGGCATTTCTCCAATTCGGTGTCGCCGATCAGGTCGTGGACCGTATCGGCACTTATATCGGCGCGGGCCTGGTCGCCTCCGGCCTGTTGCCGGACAGGCCGGACGATGAGTTGGGCATCGCCATGGCGATGGCGCGCAACGGGTCCGGTTACATCACCGCGCAGCAACAGGCGGAGTTGCCGGTCAGTCCGGCGGAAACCGCCATCGAGCTGAGCTACCTTGCCCAGATTACGCCCTGGCTGGCAGCGCAGCCGGATATTCAATACGTGATCAGCCCCGATACCGACCCGCGCCGGCGCAACGCGACGGTCGCGCAGTTGCGCTTCGAACTGTCGTTCTGATCCGCGTTCCTGCCCGGCACCGGCGCCCGGGGATCTGCCCCTGGCCTTCCGTCGCCGGTCATGTAGGTTGGTTCCCTCGAGACAGATGCTTTCTGATGGAACGACACGCATGGTGGCCACCGACAGCCCGACCGCCCCAATCCCCGAGCCGGGCCGCGACTTCGTGCGCGACATCGTCCAGGCTGATCTCGATGCCGGTCGGGTCGCCGGAATCGTCACGAGGTTCCCGCCGGAGCCGAACGGCTATCTGCATATCGGCCATGCCAAATCGATCTGCCTGAATTTCGGCATCGCCCAGGAATTCGGCGGACGCTGCCACCTGCGCTTCGACGACACCAACCCGGTGAAGGAGGAGCAGGAGTTCATCGACTCCATCCAGCAGGACGTGCGCTGGCTCGGCTTCGACTGGGGCGAGCACCTGTACTACGCCTCGGACTATTTCGAGACGCTCTACCACTGGGCCGAGCACCTCATCCGCGCCGGCCTCGCCTATGTGGACGACACGCCGGCCGACGAGATGCGGGCGATGCGCGGCACGCTCACCGAGCCGGGCCGCAACGCGCCCGGCCGTGACCGCAGCGTGGACGAAAACCTCGACCTGTTCCGTCGCATGCGCGCGGGCGCGTTTCCCATCGGCGCGCGCGTGCTGCGGGCGAAGATCGACATGGCCGCGGGCAACATGAACCTGCGCGACCCGGTGCTGTACCGCATCCTGCACGCTGCCCATCCGCGCACCGGCACGGCGTGGTGCATCTACCCCACCTACGACTACGCGCACGGCCAGTCCGACGCCATCGAAGGCATCACCCACTCCATCTGCACGCTGGAGTTCGAGGACCACCGGCCGCTGTACGACTGGTTCATCGCCAACCTGCCGGTGCCCGCCCACCCGCACCAGTACGAATTCGCCCGGCTGAACATCACCTATACGGTCCTGTCCAAGCGCATCCTCACCACGCTGGTGCGCGAGGGCCATGTGACCGGCTGGGACGACCCGCGCATGCCCACGCTGGCCGGCCAGCGGCGGCGCGGCGTGCCGGCGGCGGGCCTGCGCGAGTTCGTCCGCCGGGTCGGCGTTGCCCGCGCCAACAGCGTGGTGGACCTGGCCATGTACGAGCACGCCATCCGGGAGGTGCTGAACGCCGGCACGCAGCGCCGCATGGCGGTGCTGCGACCGCTGAAGCTGGTCATCGAGAACTGGGAGGAAGGCCGCACCGAGACCCTGGAGGCGGTGAACAACCCGGAAAACCCGGATGCCGGCACCCGGCCGGTCACGTTCGGCCGCGAGATCTACATCGAGCGCGACGATTTCCTGGAGCACCCGCCCAGCCGCTTCCACCGCCTCTCCCCGGGGCGCGAGGTGCGGCTGCGCTACGCCTATTTTGTCACCTGCCGGTCGGTGGTGAAGGATTCCCAGGGCGAGGTGGTGGAACTGCGCTGCACCTACGACCCGGCGACTCGCGGTGGCGACTCCCCGGACGGGCGCAAGGTTCGCGGCACGCTGCACTGGGTGTCGGCCGCCGACGCCCTGCCGGCCGAGCTGCGCCTGTATAATACTTTGTTCGCCCGTCCCGACCCGGGCGCCGGCGGCGACATCCTGGCCGACCTTAACCCGGCCTCGCTGGAGGTTCTCACCGGCTGCCTGGTGGAACCTGCGCTGGCCACGCTGCCGGTCGGGGAAGCAGTGCAGTTTGAGCGCCAGGGCTATTTCTGCCCCGACCCCGATTCCCGGCCGGACGCCCTTGTCTTCAACCGGACCGTCGGGCTCCGCGACAGCTGGGCCAAGGTCCAGGCGGGACAGAAAGCGGACTGAAGCCCGCCCGCCTGGAGCTGGATGTCGGCGTCACGCCTCGCGTGCGCCGGCCTCGGCACCGGCGCACACCGCGCGCACGGCGTTCAGCAGTTCGGCGCGGGCAAACGGCTTGGCCAGCACCATCACGCCGGACGGCCGCCCGGCGTCGAGCGCGAGGTCGGCTGCAAAGGCAGTGATCACCACAGCAGCCAGGCCGGGGCGCAGGCCCCTGGCCCGGCGCACCAGTTCCAGCCCACTCATGCCGGGCATGGCATAGTCGGCCACCAGCACGTCGAGCGGTTCGTCGCCGCGAAGCGCATCCAGCGCCGCTTCGGCATCATGCGCCCGCACCACGTCGTAGCCGCCCGAGCGCAGAAACGCGCCGACCACCACCAGCACATCCGGCGCATCGTCAACCAGCAGGGCACGCCTACGCGCCCCCCCCGGCGCGAGCCGCGGAAGGGCTGCCGCTGCCGTCGGCAGGGCGGGCGCCGGCGCCCGCGAATGGCTGAGGTTGCTCAACCCCTGGGCCATGGCGAGCACCAACTGACGGGCCTCGCCATCGGAAATCCGGGCGAATGCGCTGACCAGGGATGGCACCTGCTTGTCCTGGAACAGCGAGGCAATCAGCGTATCGGGCCAGTTGTCGCTGTCATCGACGCCGTACAGCCAGCCCAATGGGACATCCAGCGCCACAGCAATACGCAACAGCGTGGACGCGGAAATGCTGGCCGCCGCGGTTTCATAGCGACGCACCTGCGACACCCGCGAACCAATGGCCGCGGCAAAGTCGCGCTGGGTCATCCCGGCAACGCGCCGGGCGAAACGCACACGGTCAGCCAGGAACTGGTCGAACGGCCCCGGAGCACGGGCAGCCATATTCGGCTCTCCTTACAGAAGGGTAACCGGCACCGGGACGCAAATGAGCTGCATGTTCGTAGACATCCTGTTACAGCGCAACGCGGCCCGCTCCGCCCCCAGACTCTATGCAGGCTACTTTTACGGAAAGGTTACCGCAAGCGTCATGGGGCGGCTATGAATGGAATCAAGATCATCCTTTGGTGAGATCCGGCGGTAACGTTGCGAATGCGAAGCCGCGCGGGCCGGAACGCAAAACCATTGACACGTTGCGGGCCCCATGCTGCCGTCCGATGGTGGATCAATAGCCTGACAGCGTATCAGCGGAGGAAGCGACCGTGCTGCAAGGAAAAGTGCTGGTGGCCCAGGGCGGGGGTCCGACCGCTGTCATCAATCAGTCACTTGTGGGCGTGGTGCTGGAGGCGCGGAAATTCCGCAACGTCAGCCTCGTCTATGGCGCGCTGCATGGCGTGCGCGGCATCGTCGACGAGGATTTCGTCGATCTGACGCAGGAGACGACCCACAATCTGGAGATGGTCGGCGAGACTCCGTCGTCGGCGCTGGGCTCGACCCGGGACAAGCCGGATCTGAAATATTGCCACCAGATCTTCGAGGCCCTGAAGGCGCACGAGATCCGCTATTTCTTCTACATTGGCGGCAATGATTCCTCCGACACGGTCCGCATCGTCGCCGAGGAAGCGCGGCGCGCGAACCATCCGATCCGCTGCATTCATATCCCGAAGACGATCGACAACGATCTGGTCCTGAACGACCACACGCCGGGCTTCCCCTCGGCCGCGCGCTTCGTCGTGCAGTCCTTCCTCGGCGCCAATCTCGACAACCGGTCGCTGCCGGGCGTCTATATCGGCGTCATCATGGGCCGCCATGCAGGCTTCCTGACCGCCGCCGCAGCGCTCGGCAAAAAGTTTCCCGATGACGGGCCGCACATGGTCTATGTGCCGGAGCGCATTTTCCGCATCGACAGCTTCCTCGCCGATGTGCGGCGCACGGTCGATCAGTTCGGCCGCTGCGTGGTCGCCGTGTCGGAGGGCATCCACGACGAGTCCGGCACACCGATCATCACCCAGCTCGCCAAAGAGATCGAGCGGGACGCGCACGGCAACCTGCAGCTTTCCGGCAGCGGCGAACTGGCCGGGCTGTTGTGCGACGAGGTCAAGAGCAAGCTCGGCATCAGCCGCGTGCGCGGCGACACGTTTGGCTACCTCCAGCGGTCCTTTGCCGGCTGCGTCTCCGACGTGGACCAGCGCGAGGCGCGCGAGGTCGGCGAGAAAGCGGTGCAGTACGCCATGTGGGGCGAGCGGGACGGCTCGGTGGTGATCGAGCGCACCGGCTATTACTCGGTGGATTACCGGCTGGCCCCGCTGGAAGACGTTGCCGGCAAAACCCGCACCATGCCGGCCGAATTCCTCACCGAGAGCGGCACCGACGTGACCGACGCGTTCCGGCTGTATCTTCGCCCGCTGCTTGGGAAGTCGATGCCGGATGCGTACCGGCTGCGGCAGAATAAGGTGGCGAAGATTTTGAGGGCGTAGTTTGGCGTGTGCGGTTGGGAATGGATGTTTTTGATGTGACGGGCCGCTGACCGTCAGGGACCAGGGCAAATCCGTCGCCGTCTTCGATACGAGGTTGGGGCGGATTTCTACCCTTGTTGACTGGCGGATGACCGCTTTCGACCCAAAGCCGACATTGCGGTTACCCGGTTGTTGCGGAACTGGCGGGATTTATGCGAACCAAAAAAGGCTGAGTTGTCATCCTTGCGCTTGATAGCTTCCGCCCTTATTGTCGGCTCCTTGGCAAGATCGGAGCGCGTACGTGCATCGAGTTGTGAAGGCTCACGTCACGGATTTCGAGAACAAATTTGGGGTTAGCGATGACCCGTCCAAGCAGTATGAGGCGTTCGTGAGCTATTCTATATTTCGTTCATTTTGCGCAGAAAATGTAGATCCCAGGGATTTGATTTACGATGGAGATGACCCCGGCATCGACGGCGTCATGACGTTCTTAGACGATTCCTGTGTTTCGTCTCCCGACGAGGTAAGGGACGCCTTTTCCAGCCGCAAGAGGGATTCCGACGTTACGGTCGTGTTTTCTCAAGCAAAGACATCGGAGTCCTGGTCAAAGTCGGACATAAATGTATTTCAGTCTGGAATCATCGATTTTCTTTCTTCGAGCCACGCCTATCCACACAGTGACTTTATGAGCAACGCTCGCGATGTGTTTGATGAGATTTTGAGGCACGTTGGAAAGATTCGGGATGGAAAGCCTAAAGCAGCAATTTACTTTGCAACGACGGCACGACCAGCAGATGATCGGGAGATTCTGGCGGCGAAAGACGCCCTCAAGGCATCCATCGCTGACACTGGGTATTTCAGTGACGTTGACGTTGCGCTTCTTAAGCGCGACAGTGTCGTCGATATGTGGAAGTCCGCAGCGGGGCAGGTTGAAGCAACCCTGAAAGTGCTTGGCAGCGCAGCGTTTCCCAAAGTCCCGGGAGTTGAAGAGAGCTATGTTGTTACTGTAAATGCCGCGGATTTCGTACAAAAGATTCTCAGCGACAAGAACGGACGTATTCGGCAGCAGATATTCGAAGCAAATGTCCGCGATTTCATTGGATTAGATAGCGAAGTCAACGCCGAGATATCTGGGACACTTAATGACCCACACAAGCAACAACGCTTTGGAATTCTAAATAACGGCGTGACAATAATATCACCAGATATACGACTTGCCGGATTCGAGATTTTCCTGAAGGATTTTCAAGTTGTAAATGGGTGCCAAACCTCCCACATTCTATTTAATTACCGCGAAAAGATCGCAGCTGACGCGACGCTAATGTTAAAGCTTGTAGAGACATCAGACCCAGAAGTCGTGGACGATATTGTAAGGTCGACAAATCGACAAACTAAAGTCGATGAAGTTCAATTTCTTGCAACATTAGATGCCGTCAAAGCAATTGAACGATTTTTTGATGCGCGAGGCGCAGATGAAGAATATAGGCTTTACTTTGAGAGGCGAAAAAATCAATTCTCTTCTGACGAGAACGTCAAGGCAATCCGCGTCTTCGACATTCAGGATATTGCCAGGTGCGTCGCGGCTATGTTTTTGGACAAGCCAGAAGTAGCAAGCCGCTATCCAAATCGGCTTACAGGTGAAATGCGCGCAGGTATTCAATAAACAATACTGTGAGGAGGTCTATCATGTTGCGGCTTACGCGTTGTACCGTTTAAAGTTGCTTATCGGCAACAAAAAGATAGATCAAAAGTTTTCAAAGCTTCGTTGGCATATGCTTATGGCCCTAAAATACTATGTTTGTGGTGATAAGATTCCAAGATTGGACTCTCCGAAGATAAAGCGAATGTGCGAGCACATCGAGGGGTTTGTTGCTAAAAATGATGAAGAGACGATCAAGGAAATCCGAGAATTGTGCGGAGCGATTGTTGATATGAATGAAATTACGCGCGACAAACTGAAGGCTACCACGTTAGTTGCCGATATTAAAGCTAAAGCTCTAGCTTGCCGACAGGCGCCGAGCAAGGAGGGCATGGCGTAGAGAGTGGGGTGGGCCAAGCTGTCAAGGCTGATCCGTCATCCTGGCTCCGGGACGGGAACGAGAGGGTTTCAGTCTATGACCGCTCTCCACCCAAAGCAGCCATCAGGCAGCACGACAAGACTCGGGCACTGCCTGTTGGCCCCTCCCCCGATCCACCGCACGCCGCGGCCGTGATTGCCGGACCGGACAAATAGCCGGCCGCGTCAGCCAAAACTTGTCACTCGCAACGGCGGGGCGAAGGTTCCATATTTGCGGCGAAGGAGCAGACGATGCTGATAATCGAGGTCGAGCGGGAAGAAGACGGTCGCTGGATCGCCGAAGTGCCGGCGTTGCCCGGTACGCTCGCCTATGGCGCGACCGAGGCCGAAGCGCGCTCACGAGTCGCCGCTCTGGCATGTCGTGTGATCGCGGACCTGATCGAGCATGGCGATCCGGTTCCGGACGCAGCACGCAATCTCTTCGCCCCGGCGTGAGCCATTGGCCCGCCGTCAGGGCGGGCGCTCCAACGAATCGGCTGGACGATCAAACGGCAATCCAGCTCGCACCGCGTGTTGTCACGGCCTGACTGGGCGGATTACGTCCTAGCATTCCACGACAGCGAGGAAATCGGGCCACGAATGCTGGCGCGTATCGTGAAGAACACAGGGCTCCGCCCCGATGGCTTATAGATAGTGCAGATCAGCACGCGTGGGTAAGCGAAGCGCTACCCACCAACGCAAGCCTCAGGTATCCCCTCATTTTGAAAAGCCGCAGCAATATCAATCGGTTGGCCGTTCGGAGGCGATGGCGCAAGCTCTTGATATCGTTGGCCATTCTCAAAATGAGGGGATACCTAAGGTCTCTGCCTGGTCTTTTGTGACGTAGGCAATATCGTCAAGTATCAACAGATCGAACCTGTCGAGCTTGCCGATGGCCGCCGCCAGTTGCAGCGCCTGCCGCTCCGCCTGGAGGCGCTGGACGAGGTCGGTGGTACGCATGAACAGCACGCGGCGGCCGTTCTCGATCAGCGCCCGGCCGAGCG
>CAIXDS010000147.1 GCA_903918195.1 uncultured Acetobacteraceae bacterium | reverse complement strand
GGGGGTTACGAGCGGCCGCTGGTGACCTTCTCATCGAGAGTTCAATTGGATGGCCTGCCGTTGTCCTGGAGCGCGGTTTGGCGCGTTGTGGTCCACCGCTAACGTCCGGATATCACACATGAACTTTCCGGACGGACACTCAGGTTGAGATAGCGGTCGCGGGGCGATTTCAAGATTCCTTCCAGCCCACGAGGCGCGGTGGGTCATTCCCTTCCGCATAATCGCTTCGGAAAGGGGAGATGTGACGGGTCTCGCAATTCGGGCAATCATCATCGGGCTGGCTGGGCCAAGTGTCGGTCCACACGTGATCGCAGCGCGGACATTCGTAGTGGTTCCTGAACATGGGTGCTCTCGGGTGCCGAGACGGAAGAGGACGGAGCAACGCCGCCCATGGAAAGTTACGCGCAACTCATAACTAGTGCGCCGTCAGCGCTGGCGCCTATCCCACAGATAGCCTCTTCCGAGGCGGTTTGACAGGGCCGTTTTTGGTCGGCCCCGGTCCCCAGTCGCTCGGAACAAAAATTCCACGGTATGCGTCTCGCGACCATTTGATCGACGACACGACCGGCTGCCGACGCGGTTGGCGGGCCTTTGGCCTGCTTCTATATCCACCCCATGACCGACTACCTCAGCCGCCTGAACCAGGAACAGCGCGAAGCCGTCGAAACCGTGGACGGGCCGCTGCTGGTGCTGGCCGGCGCCGGCACCGGCAAAACCCGCGTGCTGACCACCCGCTTCGCCCATATCCTGCTGACCGGCCACGCCTATCCCAGCCAGGTGCTGGCCGTCACCTTCACCAACAAGGCCGCCCGCGAGATGCGCGAGCGGGTCGCCGCCATGCTCGGCCGCCCGGCCGAGGGGCTCTGGCTCGGCACCTTCCATGCGCTGTGCGCCCGCATGCTGCGCCGCCATGCCGAACTCGTCGGCCTGACCAGCAGCTTCAATATTCTCGACGCCGACGACCAGCTTCGCCTGCTCAAGCAGGTCATGGAGGCGGACGGGCTGGACACCAAGCGCTGGGCGCCGGCGGCGCTGATGGCGGTGATCCAGCGCTGGAAGGACCGCGGCCTGCCGCCCGCCCGGGTCACCCCCGCCGAGGACACCGATTTCGCCAATGGCCGCGCCCGCACGCTGTACGCTGCCTACCAGGACCGGTTGCGCACCCTGAACACCGCCGATTTCGGCGACCTGCTGCTGCACGTGACGGAAATCCTACGCGGCCATGCCGATGTGCTGTCGCAGTACCACCGCGCCTTCCGCTACATCCTGGTGGATGAATACCAGGACACCAACCTGGTGCAGTATCTGTGGCTGCGGCTGCTGGCGCAGTCGCACCGCAACATCTGCTGCGTCGGCGACGACGATCAGTCGATCTATTCCTGGCGCGGCGCCGAGGTCGAAAACATTCTGCGCTTCGAAAAGGATTTTCCCGGCGCCCGCATCGTCCGGCTGGAGCGCAATTATCGCTCGACCGCCCCGATCCTGGCGGTGGCCTCGGCCCTGATCGCCAACAACGAGGGGCGCCTGGGCAAGACCCTGCGGCCCGGCCGCACCGACGCGACGGGCGAGAAAGTCGCCGTCATCGGCGTGTGGGATTCCGACGAGGAGGCCCGCACGGTCGGCGACCGCATCGAGCAGTTGCGCCGCGGCGGCGAGACACTGGCGGACATGGCGGTGCTGGTGCGCGCTGGCTTCCAGACCCGCGCCTTCGAGGAGCGGTTGATCACACTCGGCCTGCCTTACCGCGTGATCGGCGGCCTGCGCTTCTACGAACGCCAGGAAATCCGCGACGCCATCGCCTACATGCGCGTGCTGCACCAGCCGGCCGACGACCTGGCCTTCGAGCGCATCGTCAACGTCCCCCGCCGCGGCGTCGGCGAGCAGGCGTTGCGCACCCTGCATACCACCGCCCGCGAGCGCCAGATTCCGCTGGCCGCCGCCGCCGCGCAGCTGGTGGATCAGGGCGGGCTGCGCGGCAAGCCGCGCGAGTCGCTCGGCGACCTGCTGCGCGGCTTCCTCCGCTGGCGCGACTTGCTCGCCCGCGAGGGCCATGTGATCACGCTGGCGACGATGCTCGACGAGTCCGGCTACACGGCGATGTGGAAGCAGGACAAGTCGCCCGAGGCGCCGGGGCGGCTGGAAAACCTCAAGGAACTGGTCCGCGCCCTGGCCGATTTCGACACGCTGGCGGGTTTTCTTGATCACGTCTCGCTGGTGATGGAGAACGAGGAGAACGCTGAGGGCGACCGGGTCAGCCTGATGACCCTGCACGCGGCGAAGGGGCTGGAATTCGACACCGTGTTCCTGCCGGGTTGGGAGGAGGGGCTGTTCCCCAGCCAGCGCACCATGGACGAGAGCGGCGCCAAGGGGCTGGAGGAGGAGCGGCGGCTGGCCTATGTCGGCCTCACCCGGGCGCGAAGGCGCGTCATCGTCAGCCACGCCGCCAACCGGCGCATCTACGCCAACTGGCAGAGCAGCATCCCCAGCCGCTTCATCGAGGAACTGCCGGACGCGCATGTCGAGCGCACCGGCTCGGCGGCGCTGGCGCGTGACCGGATGCTGTCCGCACCCCCGGTGTTTTCCGGCCCGTTCCCGCTGACCGCCCGCCGCCCGCGCACGATCGAGGCCTGGGAGCAGCCGGCCCGCAAGCCGCGCGAGGATGCCATTCCGGTGGGGGCGCGGGTGTTCCACCAGAAATTCGGCTACGGCACCGTCACCGCCGCCGAGGACGACAAGCTCGACATCGCTTTCGACAAGGCCGGCGACAAGCGTGTCTTAGACCGGTTCGTCGAGAAGGTGCTATGAGCCTGGCGAGCCCGCCGTCCTCTCGCCACCGGTCGAATTGCGCAAGCAACGGCTGACGATGTTGCTGCTTCATCCACACCCGAGGAACGCATGTCCGACAAACTGATCGAGGCCATTCGCGATCTCATTGCCACATTGGATGTTACCAACCAGCTCCTGCGCGCCGAGCAGGATCACCGCCGGGAGGAACAGGAGAAGGCGGCCAAGTGGTCGGCCGAACAGAAAGAGGCTCTGGAGAAACTGCTCGATCAGGATTCTGATGAACCAACGCCCTTTTGAACTCTGCTGACCGATCGGATCGTCACTTGGTAGCCGTTCCCCGCCGCCACGCCACCGCGCTCGAAACCATCTCCGTCACGGTTCCGCCGGAGGCGCTCGAAGCGTACGAATCAGCGCTCGCCGAAGCCTGTGGCACCATCGGCTTCTTTCTCGACGAGGAGGCCGGCCTCTGGACCGTCGAAGGGGTGAAGGACCAGGGCGCCCATGAACCCGAACTGACCGCCGCCCTGGCGCTGGCCGCCCTGGTCACCGGCATCGAGGTCCTTCCCGTTCGCAGCCCCACCGCCGCCGAAGGCTGGCTGGAACGCACCCGCGAGGCGTTTCCGGAACAACTGGTGGGAAAACGTTTCGCCGTTCGCGGCACCCATATCAGCGGACCCGCCACGCCGGGCCGGTTGACCATCCGGCTGGACGCCGCGGTGGCGTTCGGCTCGGGCGAGCACGGGTCCACACGGGGCTGCCTGCGCGCGTTCGAGCGCGTCGCCTACCGCCGGCCGCGGCACATTCTCGACCTCGGCACCGGCTCGGGCATCCTGGCGATGGCGGCAGCGCTGCTGCTGCACCGGCACGTCCGCGGCACCGATATCGACCCCTGGAGCGTGCGTACCGCGGCCGCCAACGCAAGGCTGAACCGGCTCGGCGGGCTGGCCCGGTTTGTCCGTGCCGATGGCTGGTCGTCGCCGTCGGTCACCGAAGCCGGCCCCTATGACCTGGTGTTTGCCAATATCCTGGCGCGGCCGCTCTGCCTGATGGCGCGGCATCTGGCCGGCAACCTGGCCCCCGGCGGCACCGCCATCCTGGCCGGGCTGCTGGTGTCCCAGGCGCGCTGGGTGCTGGCCGCGCACCGCCGCCACGGCCTGGTGCTGGAGCGCCTGTTGTCCGAAGGCAAATGGTGCACCCTGGTGCTGCGCCGCCCCTGAGCGTGCCCCGCAAGCTGAGCCTGCCGCGCAAACGGAAACGGGGCCTGGCCCGCATCAGCGGTCCAGACCCCGTTCGTAACAGCCCCCTTCGCAACAGCGCGGGTGCAAAACGTCAGACGGCGGCGATCCAATCCCGCAAACCCATGCTCACCGCGTCCATATGACGGCGGAGGGACGCAACAACTCGTTTACCCACCTTACGACCGCGACCAGGTGAACAAGCGCGGCCGATCTCTTGGCGGCCGGCGCAGGCGCGGGCTCGTGATGCAAATATTCGGGCATGGTGTTCGGGAGAAGGATTGCCAACTCCTCTTTCGTCTCGCGGTCGAACATTCGTTCGAGTCCCCCGGATATCGGCCGTGGCGGGCGTCGTGCATGGGTGCACTTGGTCGCGCGGCTTTCTTCGGGGTTAATATGGCCACGCCCTGTAACGGGATTATTGCCGACGTCCGAAATCAGGCATGCCTGCGTTGCGAGGTTCGATACTGTGCCATAAGTACAACGCCTTCCGATCCTGACAGCGCCCCATTGAAAGCGCCGAACCATGCATGATTCGCGCCTTGCCGCCCTCCGGGCCGAGCTCGACCGGCACGGATTGCACGGCTTCATCGTCCCCCGCGCCGATGAGCATCTCGGCGAATATGTCCCCGCCGCTGCCGAGCGCCTCGCTTGGCTGACCGGCTTTACCGGCAGTGCCGGCCTTGCCGCCGTGCTGCCCGACCGCGCCGCCGTCTTCACCGATGGCCGCTACGTGCTGCAGCTGCAGGCGCAGACCGATCCGGCCCTGTGGGAACGCCGCCACATCATCGAGGAACCGCCGCAAACCTGGCTCGCCGGGCACGTCCCGGCCGGCGCGCCCATCGGCTACGACCCGCTGCTGATCAGCGAGGAGGGGCTGCAACGCTATCTCGACGCCGGCCTCGCCATGATCGCCGTTACCGCCAACCCGATCGACGCCATCTGGACCGACCGTCCCGCGCCGCCGCTCGCACCGGCCGTGCCGCACGGGCTCGCCCAGGCCGGCCGCGACAGTGCCGACAAGCGCGCCGACCTCGCCGCCGCCCTGCGCGAGGCGAAGCAGGACGCCGCCATCCTCACCGACCCCGCCTCGATCGCCTGGCTGCTGAATATCCGCGGGGCCGACGTGCCGTACACGCCCTTCGTGCTCGGCTTCGCCATCCTGCACGCCGATGGCGACACGGAATTGTTCCTGGCGCTGGAAAAACTGCCCGATGCCACCCGCGCCTGGCTGGGCAGTGCCGTGGCGGTGCAGCCGCGCAGCGTCCTGCCCGGCGCGCTTGCCCGCCTCGCGGGTAAGCGGGTGCGGGTGGACGCCGCCACCGCGCCGGTCTGGTTCGCCCAGACCCTGCGTGCGGCCGGCGCCACCGTGGTTGCCGGCATGGACCCCTGCCTGCTGCCGAAAGCCAGCAAGAACCCGGTCGAACAGCAAGGCGCCCGCGACGCCCATGCCCGCGATGCCGTTGCCGTCTGCCGCTTCCTGCACTGGCTGGCCGGCGCCGCCGGCCACACCACCGAACTCGAAGCGGCCGCCCGCCTGCTCGCCTTCCGCGCCGAAGCGCCGGAATTCCGCGGCGAGAGTTTCCCGGCGATTTCCGGCGCCGGCGAGCACGGCGCCATCATCCATTACCGCGTCACCCCGGAGACCAACCGCCCGATCAATCCGGACGAACTCTACCTGATCGACTCCGGCGGCCAGTATGCCGACGGCACCACCGACATCACCCGCACGGTCTGGACCGGCCCAGGCGACCCGCCGGCCGAACTGCGCGACCGGGTGACGCGCGTGCTCAAGGGCCACATCGCCATCGCCAGGCTGGTGTTTCCGCAGGGCGTCGCCGGGCCGCATCTCGACGCCTTCGCCCGTGCCGCCCTGTGGCGTGCCGGCCTGGACTACGACCACGGCACCGGCCACGGCGTCGGCAGCTACCTCTCCGTGCACGAGGGTCCGGTCAGCCTGTCGCGGGCGGCCAAGCCGGTGCCGATTGCGGCCGGCCTCATTCTCTCCAACGAACCCGGCTACTACGCCCCCGGCGCCTATGGCATCCGCCTGGAAAACCTGCTGCTCGTTCAGCCGGCCGACCTGCCCGAGGCAAACAAACCGTTCCTGCGCTTCGAGACCCTGACCCTGGCGCCCTTCGATCGCCGCCTGATCGAGCGCGACCTGCTGACCGCCGAGGAAACCGCCTGGCTTGATTCCTACCACGCCCGGGTGGCGGACGAGATCGGGAAGCGGCTTGATCCGGCTGCCCGCGCTTGGCTCGTGGCTGCCTGCGCGGCGGTGGGGTAGGAAGGCCAGGGCTCTGCCCTGGACCCGCCAAGGGCCGAGAGGCCCCTGGACCCCATCACTTAAAGGGTTTTGGGAAGAGGGGGGTGAGGAGAGGCCGCTGCATCTCCTCCCCCCCTCTTCCCAAGACCCTTCAAACGAATGGGTTCTAAGGGCTCCGCCCTTAGCGGGTCCAGGGCAGAGCCCTGGCCTTCCTACCCTTCCCGCGGCGCCGGAACCTGCCGGAACTGGCCCGGGTCCGGGATCACGTAGCCATGCCGGCGGGCCGACAGGATGGTGCGGTCCGATGCCCCCACCGAGGCGATTTTGCGGCGCAGTTTCAGCACCAGCTGGTCAACGCTGCGGTCTTCGATGTGCAGCTTGCGTTTCAGCGCGGTCTGGCTGAGCAATTCGCGTGACACGCTGGCGCCGGCGGCGCCGAGCAGGGCGTCCAGCGCCGCCGCTTCCGCCTCGGTCAGGCCGGTGCTGGCCTCGTTGGGGCCGATCAGCAGCCGGCGGGCGGTGTCGATCGTCAGGGTGGGGCCGCGCGCCGCCTGTTCCGGCTCGGGGCGATACAGGCGGCGGTGCACGGCGCGGATGCGGGCGGCGAGTTCGCGCAGCGCTGCCGGCTTGACGATGTAGTCGTCGGCACCGGTGTCCAGCCCGGCAACGCGGGCCGCCTCGGCGCCGGTGGCGGTGACCACGATGACGCCGCAATCAGCCTCGCCGGCGAACCGCGCCACCAGTTGCATGCCGCTCACGTCCGGCAGTTCCAGGTCGATCAGGACGACGTCGGGGCGGAACTCGGCCTTGGCGCTGACCGCTTCGGCGCCAGTCATGGCGATGCGCGTATCCATGCCCGCTTCCCGCAGGGCCGCTTCCATGGCGGCGGCGACGGTCGGAACGTCCTCGATGATCAGAACGCGCAGAGGGCTGGCTTGGCCTGCCCGACCATCCGGAAAGGAATCCGTCTTGTCCATCGGTCTTCGTGGTCCCCGACCCGCCGTCCTCCGGGCGGACGGATGTTGGCACGCAAAGCCCGCTCCCGTCATCCGCGATTGTAAAGAAAAGTGGTTTAGAGGGGCTCTCCGGCGAGGGTCCGCCACTCCGCCTCGGTGACGATGCGCACGCCCAGCTCCGCCGCCTTGCGCGCTTTCGAACCGGCATCGGCGCCGACCACCACCAAATCGGTCTTTTTCGACACGCTGTCGGTGACCTTCGCCCCCAGTTTCTCCGCCATCGCCTTCGCCTCGGGGCGGGTCAGGGTGGCCAGGGTGCCGGTGAACACCACCACCTTGCCGGCCAGTTCGCCGCCGCCGCCGGCCGGTTCGGCGTCCGTGATGTTCAGCAGGCCCGCCAGTTCGTCAATGGTGGCGACGTTGCGCGGTTCGGCGAAGAACTCCGCCAGTTCCTCGGCGATTGCCGGGCCGACGCCGACGATGTTGCCGAGGTCGCTGCGCGCCTCCGAGCCGATCTGCACGGCTGCTTCCATTTGCGTCCGCCAGCTGGCGAAGCTGCCGTAGTGGCGCGCCAGCAGTTTCGCATTGGTGTCGCCGATGCGGCGGATGCCGAGCGCGTAGATGAAGCGGGCCAGCGGAATGCGCCGCCGTGCCTCGATGGCGGCTGAAAGGTTGCGGGCCGAGGTTTCGCCCCAGCCCTCGCGTGTGGCGATCTCCGCCTCATGGTCGGGCAGGCGGAAAATATCGGCCGGCGAGGCGATCAGCCGGTCGGCGTGAAACTCGCGGATGGTTTTCTCGCCCAGGCCCTCGATGTCGAAGGCGGCGCGGGAGGCGAAATGGATCAGCCGTTCCTCGACCTGGGCCGAACAGACAAGACCGCCGGTGCAACGGCGCACCACCTCGCCGGGCGGTCGGATGGCCAGGCTGCCGCAGACCGGGCAATGGTCGGGAAACGCGTAGGGCAGGGCGCCGGGCGGGCGCTTCTCCGCCACCACCGCGACGATCTGCGGAATCACGTCGCCGGCGCGCTGCAGCACCACGGTATCGCCGATGCGCACATCCTTGCGGGCGATCTCATCCTCGTTGTGCAGCGTGGCGTTGCGCACCAGCACACCGCCCACGTTCACCGGGGCGAGGCGGGCGACCGGGGTGAGCGCGCCGGTGCGGCCGACCTGGATTTCGATGCCTTCGAGCACGGTGGTGGCCTGCTCGGCGGGAAATTTCCAGGCGATCGCCCAGCGCGGCGCCCGGCCGACGAAGCCGAGCCGGCGCTGCAGAGCAAGATCGTCGATCTTGTAGACCACGCCGTCGATATCATAGGGCAGGGCGGCCCGTTGGTCCGCCATGGCCGCCTGGAAGGCGGCGGCATCGTCCTCGCTGGCCAGTTGTTTCGACAGCGGGTTCACCGTGAAGCCCCAATGGCGCAGCCGGTCCAGCCATTGCCAATGGGTGTCGGCCGGGATGTCGCTGGCCTCGCCCATGGCGTAGGCGAACATCGACAGCGGGCGCGCGGCGGTGATGCGGGCGTCGAGTTGGCGCAGGCTGCCGGCGGCGGCGTTGCGCGGGTTGGCGAAGATTTTTTGCCCGGCCGCTTCCTGCGCCGCGTTCAGCGCCAGGAAGTCGGCCTTGGTCATGAACACCTCGCCGCGGATTTCGATCCGCTCGGGGGCGTGGCCCTTCAGCCGGGACGGGATGGTGGCGAGGGTGCGGACATTGGCGGTGACATCCTCGCCTTCCAGCCCGTCGCCGCGGGTGGCGCCGCGCACCAGGCGGCCGCCCTCATAGGTCAGCGAAATGGACAAACCGTCGATCTTCGGTTCGCCGACGAAGGCCAGGCGCTCCTCCTTCAGGCCGAGGAAGCGCCGCGCGCGGTCGCAGAATTCCTGGAAGTCGGCGGCGACAAAAGCGTTGTCGAGCGACAGCATGGGCACGCCATGCCGGATCTTGGCGAATCCGCCGGCCGGCGCCGCACCGACGCGCAGCGACGGCGAATCCGGCCGCACCAGGGCGGGAAAGCGCGCCTCGATCGCCGCATTGCGCCGGCGCAGCGCGTCGTACTCGGCGTCGCTGATCTCCGGCGCGTCGCGTTCGTGGTAGGCGCGATCGTGTCGCGCGATCTCAGCGGCCAGCCGCGCCAGTTCGGCGGCGGCGTCCGCCTCGGTCAGATCAAATTCCGGCGGTGCGGTGCGGCGTGCTGGTCGGGTCATTGGGACAGAGGGGCCATATCGGCGAGATAATGCGGTTGGCCATCAACGGCGAAGACGGCGAGGGCGAGTGCGCATCGCATTGATCCGGAGCGCGACCGCCACCAGGAATGCGCCAAGCGTAACAAGAATAAACAGGCCATCTCCCGAACCGATGGCAACGATCAGCAGCGCGCCAAGGACGACGAATTCCACCACCCTGGTGAGCAATACGAACAACGCGATCGCAAGGGCTGCCGCCACTGCAATAAGCAGAATGACACCGGTCAGCGTCAGGGTTCCCATCAGTAACTCCTCATGTCCAATCTTCTATCGAGCGAATCACTTACAGGCACCGGGCCAGGAGGTGTTTCTTCCTGGTCATTCTGTCGCCATCCGATCGCGCCGGCATCCTACACCGCCGCGAGCAGGCTGTCCGCCGCGGCCCGCGCCGCCTCGGTCACCGTCTCGCCGGCCAGCATGCGGGCAATCTCCTCGCGCCGTGCCGCTCCCTGCAGCATTTCCACCCGGGTCTCCGCCCGCGCTTCGGCGGTCAGCTTGGCGACCCGCAGATGCGCCGCCCCGCGCGCCGCCACCTGCGGGCTGTGCGTCACCAGCAGCACCTGCACCCGCTCGGCCACCCGCGTCAGCCGCTCGCCCACTGCCGCCGCGGTGGCGCCGCCCACCCCCGAATCGACCTCATCGAACACCAGCGTCGGCACCGGCGAGGCGCCGGCCAGCACCACTTTCAGCGCCAGCATCAGCCGCGACAACTCCCCGCCCGAGGTCACCCGCGCCAGCGGCCCCGGCTCCTGCCCCGGGTTGGTGGCGATCAGGAAGCGGACGGCGTCGGCCCCGGCCGGCCCCCAGGCATTCTCTTCCAGCGCGGCGATGGAGGTGACGAAGCGGGCGCGGTCCAGCCGCAGCGGCGGCAATTCCCTGGCGACCGCCCGGTCCAGCTTGCCCGCCGCTTCTCGCCGCGCCGCCGACAGCCGCGCGCAGGCCGCCACATAGGCCGCCCGCGCCGCCTCGGCCGCCGCCTGCAACGCGTCCACCCGCGCCGCGCCGTTTTCCAGCGCCGCCAGACGGGCGGACAATGTGTCGAACAGGGCAGGGAGTTCAGCCACCGCCACCTGGTGCTTGCGGGCGGCGGCGCGCAGAGCGAACAGCCGCTCCTCGGCCTGCTCCAGGCGGCGCGGATCGGCCTCGGCGGCCTCGGCCAGCCGGGTGAGCAGCGTCTCCGCTTCGGCCAGCGCTTCCTCGGCCCGTTCCAGGGCCGCCAGCGCCGCGGCGACCGGCTCGGCCGGCGGCAGGCGCTGCAGCGTCCGTGCGGCTGCCCGCAGCGACGCCGCCGGGCCGGGACTGCGCCGGTCGCGCGGCGCGAGTTCGGCCAGGGTCGCCGCGATCGCCTCGGCGCGCTTTTCGCCCTGCTGCAGCGCCTGCCGCTCGGCCGCCAGCCGCTCCTCCTCGCCCGCCTCGGGGCGCAGCAAGGCCAGTTCTTCCACCGCGTGCCGCAGCCAGTCTTCGTCGCGCTGCGCCGCTTCCATCGCGTCCCGCGCGTCGGCCAGGGATGAGAAAGCGGCGCGCCAGTCGCGCCAGCACCGCGCCACCGCCTCGCGCAGCGGCGGCGCCACGCCGAAGGCGTCCAGCAGTGCCGCATGGCCGGATGGATCGGCCAGCCCCATCTGATCGTGCTGGCCCTGCACCTCGACCAGCAGCGCGCCGACGCGGCGCAGCAGCGCCGCCCCCACCGGCTGGTCGTTGACGAAGGCCCGGCTGCGGCCGTCGCGGCCCAGCACGCGCCGCAGGACAATTTCATCCTCGGCCGCGATGCCCTGCTCGGCCAGCAGCGCCAGGGCGGGGTGGCCGGGCGCCGGCGCAAAGGCCGCCGCCACGCTGGCCTGCTCGGCGCCGCGGCGGACCAGCCCCTGCTCGGCCCGGGCGCCGAGGGCCAGCCCCAGACTGTCCAACAAAATCGACTTGCCGGCGCCGGTCTCGCCGGTCAGCACGGTGAGGCCGGGTCCGAATCCGAGATCCAGCCGCTCGATCAGCACCACATCGCGGATCGAGAGCGCGGTGAGCAAGCGCGCCTGCCGGGACGCGGGCTCAGAAAAGCGTGCCGACGGTGCGGCCGAAGAATCCGGGCTGCTCCGGCGGCGGTGCGGCGGCATCGCCCGTTCCCCCGCCGGTCACAAGGGCCTTGTAGCTGTCCTCGTACCAGGGACTGCCCGGATAGTTGTACCCCAGCACCGCGGCGGTCTTGCGCGCCTGGTCGACCAGGCCGAGGGTCAGGTAGATTTCGGTCAGCCGGTGCAGTGCCTCCGGCACGTGGTTGGTGGTCTGGAAGTCGTCCACCACCCGTTGGAACCGGCCGATCGCCGCCGTGTACAGATGCTGCCTCTGGTAGAAGCGGCCGACTTCCATCTCCTTGCCGGCAAGGTGGTCGCGGGCGAGGTCGATCTTCAGCCGCGCGTCACGCGCATAAGCACTGTCGGGGAAGCGGTTCACCACTTCCTGCAGCGCGCCCATCGCTTCCTGCGTGCCCTTCTGGTCGCGCCTTATGTCGGCGATTTGTTCGTAGTAACACAGCGCCCGCAGATAATAGGCATAGCCGATGTCGCGATGCGACGGATGGAGCTGGATGAACCGGTCAAGCACACCGATCGCGTCGGTATAGTGGTTGCGAAGGTATTCGGCGTAGCCCTGCATGAGCTGGGCGTTGATCGCCCATGTCGAGTACGGATAGTATTGCTCGACCAGGTCAAACTGTTTGACGGCCTGATCGTAGTTCTTCCGGTTCAGCGAATCCACGCCGCGATTGTACATCTCCTCGACCGATACCTTGGTCGGATCCTCTTTCACGTCCAACTCGTCGGACTTGCCCGACCAGGGGTTGAGCGAGTCCAGTGTGGAGCAGGCGCCAAGCGGCACCGCCAGCATCCCGGCCAGCACCGCGCAGCGAAGGAAGGAAGTCGGGAGAATCGTCAATGCCACCACCAAGCACCCTTTGTGCCCGCGCTTATAGCATGGACCGGCGGAAGGAAAGGACCGGCGAAAGGAAAGGCTGCGGCACCATGCGGCACGTTCGCGGGCAAAATTCGCACGGGGAGGCGGAGATGGCGAGAGCCGGCTGGGGTATTCTCCCGCTCCCCCCCTGCGTGGGGCGCCTCAGGCCGGCGCCGCCGCGGCGGGCAGGCGGATCTGCCAGCCCGCGATCGACTCGGCCGGGACCGCGGGCCGCCAGTTGGCATCATCGGCGAACAATGCCCGCAGCAGCTGGTTGTTGAGCGCATGGCCGGGCCGGTGGGCGACGTAACGGCCGCGCAGCGGCGCCCCGGCCAGGGCCAGGTCACCCACCGCGTCCAGCAACTTGTGGCGCACGAATTCGTCCGGCATGCGCAGGCCGGCCGGGTTCAGCACCGCGGCGCCGTCCACCACCACGGCATTGTCCAGGCTGCCGCCAAGCGCCAGACCGGCGGCGCGCAGATGCTCCACCTCGGAGGCCATGGTGAAGGTGCGCGCGCGCGCAAGCCGGCTGCGGAACACCCCCGGGCCGAGCTGCAGGGTCAACGCCTGCCAGCCGATCGCCGTGGCGTCGAAGGCGATCGACACCGACATGTCGAACCCATTCGCGCGCGGCCGCAGTTCGGCATACGACTCGCCGTGAGATACCCGCACCGGCCGCAGCACCTCGATGGCCTCGACCGGCAGGTCCTGCTCGACGGTGCCGGCGCAGTCGATCAGGAACACGAAATCACTCGATGAGCCGTCGAGGATCGGCATCTCCGGTCCATCGACCTCCACCACGGCATTATGCACGCCGCAGCCGGCCAGCGCCGCCAGAACGTGCTCCACCGTGCCGACCCGCGCCTCGGGATGGCCGGGCAGGCCGAGCACGGTGCACAGGCGGGTGTCGATCACGTGGTCGAACCGGGCCGGAATGTCCACGCCGGCGCTGCCGTCTGCATGGATCAAGTCAGTGCGCCGTACCACAAAGCCGCTGCCGGCCGGGGCCGGGCGCAGCGTCAGCGCCACGCGACGCCCGCCGTGCAGACCGACGCCGACGCAGGATATGGCGGAGCGCAGGGTGCGCTGCATGCCAAAGCCAAAACCGGCCATCACCGGGCTGGGCAGCATTGGGCTGGTCAGCGACGGATCGGCCAGCGTCGGATCGGTCGTCTCAAGGCGGAACGTTTGTGGCAGCCCATCCATCGCGCGGTCTTCCCCTCGGGCCGAACAGGCCCCGGTCTAGGTTCGGGCCGGCGCCGGTACGGTGCGCCGTCAATCTGAGGCTAAGGGGTGGGCGGGGAGCGCGCGAGTCAATGATTATTGCCGCGTATTACAGCCGAACCGACTGAAATTGTGGCAAATGTGGCGGTGCAAGGCGATGCAGGTAAACGCCGTAAAACCGGCGCAAATCGACTGCGATTACACGATTTTCGGGCCATACGAAAACGCTCCCTGGCAGTGCGGCGACACTGCCAGGGAGCGTTTCGACCGGCCTCGTCCGATCCGGACGAGGCGACCCGAAAACGCCGGTCAGGACGACTGGCGGCGCAGGAAGGCCGGGATGTCGATGCCCACCTCGTCGCCGCCGGCCTGGCGCACATTGGCCCGCACCGGCGCCTCGCGGGTCACCTCGTGCAGCGCCGGCTCGCCCCGGTTGGACCCCGCCAGCGCCCCGCCCTGGGCCGCGGGCAGGCTGCCGCGGATAGCGCCGGTGACGATGCCGAACAGGCTTTTGCGCGCCGCCGGCGCGGCCACGTCGGCGCCCTGATCGTCGCCATACATGGCGTTGCCGCGCGGCTGTTGCGCCGGCCGCGAACCCTGGCGCGGCGCCTGCTGGGGTGCCGCCCGCGAATTCACCGGCGCTTCCATCTGCTCGTCGGCATAGCCGTTGGCGTGGACGTACTCGCTCTCCGCCGCGTGCTGCGGGGCCGGGGCGGACGGCACCATGCGCGCGACCGGGGCGGCTGCCGGCGCCTGCCGCAGGGGCTGCGGCCGGCTCTGCTGCTGCGCCAGGCCTGCGGCCGCGTGCATCGGCTGGCTTGCCGCCGCGTGCAGCGGCAGGCCCGCGGTCGCCTGCAGCGGCAGGCCGCTGCCGGACGGGCGCGTGCCCACCACCGGCGGGGCGCTCATGATGCCCAGCGACGCGCCGTTGGCGCCGGTGGCCGACGACACGGCGACCGGCGCCGCACTGCCGCCCACTGCCACCAGCTTGGGACGCTCCAATGTCTTCTGCGCCGGCGATTCGATACCGGTCGCCACCACCGACACCCGGATCTTGCCGGTCAGCGATTCGTCAATCGCCGAGCCGAAGATGATGTTGGCTTCCTCGTCCACTTCCTCGCGGATGCGGTTGGCGGCCAGATCCACCTCAAACAGCGTCATGTCCTCGCCGCCGGTGATGTTGATCAGCAGGCCGCGCGCGCCGGCCATGCTGGTGTCTTCCAGCAGCGGGTTGCTGATCGCCGCTTCGGCGGCGCGGATGGAGCGGTTCTCGCCCTCGGCCTCGCCGGTGCCCATCATCGCCTTGCCCATTTCCGCCATGACGGTGCGGATGTCGGCGAAGTCGAGGTTCACCAGGCCGGGGGCGACCATCAGGTCGGTGACGCCGCGCACGCCCATGTACAGCACGTTGTCGGCCATCTTGAACGCTTCCTTCCAGCCGGTCCGCTCGTTGGCCAGCCGGAAGAGGTTCTGGTTGGGAATGACGATCAGCGTATCGACGAATTGCTGCAGCTCGGTGATGCCCTCATCGGCGGCGCGGGCGCGGCGCTGGCCTTCGAAGGTGAACGGCTTGGTGACCACGCCGACCGTCAGGATGTTCTTCTCGCGCGCCATGCGGGCGATCACCGGGGCGGCCCCGGTGCCGGTGCCGCCGCCCATGCCGGCGGTGATGAACACCATGTGCGCGCCATCCAGGTGCCGGTACAGCTCGTCGGCCGCCTCCTCGGCGGCGGCGCGGCCGATCTCCGGTTTCGCGCCGGCGCCGAGCCCCTGGGTGATGTGGGGCCCGAGCTGAATGCGGCGATTCGCCTTCGAGTGCAGCAATTGCTGCGCATCGGTGTTGGCCACCACGAACTCGACACCCTGGAGGTTCATCGCGATCATGTTGTCAACCGCATTGGTGCCGCCGCCGCCAACGCCGATCACGGTGATCCGGGGAGTGAAGTCGGTGTGCATGTTCTGCGGGATCGTCAGGTTCAGGGTCATGTCAGGTCCTCCCTACTACAGGGTCCGGTTGTGGAACAGGGTGCCGATTCGGGGTCTTATCATACGCGCTCACGAAGGTAATTGACGCAGCGGCGTACCCAGCCGCTCGGACGTTCGGTTTCCGGGTCGATGTCATGCACGGAGCGGCCCTCGCCGGAGGCCCAGGCCAGCAGCCCGACGGTGGTGGCGAAGGCCGGCCCGCAGGCCGAGTCGGGTAGGTCGCGCAGCGCCATCGGCTTGCCCGGCCGCACCGTGCGGCCGAGGATGCGCGCCGCCATATCGCGCGCGCCGGACAACTGGCTCGCGCCCCCGGTCAGCACCACGCGCGTTCCGGCGACCCGCCCCAGGCCCGAGGCTTCCAGCCGCTCCTTCACCATCTCGAAGGTTTCCTCCAGGCGCGGGCGAATGATGTTGACCACCATGCTGCGCGGCACCTTGGCGATCTGGTGCTCCTCCTCGCCCACCATCGGCACCGGCAGCATCTCGCGCTCGTCATCCGGGCTCGACTGGGCGCTGCCGTACAGCGTCTTCAGCCGTTCGGCATGCGCCACCGGGGTCGAGAGGATGCGGGCGATGTCGTTGGTGACATGCGAGCCGCCCACCGGCAGCTGCGCGGTGTGCAGCAATTGTCCCTCGGCGAACACCGCCATGCCGGTGGTGCCACCGCCCATGTCCAGCACGGTGGCGCCGAGCAGCTTTTCGTCTTCCACCAGCGTGGCCAGCCCCGCCGCCATCGGCGAGGAGACCAGCTCGGTAATGTCGAGGTCACAGCGGGCAATCGTGGCGCCCAGCGTGCGCAGCGCGGTTGACAGCGCATCGACCACGTGCAGCCGCCCGGTCAGCGTTTCGCAGTGCAGCCCGCGCGGATCGGTCACCCCCTGCACGTCGTCGGCGGTAAAGGCCAGCGGCAGCGCGTGCAGAATCTCGCGCCCGTCGCTGACCGCGCGGGCGCGGCCTTCCAGCAGCACGCGCCGCACGTCGTGCTCGTTCACCGCGCGGCCGCCCACCGGCCATTGCACGTTGAACAGCCGGCTCTCGGGCTGCCCGCAGGAAAGGTTCACCGTCACGCCGCGCAGCCGGGTGCCGGCCATGTCCTCGGCCTGGCCGACGGCGGCGCGGATGGCGCGCTCGGCCTCCTCCATGTCGGTGATGCCGCCGCCGCGCACGCCGCGGCCCTTCTGCCAGCCGAAGCCGAGCACGCGGATGCTGGCATCCGATTCCACCCGGCCGATGATGCAGACGATCTTGGTGGTGCCGATGTCGAGTACGCCGAACGCGCCCGAGGGCCGGGGGCGCATGCGCGCAGGCGGCTCCATCGATGCCGTGTTCGGCGGCAGCACGCGACGCGGTATCTCGTTCATGTCCGCCTCCTCACGTCGGTTTGCGCGCTGTTTTGCCGGCCTCGGCAGGCTTGCCGGTTTCCTTGCCGCCCATTTCCTTCGGGTCGGTCTTCTCAGGCTGCGGACGCACCACCAGCCGGTCGGCCAGGCGCAGATCGACCACCTGCAACGGCCGGTCGAGCAGGGCGTAGGTCGATTGCAGCTCCATCAGCTTGGCCAGCGCCGGCGTCTCGGCGCCCTCGGGCAGCAGCACGTCGGCGCCATTGTTCATACGCAGGTTCCAGCGCCGCTCACCCACCCGCACCGCCGCCTGCAGGTGGCTCATGATCTGCGGATAGCGGGCCAGCGTGTCGATCAGCGCTGCCGCCGCCACCGGCGCGCCGGTTCCGACCACCAGCGGTATCTGCGACGCGAACGAGGCCACGTCGGGATCGGTCATCACCTCGCCGTTGCGGTCGATCAGCACGAAGCGGCCTTCGTGCTGCCACACTGCGAACGGCCGTCGCTCGGTCAGATGCACGACGATGGTGGTGGGCAGCCGCCGCTCGACGGTGGCGCTCTCCACCCAGTTGATCGTCTCGATGCGCGCCCGCGCTTCGGCCAGCGAGAAGCCCAGGATCGGATCGCCGCGGTGCACGCCCAGCGCCGCGCGCACCAGCGGCTCGGGCGTCTTGTTGAGCCCGTCGATCGCCACGTCCTGCACCCGCATGCCCAGCTGCGCCGTGACATCGCCCAGCCGCTCGCGAACATTGCCGGTCCGGCTGACCGGCTGCAGGGCCGCGAAGCCGGCCACGCCCACCGCCGCCAGCAAGGCCAGCGAGAGGCCCGGCCCCATCAGGCCGCGCCGCCGCTTCCACAGCAGCCGCAGCAGGCCGGGCCGGCCAGGCATGCGCGACACCGGCATGCGGGGCGGCATGCGGGGCGGCACGCCCGGCGCCGGCATGCGTGGCGGCGGCATGCGCGAGGGCGGCAGCGACGGGCCGGGCGGCCTCACGCGCGACATGCGGCGTTCTCCACCATCCAGGCGCAGAGTTGCGGGAAGCTCACGCCGCAATGCGCGGCCTGTTCGGGCAACAGCGAGGTGGGCGTCAGGCCGGGCTGGGTGTTCACTTCCAGCAGCACCAGCCGGCCGGGTTCGCCGGCCGTATCGTCGTAGCGAAAATCGGCGCGGGTCGCGCCGCGGCAGCCGAGTGCGCGATGCGCCGCCAGCGCCATGTCCAGCGCCTGGGCGGCGGCGTCCGGATGGATGGCCGCCGGAACGACATGATAGGATCCGCCCTCGGCGTATTTCGACTCGTAATCATAGAACGTATTGCCGGCGACGATCTCCGTCACCGCCAGCGCATGGTCGCCCATTACGCCCACGGTCAGTTCGCGGCCGGGGATGAATTCCTCCACCATCGCCTGCGGGCCGAAGCGCCAGCCCGCGGCCAGCGCGGCGCGGCGGTTGTCGCCCTCGCGCATGATCTCCACGCCGACCGACGAGCCTTCGTTCGCCGGCTTGACCACGTAGGGACGCGGCAGCGGGTCGTGGTGTTCCAGTTCGGCGATGTCCACCATCCGCCCGCGCGCCACCGGCAGCCCGGCGGCGGCGAACACCGCCTTGGCGGCGGCCTTGTCCATGGCCAGGGCGGAGGCGCGCACGCCGGAATGGGTGTAGGGGATGGCGAGCCAGTCGAGCACGCCCTGGATGGCGCCGTCCTCGCCGAAACGGCCGTGCAGCGCGTTGAACACGGCGTCGGGCCGGGGGTCCAGGGCGGCGAGCACCGCCGCCAGATCATCCCCCACCACCACCGGCACGACCTCGTAGCCGGCCGCCAGCAGCGCGGTCACGACCTGCGCTCCCGAGGCCAGGGACACCTCGCGCTCGGCCGAAATCCCGCCGTACAGAACGGCCACCCTGCTCATGTCAGCTCCTCCCCGTGTGGCAGGGAGGAGGGCGCGCGCTCCGGGGTGCCCGGCACCCCGATCCGGCGGATCTCCCACTCCAGCACCACCCCGCTTGCCTCCCGCACGCGCCGGCGCACGTCTTCGCCCAGCCCCTCGATGTCGGCGGCGGTGGCGCCGCCGGTGTTGATGAGGAAATTGCAGTGCTTCTCCGACACCTGCGCCGCCCCGCGGGTGAGCCCACGGCAGCCGGCGGCGTCGATCAGTTCCCACGCCTTCATCGCCGGCGGGTTGCGGAAGGTGGAGCCGCCGGTGCGGGCGCGCACCGGCTGGGTCGCCTCGCGGCTGGCGCGGATTTCGGCCATGCGTGCGGCGATGGCAGCGGCCTCGCCGCGGCGGACGCGGAACCGGGCGCGCACCACCACCCCGCCCGGCGGCAGCGAGGAATGCCGGTACTCGAAGCCCAGTCCGTGCGACCCACGCCGCACCAGCTCGCCCGAGCGGGTCACGATCTCGGCCCAGTCCAGGCAGGCGGCGACATCGCCGCCATAGGCGCCGGCGTTCATCGCCACCGCCCCGCCGATCGTGCCGGGAATGCCGGAGAGGAACTCCAGCCCGGCCAGCCCGGCGGCGGCGGCGTATTCGGCCACCGTCACATCGAGCGCGGCGGCGCCGGCGATGATGCCGTCATTCTCGACCACGATCTCGCCGAAGCCGCGCGCCAGCTTCACCACCACCCCGTGCACGCCGCCGTCGCGCACGATCAGGTTCGAGGCCGCGCCGATGACGGTCACCGGCACGCCATGCGGCAGCGCGCGCAGGAAATCGCACAGATCATCGGTATCGGCCGGCCGCACCAGCGCTTCCGCCGGGCCACCGACGCGGAACCAGGTCTGCGGCGCCAGCACCGCCTCCGCCTGCACGCGGCCGCGCAAGGGTGGCAATTGTTCGCCCAGCGGGCGGATGATCGCGGCTGTCATCATGCCGAGGCCTGCCGTTTCGCGCCGGCCTGCAGGGTGGTGAGCTGGCCGGGCAGGGCGGCGGCCCACTGGGTGATGGTGCCGGCACCCAGGCACACCACGAAATCGCCGGAGCGGGCGATGGCGTGGATCATCTCGGCCAGATGTTCGGGGCCGGGCAGCGGCACCACGCTGCGGTGCCCGCGCGCGCGCAGGCCCTCCACCAGCGCGTCGCGGTCCATCCCGGCGATCGGTTGTTCGCCGGCGGCATAGACATCGGCCACGATCACCGTGCCGGCGTCGTTCATGCAGGTGCAGAAGGCCTCGAACAAGGATTGCAGCCGGCTGAAGCGGTGCGGCTGCACCACCGCCACCACGTCGCGCGCGCCGGCCTGGCGCGCCGCCTTCAGCACCGCCGCGATCTCCACCGGGTGGTGGCCGTAATCGTCGATGATGGTAATGCCGCCGGCCTCGCCGGTTTTGGTGAAGCGCCGCTTCACCCCGCGGAAGGCGACGAAGGCGCTGCGCAGGGTGGCGTCGTCGATCTCCATCTCGGAGGCGATGGCGACCGCGGCGAGCGCGTTCTGCACATTGTGGTTGCCGAGCATGGGCAGGCGGAACGGCCCCATCCGGCGCGAGCGGTTGCCGCGCGCCCGGTCGGTCACCGTCACCTCGAAAGTGGCGCCCATGCGGTCCGAGTTGACCTTGTCGGCGCGCACATCCGCCTGCGGCGAGAAGCCGTAGGTGATGATGCGCCGGTCGGACAGGCGCGGGATCATCTGCTGCACCGAGGGATGGTCGATGCACAGCACGGCGAACCCGTAGAATGGGATGTTCTGCACGAAGTGCTCGTAGCCGGCGACCATGGCCTCGCCGGTGCCCCAGTGGTCCAGGTGCTCGGGGTCCATGTTGGTGACCACCGCGATGGTGGCGGGCAGCCGGAGGAAGCTGCCGTCGCTTTCATCCGCCTCCACCACCATCCAGTCGCCCGCCCCCAGCCGCGTGTTGGAGCCGTAGGCGTTGATGATGCCGCCGTTGATGACGGTGGGGTCGAGATGCGCCGCCTCCAGCACCGCCGCCACCAGGCTGGTGGTGGTGGTTTTGCCGTGCGTGCCGCCGACCGCGATCGCCCAGCGCAGGCGCATCAGCTCGGCCAGCATCTCGGCCCGCCGCACCACCGGGATCAGCCGGGCGCGGGCGGCCTGCACCTCGGGATTGTCGGGCTGCACCGCGGTGGACACCACCACCACCTGGGCGCGGCCCAGGTTGCGCGCATCGTGGCCGACCTGCACGGCAATGCCGGCTTCGCGCAGCCGTTTGACGTTGGCGTTCTCGGCGATGTCGCTGCCCTGCACGGCGTAGCCGAGATTGTGCAGCACCTCGGCGATGCCGGACATGCCGATGCCGCCGATGCCGACGAAATGGATGGTGCCGATGGAAAGCGGAAGCGCCCTCATGCAACGAAATCCTGCGTTATTGTCCGCTCCACGAGATCGGCCAGCCGGGAGACCGCATCGGCGATGCCGCAACCTGCGGCGGCATGGGCGGCGGTTTCCAGCATCGCTGGCGATGCGGCCAGGGTGGCGATCCGGCTGGCCAGCGCATTCGGAGTGAACGTGGGCTGTGGCATCACGAAGGCGCCGCCCGCCTGGGCCAGGGCGCGCGCATTGGCGCTCTGGTGGTCGTCGATCGCGCCGGGCAGCGGCACCAGGATGGCGGGCCGCCCGGCCACGCCGAGTTCGGCGACGGTAGAGGCGCCGGCGCGGGCGATCACCAGATGCGCGGCGCCGAGCAGTCCCGCCACATCGGCGAAGAACGGCGCCAGTTCGACGGCGATGCCGGTGCCGCTATAGGCTTGGCGCACCCGCACCAGATCCTCGCGGCGGCATTGCTGGGTCACCCGCAGGTACAGCCGCAGCTCCTCCGGCAGGGCGGCGAGGGCCGCCGGCACCACGTCGCTGAACACCCGCGCGCCGAGCGACCCGCCCAGCACGAGCAGGCGGAATTCCGGCCCGGCCGGCGCCGGACCCTGGCCGGCCAGCGCCGCCAGCGCCGGCCGCACCGGGTTGCCGGTGAGCACGGTGCGGATGCTGCCCGGCACCCGCGCCGTGCCGGCATGGCTCAGCGCCAGCACGTCGGCCAGGCGGGCCAGCAACCGGTTGGCCCGCCCCAGCACGGCGTTCTGTTCGTGCAGCACCAGGCGCGGCCGGTGCTTCAGCACCCGCGCCCCCAACGCCGGCGCCACCGCCGGATAGCCGCCGAACCCGACCACCACGGGCGGCTGCAGCCGTTCGAGGATGGCGCGCGCCTGCCAGCTGCCCGCGGCCAGTTGCACCGCCGCCGTCGCGCCCCGCAGCACGCCGCGCCCGGCGATGCCGGCGCCGCGCAGCACGAAGGTTTCCTGGTTCCCGAACGTCGCGCTGGCCAGCCCGCCCGAGCGGGCATCGGTCATCAGCACGATGCGCCGGCCGCGCTGCAGCAACTCGGCGGCCAGCGCCTCGGCCGGGAAGAAATGCCCGCCGGTGCCGCCGGCGGCGATCACGACCGGAGGCAGCGCGGGCGGAGGCAGCGCGGGCGGCTGTTGGGCGGGGCCTCTCACAGCACTTCCCCGACGTGCCGCCGGCGGGTCAGCGCCAGCAGCATGCCCATGCTCAGTGCCACCGCCAGCGCCGACGAGCCGCCATAGCTGACGAACGGCAGCGTCATGCCCTTGGTGGGAATCAGGTGCAGGGTGGAGGCCATGTTGACGAAGGCCTGCAGCCCGAAGCTGGCCACCAGGCCGGTGGCGGCCAGGACGACGAACTCGTTCGCCTCGGACAGCATCCGCAGCAGCCCGCGCAGCACGATGAAGGCGAACAGCCCCATGATGATCAGGCACAGCACCATGCCGAACTCCTCGCCCGCCACCGCGAACACGGTGTCGGCATGGGCGTCCGGCAGCAGGTCCTTCACCCGTCCCTCGCCGGGTCCGCGGCCGAGAAAGCCGCCATTGCCGAACGCTTCCAGCGAGCGGGTCACCTGATAGTTGTCGCCCTGCGTCGGGTCCCAGAACCGCATCACCCGGCTGCGCACATGCGGGAAGAAGGCAAACGCGGCCACCCCCGCCCCGGCCATGCCGGCCACGCCGATGCCGGCCAGCACGAGGTTCAGCCCGCCGACGAACAACTGCAGGAAAAACACGCCGGTGATCACCGCCAGCATGCCCACGTCGGGCTGCGACTTCAGCAGCAGCACGATCACCGCATACACCCCGAAGGCCACCAGCATGCCGGGGAAGTGGGCCGACCGCTTGCCCTCGGTCAGCATCCAGGCTGCCATCACGGCGAAGCAGGGTTTCAGGAACTCGCTCGGCTGCAGCGACAGCCCGGGCAGCGACACCCAGCGCCGCGCGCCCTTGATCTCCACCCCCGCCACCAGGGTCAGCGCGGTCAGTGCCAGGGCCACCAGGCAGCCGACCAGGGCCACCCGCCGCACCCCGCGCGGCGACAGCAGCGACACCACCACCACGATCGCCCCGGCGGCGCTGAGGAAGAAGATCTGCTTGAGGATGAAGATGTCGCGCGACTGGTTGATGCGCTCGGCGACCGCGGGGCTCGCCGCCAGCATCATCACGTAGCCGAGCCCGATCAGGGTGCCGACCGCCAGCAGCGTCCAGCGGTCCACCGTCCACCACCAGCGGCCCAGCAGCGAGGTATCGGCGCGCGACAGCGGCGGCAGCATCTATCCGCCCTCCGCAATCTGGTGCGCCAGCGCCCGGAACTGGTCGCCGCGCTGGTCGAAGCCGGTGAACTGGTCCCACGACGCGCAGGCCGGCGACAGCAGCACCACCGCAGCCGCTCCGCCGCGCGCCGATTCCCAGCCCTGCGCCACCGCCGCCTCCAGCGTGCCGACCTCGCGGTACGGCACGCCGTGCGCCGCCAGGGTGGCCGCCAGCACGGGCGAATCCCGCCCGATCAGCAGTGCCAGCGCGATGCGCGGGAAGAAGGGAACCAGGCTCTCGATGCCGCCGGCCTTGGCCATGCCGCCGGCGATCCACACGATCGGGTCGTAGCAGCCGAGCGCGCGGGCGGCGGACTCGGCGTTGGTCGCCTTGCTGTCGTTGATGAACTGCACGCCGCGGGCTTCGGCCACCCGCTCCTGGCGGTGCGGCAGTCCCGGATAGGTCTCCACCCCCGCGGCGATGTCTGCCCTGGCGACGCCGAGCGCCAGGGCCAGCGCGGCGGCCGCGGCGGCGTTCTGGGCGTTGTGCGCCCCGGGCAGCGCGCGGGCACCGGCCAGATCGACAATCGGGCCGCAAGCATCGCGCAGCACGCTGCCGTCCGGCCAGATATCGGCCGGACCTTCACCAGAAACGGTTACCAGCCGCGCCGGGAAGTTGCGTAACGATTCTGTCATGTTGCGCGACGGCGCATCATCGACGCCGACCACGGCGGTATCGGCCGCGGTCTGGCGTGCGAAAATCGCCTGTTTGACACAGGCATAGCCGGCCATGTTGCCATGGCGGTCGAGATGATCGGCGCTGAGGTTGAGCATGGCGGCCGCATCAAAGCGTATAGTTTCGAGTCGCTCCAACATGTAGGAGGACATTTCGAGCACGTACACCCCATCTTGGGGCAGCAGCGGCAGCGCCAGGGCGGCCGTGCCGAGATTCCCGCCGGCCGCCACGGGCCGTCCGGCATGCGCCAGGATGTGCGCCAGCAGCGCCGTGGTGGTCGATTTGCCGTTGGTGCCGGTGATGCCGGCGAACCGCGCCGCCGACCCCGACCCGCGCACCGCGCGGAACAGCAGCTCCGCATCCGACAGAATTGCCACCCCGGCGGCGATCGCCCGGGCCGCGATCGGGTGCGGCGCCGGCAGAATGTGTGGAATGCCGGGCGACAGCACCAGTGCCTCCAGCCCCGCCATCTCCGGCTCGGCGACGTTGATGCCGGCGGCCGCCGCCGCCTCGCGCGCCGCCGCCTTGTCGTCCCACGCCACCACCCCGGCGCCCATGGCGAGCAAGGCCCGCGCCACCGGCAGCCCGTTCTTGCCGAGCCCGACCACGGCAAATCGACGACCCGCGAAAAGGCTTGGGGCAAAAATATGGGGGAAGAAATTCATCGGATTTTCAGGGTCCCCAGCCCAATCAGGGCAAGAATGACCGAGATGATCCAGAAGCGAATGACAATGGTGGCTTCCTGCCAGCCCTTCTTCTCGAAATGATGGTGCAGCGGCGCCATCAGGAACACGCGCCTGCCGGTGCGCTTGAACCAGAACACCTGCACGATGACGCTGACCGTCTCCAGCACAAACAGGCCGCCGACGATCCCCAGCACCACCTCATGCTTGGTGGCCACCGCCACCGCCCCCAGCGCGCCGCCCAGCGCCAGCGCCCCGGTATCGCCCATGAACACCGCCGCCGGCGGCGCGTTGAACCACAGGAAGCCGAGCCCCGCGCCGATCAGCGCCGAGCAGAACACCGCCAGTTCGCCCACCCCCGGCACGAAGTTGAGCTGCAGGTAGTCGGCGAAGATGCGGTTGCCCACCAGGTAGGCGATCAACGCGAACACCCCGGCGGCGATGATGGTCGGCATGATCGCCAGCCCATCCAGCCCGTCGGTGAGGTTCACCGCGTTGGAGAAGCCGAGCATCACCACCATCGCCACCAGCGGGAAGGCGTAGCCGAGCGGGATCAGCACCTCCTTGAACACCGGCACGGCGAAGCCGGTGGCCAGCGGCTCGCGGGTCAGCAGCATCAACGCAATGCCGGCCAGCAAGCCGAGGCCGGCCTGCAGCGCCAGCTTGCCGCGCGCCGACAGGCCGCGGAAATTGGCTTTCGACAGCTTGATGTAATCGTCGACGAAGCCGATCGCGCCATAGCCCAGCGTCAGCAACAGCACCACCCAGACGTAGCCGTTGGCCAGATTGGTCCAGAGCAGGGTGGAAACCGTCATGGAGGCCAGGATGAGCACGCCGCCCATGGTCGGCGTGCCCTTCTTCTCCACCAGATGGCGTGCCGGCCCGTCCGGACGGATCGGCTGGCCGTTGCGCTGCACCCGGCGCAGCCCGCGGATGAAGGCCGGCCCGAGCGCCAGGCCGAGCACCAGCGCGGTGATGCAGGCGCCGCCCGACCGGAAGGTCAGGTAGCGGAACAAGTTGAATACAATAGAATGATCGGCCAACGGCGCGAACAGATTGTAAAGCATTAGACCACTCCCACTACCGGCGAATCGATCGCCAGCGCGTCGATGGCCTGCACTACAAGTTTCATGCGGCTGCCAAGGCTGCCCTTGACCAGCGCCGCGTCGCCCGGCCGCAATGACGCGGCCACAATTTTCGCCAGCGCCGCCGAATCCGGCGCGTGCCCGCCGCGCCGTGCCGGCGGCACGGAGTCGTGCAGGTGGCGCATCAGCGGGCCGCAGGTGAACAGCAGATCGGCGCTGTGCACCACATCGGCGGCTAGGCCGGCATGTTCGCCCGGCCCCGCCTCGCCCAGTTCCAGCATGTCGCCCAGCACGGCGATGCGCCGCGCCGCGGGCTGCAGCGCCAGCACCGACAGGGCGGCGCGCACCGAGGCCGCCGAGGCGTTGTAGCTCTCGTCCAGCAGCAGCGCCCGCCCGCCCGGCACGCGCACCATCCGGCGGGCGCCGCGACCGGCCAGCGGGGCGAATCCGGCCAGCGCCGCCGCGGCGCGTCCGGCATCGACCCCCAGCGCCGCGGCGGCCAGCAGCGCCGCGGTGGCGTTCAGCGCCATGTGCCGCCCGGGGGCCGCCAGCCGGAACCGCACCTCGCGGCCGAGGATGGACGCCGTCACATCGCTGCCATCGGCGTCGGCCGCTGCCTCCAGCAGTAGCCCGTCAGCCCCGCCGGTGGTCGCGAACGTCAGCACCCGGGCCGAACCGGCGCGTGCCCGCAGCCGGTTGAGCAACGGCGAATCGCCCGGCAGCACCGCGGTTCCGCCCGAGTCCAGCCCGTCGAGGATGGCGGCCTTCTCGTCGGCGATCGCTTCGATGCTGCCGAGATGGCCGACATGCGCCTTTTCCACTGCCGTCACCACGGCGACATGCGGCTGCGCCAGACGGGCCAGCGGGGCGATCTCGCCCGCATGGTTCATGCCGATCTCGACCACGCTATAGGCCGCGCCGGGGGGCAGGCGGGCCAGCGTCAGCGGCACCCCCCAATGGTTGTTGTAGGAGGCCTCGGCGGCATAGGTGTCGCCGAACGCGGCCAGGATGGTGCGCAGCATCTCCTTGGTGGTGGTCTTGCCGACCGAGCCGGTCACTGCCACCACCCGGCCGGCAAACCGCGAGCGGGCGAAACCGCCGAGCCGGTGCAGCGCCGCCAGCGTGTCGTCCACCACCAGCAACGGCGCCGCCGCCGCCACCCCCTCGGGCACCCAGGCGACCAGCGCGCCGCCGGCGCCGCCGACCAGCGCATCGGCGACAAAAGCGTGGCCGTTGCGCGATTCGCCGCCCAGCGCCACGAACAGATCGCCCGGCCGCAGCGTCCGCGTATCGATCGACACCCCCGAGGCCGCGAACGGCGTCAGCATCGACCCGCCGGTCGCCTCGACCAGGTCATCGGGGTTCCAGAGAATCATGCCACGCGCTCCCCTCGCGGGTGGGGGGAAGGCGGCATCGCCGCGAGAAACCGCCGCACCGTGTCCACGTCATCGAACGGCAGCGTCACCGTGCCGATGGTCTGTCCCTGCTCGTGCCCCTTGCCGGCCACCGCCAGCACATCGCCGGGCCCGAGATCGGCCAGCGCCGCGGCGATCGCCGCTTCGCGCGCGCCGCCGTCCCGGCCACCCGGGCAGCCCGCCAGCACCGCGGCGCGGATGGCGGCGGGGTCCTCGCTGCGGGGATTGTCATCGGTCACCACCGCCACATCGGCCAGCCGCGCCGCCGCCGCGCCCATCAGCGGGCGCTTGCCCGGGTCGCGGTCGCCGCCGGCGCCGAACACCACATGCAGCCGGTTGTGCGTGTGCGGGCGCAGCGCCGCCAGCAGCCGCTCCAGCGCGTCCGGCGTGTGGGCGTAGTCCACATACACCGCCGCCCCGTTGGGCAGCCGCGCCGCCAGCTCCATCCGCCCGCGCACGCCGGTCAGCCTGCCGAGATGGTCGAACACGTCGGCGACCCCGGTCGCCTCGGCCAGCGCCGCGGCCAGCAGCGCGTTGTCCGCCTGGAACCGCCCGGGCAGGGGGAGAAACACGTGGCGGCTTGTGCCGCCGGCCTCGATGTCCAGCGCCTGCCCGTCCGGCAGCGGCGTCGCCCGCAGCAGCCGGATCGCCGAGCCACCCTCACCGACGGTGCGCAAATCCAGCCGCCGGCGCGCCGCCACGTCGCGCAGCGCATCCATGCTGGCGGCATCCAGTGCCGTGCTGGCCAGCGCCGGCGCGCCGTCCGGCAGCAGTGCCGAGAACAGCCGCAGCTTGGCGGCCCGGTAGGCGTCCATGCTGCCGTGGTAGTCCAAATGGTCGCGAGTGAGGTTGGTGAACGCGCCGGCCGCCAGCCGCACCCCGTCCAGCCGGAACTGGTCCAGCCCGTGCGAGGAGGCTTCCATGGCGGCGTGCTGCACGCCGGCCTCGGCCAGCCGCGCCAGTGTCTGTGCCAGGGCTTCCGGATCGGGCGTGGTCAGACCGGGGCCGGGCGCAAACCCCGGCGCGTGCAGGCCGAGGGTGCCCAGGCTGGCGGCCTTGTGCCCGGCCAGCGTCCAGAGCTGGCGCAGGAACTCCACCGTGCTGGTTTTGCCGTTGGTGCCGGTCACCGCCACCACGGTGTCGGGCTGCCCGCCGGCCAGAACGGCGGCGATCTGCGCCAGGCGCTGCCGCGGTTCGGGGTCGAGGATGAGCGGTCGCCCCGGCACGCAAGCCGGCCACTCGGTGCCCTCGGGGGCCAGCACCGCGGCGGCGCCGCGGGCGACCGCATCGGCAATGAAAGCGCGCCCGTCCGCCCGGGTGCCGGGCAGGGCGACGAACAGAAATCCGGGCCGCATGCGGCGGCTGTCGGCGCTCGCGCCGGCGAAATCCAGCGCCGCGGCGGCATGCCAGCTGCGCGCCGCCCCGCTTGGCACCGTCAAAGCGGGGATCGCCCGCATGAGGTCAGCGCACCGCAACCGCGGCTCCGGAGAACAGCGTGCCTGCCTCGCGCCGCGCGGCAACGGTCGTGATCTCGCCCCGCGCGGTGGGGGTGGCGCTCGCCTCGCGCCGCATGTCGCGTGGCGCGCTGGCTGGCGCGGCGCCGGGCTGCGAGGCCGTCGGGATGGAGGGGCGTGGCAGTGCGGCCACCGGGGGCGACGCCTTCGCCGGCGGGGTGGGCGCGGCGGCGACCGGCCTGGCGCCGGCCGGCCGGCCGGGCTCCAGCGGCTGGGCGAGCTGGGCATTGATCGCCGGCACGTTGTCGGTCTCCGGCAGCAGGCCAAGCACCGGCCCGATCCGCGCGATCACCTTTCCGGCCGCCGGCGCGCTCACCCAGCCGGCGGTGGCGTAGCCGTAGGTGGCTTTGGTGGCGTGCGGCTCGTCGAGCATCATGTAGACCGCGTAGCGCGGCGCGTTCATCGGGAAGACGCCCATGAAGGCCGAGACGCGGGAGTTCTTGTTGTAGCCCCTGTGCGAGATCTTTTCCGCCGTGCCGGTCTTGCCGCCGACGAAATACCCCGGCACCTCGGCGGCCTTGCCGAAGCCGTCGGTCACCACCAGCCGCATCAGCCGGCGCATGGTGTCCGAGGTGGATTGCTGCATCACCCGCGTGCCCTCGCGCGGGGTGGCGGGGTCGATCGCCTGCACGGTCGGGCGCATGTAGGTGCCGCCATTGGCGATCGCCGAGGTGCCGCTGACCACATGCAGCGGCGAGACCGCGATGCCGTGGCCGAAGCCGATGGTCAGCGTGGCGATTTCCTTCCAGTTGATTGCCGGCGGCGCCAGCGGCGCGGCCGCCTCGGGCAACTCGACGGGCAGCCGCTTCAGCATGCCCATCTTTTCCATCCAGGCCCGCTGCATCGCCGGGCCGGAGGCCTGCGCCATCTTGGCGGCGCCGATGTTGGACGAGTAGGCGAGGATCTCGGGAATATACAGAAACCGGTGCTTGCCCTCGAAATCGTTGATCGAGAAGCGGCCGATATGGATCGGCGCGCTGGCATCGAAGCCGTTCCAAAGATTGACGATATTGTTGTCGAGCGCCATCGACGCGGTCTGCAGCTTGAACGTGCTGCCCGGCTCATAGATGCCGGTGACGCAGCGGTTGAAGCGGTCGTCCGGCACGGTCTGGCCGAACTGGTTGGCGTCGTAGTCGGGCAGGCTGGCCATCCCCAGCACCTCGCCGGTGCGCACATCCATGACGATGCCGCAGGCGCCGATGGCGCTGAACTCCTCCATCGCGTGCAACAGCTCTTCGCGCACCACCGACTGCACCCGCACATCGAGCGACAGCCGCAGCGGCTCGGGGTCGTCCTCCAGGCGCTGGTCGAAGAAGCGTTCGACCCCGGCGACGCCGTGGCCGTCCACGTCGACGCCGCCGAGCACCTGGGCGGCGACGCGGCCGAGCGGATAGCGGCGGCGCTCGGTGGTTTCGAAGTAGATGCCCGGGATGCCGAGCGCGTTGATGCGCAGATGTTCCTGCGGGGTGATGTGGCGGGCCAGGTAGACGAACTGCTTCTCGCTCGACAGCCGTTCGATCGCGGTCGCCTCGTCCAGCTCCGGCAGCACCGATTTGATTTTGTGGGCCGCCTCGGCCACGTCGATCATTTCGTGCGGATTGGCATACACGGAGGCGGTCGGCAGCGAGATCGCCAGCATCTCGCCGTTGCGGTCGGTGATCATGGCGCGCTTGGCGTGCATCAGCGGCTCGCGGTACGGGTCGTGCCCGGGCGGCGGCAGCGGCGGCACGACCACATGGCCGGAGGGCAGATTCTTCGGCAGCGTCGGCTCGAGGATGGTGGCATCCGCCAGCTTGATCGCCAGCACCGCGAACAGCGCGGCGAAGCCGCCGGCCGAGGCCACCAGCCGCGCCCGCATGCGCTCCATGGCGGCGCGGCGCCGCAGGTCGGGAGGCGTGACCCGCACCGTCTCCATGCGCGGCGCCACGGCTTCGCGCGGGGCGCCGAACCGGCGGGGCGCGCTGGACGGCGAGGGGGGGGCCTGCGGGTCGCTCATTGTGGCGGCTGCCAGATGGCTGGCGGTGCACTGACCTGCGTAACCGGTGCCGGCGCCATGCCGGAGCGCGCCATGCCGAGCGCCGAGGTGGAAACCGCCGGTATGGTGGCAGCGGCCGGTGCGGCGCGGGCGATGCGGGCCACCGTCTCGGGGGTGCCGGTGCTGATGCCGGGCGAGGCATTGCCCGGCACCGCGCGCGGTGGCGGTGCTGCTGGCCGGGCGGCCGGGATGCTGGCCTGCAGCGGCGGATGCGGGGCCGGCGCGTGCGCCGGCGCGGACTGTGTTTGCAGCGACGCGGTCAGCGACACCGGCGTCAGCCGTGCCGCGGGCGACGTGACGGATGCCAGCTGGGTATGTGCCAACTGGGCATGTGCCAGTTGAGCGTGTGCCGGCTGGGCGTTGACCGCCTGGGTGTTGACCGGTTGGGCGTTTGCCGGCTGGGCGTTGACCGGCGCCGGCCGCGCGCCGGCCGCGGGCTGAGCCGGACGGGGGGCGGGCGCCGCCGGTGTTGCCGTGGCGACCTCCGGCGAGCGGGCGCCGCTCGGCTGTTCGGTCTCGGGCAGCGCTTCCGGCGGCGGCGCGGGCTGCGGTTCCGGCAGCTTCGCTGTCGGTGCATCGGGCTCCAGCGGTGCCGCCTCGGCTGCCGGCGCGCCCACCCGCGGCAGGCGCTTTTCGAACTCGGCCCAGGCGGTGAACTGGGTCGGCGCGGTCTTCTTCAGCGACGGCAGGTGCTGGTCGGCCAGATCCCCCAGGCGCTGCGGCTCGTTCAGCAGCGCGTATTCGGCGCTCAGCACGCCGGCGCGTTCGCGCGCCGCATCGGCCTGCCTGACCGTGCGCGCGATCTCGCGGTCGAGCATCTGCGCCTGGTGCTTGGCCTGGTAGAGGTACAGGCCGGACCCGCCGGCGAGCAGCATGCACACGATGGTGAACGGGCGGGTCATGGGCAGGGCCCTCCGAGGGCGGCCGCTGCACGCTGCATGGCGCGCAGCCGCGCGCTGCGGGCGCGCGGATTGGCTGCGGTTTCGCTGTCCTGCGGGCGCAGCGCGCGCGGGGTCAGCAGACGGAATTCGGCGGCGGCGCGCGGCGCCAGCCCGCCCGGGTCGTGGCGCGACGGCGCCGGCGCGCGGCCGGACGCCTCGGTCATGAACTGCTTCACCAGCCGGTCCTCCAGCGAGTGGAATGCCACCACCACCAGCCGCCCCCCTTCACCCAGCAGCGCCGCGGCGCCGCGCAGCGCCCGCTCGATCTCGCCGAGTTCGTCGTTCACCCGCAGCCGCAGGGCCTGGAAGCTGCGGGTTGCCGGGTCGAGGCCGGAGCGCTCCGGCGGCACCACGGCGCGGATGATGCCGGCCAGCTGCGCGGTGGTGGTGATCGGGACCGCGGCCCGGGTGGTCACGATGGCGCGGGCGATGCGGCGCGACAGCCGCTCCTCGCCGAAGCGGTACAGCGTGTCCGCCAGCTCCTGCTCGGGCAGGGTGTTCACCAGGTCGGCGGCGGTCGGGCCGTCGCGGCCCATGCGCATGTCGAGCGGGCCGTCGAACCGGAACGAGAACCCGCGGGCGGGGTCGTCGATCTGATAGGACGACACCCCCAGGTCGAGCACGACTCCGTCCAGGCTGGTCACGCCGCGCGCCTGCAGCAGCTCCACCATGTCGCCGAACCGGCCCTGCACCAGGTGCAGCCGGCCGGGATGACGGGCGGCCAGCGCCGCGCCGCGGGCGATCGCCGTCGGGTCGCGGTCGATCGCCCACAACGTGCAGGCGGTGCGGTCGAGAATAGCGCCAGCATAGCCGCCGCCGCCGAAAGTACCGTCCAGGTAGATGCCGCCGTCGCGCGGGGCGAGCGTGTCCAGCATCTCCTGCAGCATCACCGGGATGTGACCGCCTGCGTTTCCGCTCATGCCGCCACGCTCCCGGGCAGCGTGAACCCGCGCGCCCGCACCCGCTCGCGCGCCTCGGCGCGGCGGCGCTCGGCGGCTGCCGGTTCCCACATCTGGAAGGTGCGGCCGAGTCCCATGAAGGCGACGCCTTCGGTCAGGCCGGCGTGTTCCTTCAAAAATTCGGGAACGATGATCCGCCCTTCCTTGTCGGACTCGACCGGGAAGGCGTCGGCGTACAGGGCAGCGGCGAGGTCATCCTGTTCTTCGCTGAACATATCGAGCTTCTGCAGAGGGGCGGAGAGGGCGTCGAACACGGCCGGCGGCCAGCCTTCGATGCAGGGATGCTTGTGCGAGGGGCGGAGCACCAGGGCGGCGATGCCGTCACCGTTCTTCAGCAGGTTCCGGAACGGCGCGGGAATCGAAACGCGTCCCTTGGCGTCCAGCCTGTTCTGATGGGTCCCCACAAATTGGGTCATCCGGCTGCGTTAGCCCTTTCCCGCGTGGTTCCGGCTGCGTCGTGAAGCGGTGCTGATCGGCGCCTGGGCGCAGGCGCCGCCGGCCTTGCCAAGGGTCCACATGGGCACGCCCTATCGTGCCCTTGGGAGCACATGGGATATCATGGGCAAACATGGGAGTCAAGGAAATGGCTATGGGCCAACAAGACCCTGTGCAGGTTTTGTGCTTCCGTTACAATGCGTTAGACTGACGTTAACAGAGCGTTTAGTGGATCGAGATGATGGCGCTTTTTTTGTCCTTTATTTCCGCTGAATTGTGGCGTTCGGGTGACAGTGGAAAGGCGCCAGACGGCCTATAAGCCGGGTTCTGTCCAGTCTCGCGACTGTGACGGCCATTCCTCTGGGACGCACCTTGCGGTACGCCTCGCGCGACCAACCCGGGCGACGGGGCGGGAATGCCCTTGCGGCACAGCCTTGCGACTGCCCGCCGGTCGCCCCTATTCGGTCTTGCTCCCGGTGGGGTTTGCCCTGCCGCCCCCGTTGCCGGGGGCGCGGTGCGCTCTTGCCGCACCGTTTCACCCTTGCCCGCTGGGAGTTGCCTCCTGGCGCGGGCGGTTTGTTTTCTGTGGCACTTTCCCTGAGGTCGCCCCCGCCGGCCGTTGGCCGGCACCGTATTCCCGTGGAGCCCGGACTTTCCTCCACCGGGGTTACCCCCGGCAGCGGCCGTCCGGCCGTCTGGCCGGGGGGAAATGCGCGTTTGACGGTTTGGCGTCAAGTTAAGGTCAGGAACTCTGCCTCACTCACAGCTCCGCGCCACCGCCAGCAGCCGCGCCAGCGTGCCGGCATCGGCCTGACCGGTCACCGCCTCCGGCCGCCAATGCCGCTGGAAGGCGCGCAGCACCGTGGACAGTGCCGGGTCCAGTGCCCCCTCGGGCGCCACTTCATAGCCGATATGGGCCAGCGCCGCCCGCACGTCGCGCAGCGAGGCGGCGTCGCGCACCACGCCGAATGTGCCGAGATCGGGCACGTCCTCCGGCCACAGGCCGACGCCGTTGCGGGCCAGCCCCTCCCAGTCGAATTTCTCGCCCGGGTCTTCCTTGCGGTCGGGGGCCACGTCGCTGTGGCCGACGAAGTTGCGCGCCGGCACGGCGTGGCGCGACAATATTTCCAGACAGAGATCGCACACCGAGACCAGTTGCAGCACCGGGAAATCGGGGTAGCCAAGCCCGTGCCCGGGATTGACGATCTCGATGCCGATCGAGCGGTTGTTCAGCGTCCGCAGGCCGCGCCAGTACGACGCCCCGGCGTGGTAGGCACGCCTTGCTTCCGGCACCAGGCGCAGCACGTTGCCGTCCTCGTCCACCACGTAGTGGCTCGACACCTTCGCCGCCGGGTCGCGCAGCCGGTCGATCGCCTCGCGGGCGGTCTTCATGCCGGTATAATGGAGGATAACCATGTCGATCTGGCATCCATCCGGCCGGTCGTCCTGGTTCGGGCTCGCCAGCTCGCGAACCGGCAGGGTCACAGTCCGCGCTCCCGCTTGATCCGGTCCCAGGCGGCATTGATGCGGGCCACCTTGTCGCCGGCGCGGGCGATGAACTCGGGGGTCACGCCGCGGCTGGCCAGGCTGTCCGGGTGGTTCTCGCGCATCAGATTCTTCCAGGTGGCGCGGACCTGGTCGTCGCTGACGC
The DNA here is from genome assembly GCA_903918195.1 of uncultured Acetobacteraceae bacterium. Classification (GTDB taxonomy): domain Bacteria; phylum Pseudomonadota; class Alphaproteobacteria; order Acetobacterales; family Acetobacteraceae; genus Rhodovastum. Next base: position 39,887 of record CAIXDS010000147.1, on the reverse strand, counting down.
CGGGCTTGAGGCCGAGCACCGCATAGGGGTCATCCGCGGCCTGGCCGGACGAAACACGGGCGCGGCCGCCGCTGGCGCGCTCCCACGCCACCTCGTCCAGGCCGAACGCGTGGTGCACCCGGCGCAGGAAGTCCTGTTCGCTCACGGTCAGCGGCTTGTCGGCGCGGGCGATCAGGAACAGCGCCCCCAGCACCTCCTCCAGCATGCCGCGGTTATCGGCGAAGCTTTCCCCCATCTGCTTTGCGTATTGTTCATAACCTTCAGCGCTCTCGCGCGCCTGGTCGAACAGCCGGCCGACATGGCCGAGCGCTTCCGGCGGAATGCGGAAACTGCGCTTGAACGCGTCGATCTCGGCGCGGTTCACCGGCCCGTCGCATTTTGCCAGCTTGGCCGACAGCACCACCGAGGCGATGGCGAAGAACTGCTCGCGCTGGCCGAGCATCGCCGCCATCCGCGCCGCGCCGAAGCCGTCCGCACCGGGCAGGTTGAAGTGGAACTGGTTGAGGCCGCCATGCTCCGCGGCATGGCCAAGGGCCGCCCCCACGACCGCCCCGAAGGGGCCGCCCATGGCGAAGCCGGCCATCGCTCCGATGATCTTTCCCCACACGCGCCCGCACGTCCTCCATTATTCGTAATGCCTCTATCATGTGGGGATTGCCGGGAGCAAAAGACGGCTGCTCCCGCCGTCCTCCCGGCTCATTTTTTGCCCCGCCCTCCCCGAACTCCTCGCGCGGAAGACCCTGACGGACACCACGATGGCAGCCTGGCAGTTCTGGATCGACCGCGGCGGCACCTTCACCGATATCGTTGCGCGCGGTCCGCACGGCCGGCTCTCCACCCACAAGCTGCTGTCCGAAAACCCGGACCGCTACCCCGACGCGGCGCTGGCCGGGATCCGGGCCGTGCTGGGCCTTGGGCCGGACGCACCGGTCCCGCCCGGGCTGGTCGAGGCGGTGAAGATGGGCACCACGGTCGCCACCAACGCCCTGCTGGAGCGGCGCGGCGAGCGCACCCTGCTGGTGGTCAACCGCGGCTTCGCCGACGCGCTGCGCATCGGCAATCAGGCGCGGCCGCGCCTGTTCGATCTGGCCATCACCCTGCCGTCGCTGCTGTATGAGGCGGTGGCGGAGATTGGCGGGCGCGTTGACGTGCAGGGCGCCGAGCTGGAACCGCTCGACGAGGATGCCGCCCGCGCCGCCTTCGCCGCCGCCCGGGCGCAGGGCATCGCGGCGGTCGCGATCGTGCTGATGCACGCCTGGAAATACCCGGCGCACGAGCAGCGTCTGGCGGCGCTGGCCCGCGCGGCCGGCTTCGCCCAGGTCTCCGCCAGCCATGCCGTGAGCCCGCTGCTGCGCCTGGTGCCGCGCGGCGATACCACGGTGGTGGACGCCTATCTGTCTCCTATCCTGCGCCGCTACGTCGATCAGGTCGCCGCCGAGCTTCAGGGCGTACGTTTGTACTTTATGCAATCAAATGGCGGGCTGGCCGAGGCGCAGCTTTTCCAGGGCCGCGATGCCATCCTGTCAGGCCCGGCCGGCGGCATCGTGGGCGCGGTCCGCACCGCCGCCATGGCCGGGCTCGACCGCATCATCAGTTTCGACATGGGCGGCACCTCGACCGATGTGGCGCTCTATGCCGGCCAGTTCGAGCGCGCCTTCGAGACCGAGGTGGCCGGCGTGCGCATGCGCGCGCCGATGATGGCGATCAACACGGTCGCCGCCGGCGGTGGGTCTCTGCTCCACTTCGACGGCGCGCGTTTCCGCGTCGGCCCCGATTCCGCCGGTGCCAATCCCGGTCCGGCCTGCTATCGCCGCGGTGGGCCGCTCACGGTTACCGACGCCAATATGTGTGTCGGCAAAATCCAGCCGGCGCATTTCCCCGCGATTTTCGGACCGGCCGGCGACGCGCCGCTCGATGGCGCGATTGTCGCCCGGGAATTTGCCGCCCTGGCCGGCGAGATTGGCGCCGCGACCGGCACCAGCCCCGATCCGCGCGACGTGGCGGAAGGCTTCCTGCGCATCGCGGTGGCGAACATGGCCAATGCCATCAAGCAGGTGTCGGTGCAGAAGGGGCACGACGCCACCCGTTTCTCGCTGCAGTGCTTCGGCGGCGCCGGCGGCCAGCACGCCTGTCTGGTGGCCGACGAGCTTGGCATGACCACCGTGTTCATCCACCCCTATGCCGGCGTGCTCTCGGCCTATGGCATGGGGCTGGCGGACCAGACCGTGATGCGCGAGCAGGCGGTGGAAATCCACCTGTCGGCGAACACGCTGCACGAGTTGCATGCGCTGGCCGACCGGCTGGCGACCGACGCGGTGGGGGCGTTGCGCGCGCAGGGCGCCGACCTGTCGCGGCTGGCGGTCGCGCGGCGGCTGCAGCTGCGCTACGCCGGCACCGAAGCAGCGCTGCCGGTCGATCTCGGCCCCGTTGAGGCGGTGACCGCCGCCTTCACCGCAGCGCACCGCGCCCGTTTCGGTTTCGCCACGCCGGGCCGCGATCTGGTGGTCGAGGCGGTGTCGGTGGAGGCGACATGCGCCGGGGACGAAGTGGTTGAGGCCACCATTCCCGCCCGCGACGGCGGCGCGCCCGCGCCGCTGGACACCGTGCAGATGTGGAGCGGCGGGCGCGTCCACGCGACGCCGGTGTTCGAACGCACGGACCTGCGCGCCGGCGACCGGATCGCAGGCCCGGCGCTGATCCGCGAGGCGAACGCCACCACGGTGGTCGAGCCGGGCTGGCGCGCCGAGGTCACCGAACGCGACCATATGCTGCTGCGCCGCACCGAACCTCGTGCAACCGCCGTCCCGGCCGGCACCGAGCGGGCCGACCCGGTGCTGCTGGAGCTGTTCAACAACCTGTTCATGAACGTCGCCGAGCAGACCGGCGCGGTGCTGCAGAACACCTCGCAGAGCATCAACATCAAGGAGCGGCTGGATTTCTCCTGCGCGATTTTCGATGCCGGCGGCGCGTTGGTGGCGAACGCGCCGCACGTGCCGGTGCATCTGGGCGCCATGGGCGAGAGCGTGCGCACCGTGATTGCCCGGCGCGGCGCCACGCTGCGGCCCGGCGACGTGGTGGCGCTGAACAACCCCTTCAACGGCGGCACCCATCTGCCCGATGTGACGGTGATCACGCCGGTGTTCGACGCTGCCGGAACCAGCATTCTGTTCTTCGTCGGCAGTCGCGGCCACCACGCCGATATCGGCGGCATCACCCCAGGCTCCACCCCGCCGCTGTCGCGCACGCTGGAGGAGGAAGGCGTCGTCATCGACGATTTCCTGCTGGTGGAGCGCGGCCATTTCCGCGAGGCCGAATTCCGCGCCCTGCTTGGCTCGGCGCGCTACCCGGCGCGCAGCCCGGACGTCAACGTGGCCGACATCAAGGCGCAGGTGGCGGCCAATGAAAAGGGCGTGCAGGAGTTGCGCCGTGTGCTCGCCCAGTACGGCTGGGACGTGGTGCGCGCCTACATGCGCCATGTCATGGACAATGCCGAGGAGAGCGTCCGCCGGGTAATCGACCGCATCGGCGACGGCGCATTCGATTACATCATGGATAATGGCGCGAAACTCGCCGTGCGCGTGGCGGTGGACCGCGCCGGCCGCTCGGCACTGGTCGATTTCTCCGGCACCGGGGCGCAGAACGAGGGCAATTTCAACGCGCCGCCGGCGGTGACCCGGGCGGCCGTGCTCTACGTGTTCCGCTGCCTGGTCGGCGACGACATTCCGCTCAATGATGGCTGCCTGAAGCCGATCACCCTGCGCATCCCGCCCGGCACCTTCCTGTCGCCCGCGCCAGGGGCGGCCGTGGTGGCGGGCAACACCGAGGTCAGCCAGGCCACCTGCAACGCGCTGTTCGGCGCGCTCGGCGCCATCGCCTGCAGTCAGGCGACGATGAACAACTTCCTGTTCGGCGACGCGACACGGCAGTACTACGAGACGATCTGCGGTGGCACCGGCGCCGGGCCGGGCTTTCACGGCACCAGCGCGGTGCATTCGCACATGACCAACACCCGCATGACCGACCCCGAAGTGCTGGAACTGCGCTACCCGGTGATCCTGGAGGCGTTCGCCATCCGCCATGGCTCGGGCGGGGCCGGGCACTGGCATGGCGGCGACGGGGCGCGGCGGCGCATCCGCTTCCGCGAGCCGATGACGGCGGTGATCGTGTCGTCGCGCCGCAGTGTGGCGCCGTTCGGGCTGCAGGGCGGCGCCGACGGCGCGCCTGGGCGGCAGTGGGTCGAGCGCGCTGATGGCGTTGTCGAGGTGCTAACCGGAACTGACAGCGCCGAGCTGAACGTGGGCGACGTCTTTGTCATTGAGACGCCGGGGGGCGGGGGATACGGCGAAGAAAGGCCAGGGCTCGGCCCTGGACCCGCCCCCGCGCGGAGCGCGCCTTCGCGCGACGGCCGAGAGGCCCCTGGACCCCATGACCCTAAAACGAATGGGTTCTAAGGGCTCCGCCCTTAGCGGGGTCCAGGGGCAGAGCCCCTGGCCTTTCTTTGCCGCTGCCGGCGCGGTGCTGCTTCTGGCCGCCCTTCTGGCCGCCGTATGGTTCCTGCCGCCCCTGCTGCAGTGGGACCGCTACCGCGATTCCATCGCGACCCTGGCCTCCGAACGGCTGGGACGCGAGGTGCGTATCGCCGGGCCGGTTTCCCTGACGTTGCTGCCCGAGCCGGTGCTGACCGCCGCCGGCGTCAGCCTGATCGCGGCGGGCGACGGCATTGCCATCCGCGCTGACCAGTTGCGGCTGCGGGTATCGCTGACCGCCCTGGCCGCGGGGAAGATCGATGCCGAGGAACTGGTGCTGCGCGGCGCCGAGGTGCAGGTGCCGTGGCCATTGCGCCCGATTCAGATCGCCGCCGCGGCACCCGACTGGTTCGCCGCGGCCTCGGTGCGCATCGAGGACGCCAGACTCGTCATCGGCGACGTGACCTTCACCGGCATCCAGGCGGCGCTGGCCACCGATGCGTGGACCGGCAGCTATGTCGCCGCGGGCATGTTGCAATTCTCGGCCCGGCCCTGGCATTTCACCGTCCGGCTGACCCGCGCCGGCAGCGACGGCTCGGCGGGGCTCGACGTGTCGCTGGACGGACGGGGGCCGGTGCAGGGCATCGGTGCCAGGCTCTCCGGGCAGATCCGCGGCGACGGCACGTTTGGCGGCCAGGTGACCGGGCGCGGGCCCGATCTGTCGCAATTGCTGCCCGCGCCGGCGGTGCCGTTCAGCGCGGCGGGGCGGGTCAGCGTGGCCGACGGCGTGGCGACGGCGGACGAGCTGGTGGGCGATATCGGCGGCGCGCCGGTGAAAGGGACGGTGGCGCTGCGCGTTTCGCCGGCGCTGCGGCTGGATCTTGCCCTCGCGGCCAGCCGGCTGGACCTCGATACCTGGTTGCCCGCCGTGTTGCGCGGCGGAACGGTGCCGTTTCCGACCCGCATCGACGTGTCGGCGGAGGCGGCGCAGCTGTCCGGCGGCACGCTGCGGCGCCTGCGCGGCGCCTTCGACGTGAGCGGCAGCGCCATTGCGGTGCGCGAGTTGCGGGCCGAACTGCCGGGCGCGGCCACGCTGGGTGCGACCGGCCAGGTGCAGCGGCGCGATGCCGGCGGGGCGGCGCGCTTCGAGGGCGACCTGGCGCTGTCGGCGCCGGCGCTGCGGACGACGCTGGCCTGGCTGTCATCCGCCGGAGTGGTGCCGGCCGAACTGCCGCCCGAGGGGGTTCTGCGCACCGGCGAGGTGACCGCGCACGCGGTGCTGGAACCCGGGGGGGTGTCCCTGACCGGGCTGGAAGGCCGCATCGATGCGACGCGGCTGTCGGGCAGCCTGGGGTTCCATGCCGGCGGGCGGCCGGCGCTGGCGGCGGTGCTGCAGATGGATCGGCTCGACCTCGATCCCTGGCTGCCGGCGCCGTGGCCGTCGCTGGCCGCGGTGCCGTCGCGGCTGGCGCGGCTGGACGCCGATGTGCGGCTGGACGCGCAACAGGTCGTGCTGCTGGGGGGGCCGTTCGGGCCGGTGTCGCTCGATGCGGCGGTGGATGGCGGCCGCGTCCGGCTGCGCCGCCTGGACCTGGCCAGCGATGCGGTGCGGGCTACCGCGTCGGGCGCGCTGGGCGAGGGCGGACGCATCGCCGAGGGGCGGCTCGACATCCAGGCGCCGTCGGCCAGCGCGCTGGCCGAGCTGTTGCCGGCGCAGGCCGCGCTGGCCCCGTTCGGGGCGGTGCGCGACATCACGCGGGCCTGGCGCGGGCTGGCGGTGGTGTCGGTGCAGGCCGCCGGCCCGCCGGATGCGCTGGGGCTGGCTGTGACGGCCGAGCTTGGCGACCTGCGGCTGGAGACGAAGCCGCTGGTCGATCTGGTCGCGCGGCGCGCCGTCGGTGTGCTGACGCTGCGCCATCCCGGCGCACCGCGGCTGGCGGAGTCGCTCGGGCTGCGTGGCGCTCCGTCCTGGCTGGGCGACGGCTCGCTCGGCCTGGTGGCCCAGCTATTCGTGCAACTGCCGGGCGAGCGGCCCGGGCGGGTTGCCGCCGGGTCGTTCGACCTGACCGCCGGCGGGCTGCGCGCGCGTGGCGCCCTGACGCTGGATGGCATCGGCGCCCCGCCCCTGGCGCCGCTGCTGACGGGGCGTTTCGTCGCGGAAACGCTGCCGCTGCCGTTGCCCTATCTGCGCTCGCCCGACCCGCTGCCGTTTGGCGGGCTGGCGGGCTGGCGGGCGCAGGTGAAGCTGGAAGCGGCGCAAGTGCTGGCCGGCGCCTCGCCGGTGCTGCAGCAGGCGGTGGCGACGCTGGCGCTGGCGGATGGAAAACTGCGGATCGACGGGCTGTCGGCCCGCTTGGCCGAGGGGGCGCTGACCGGCTCGGCCAGCGTGGACGTGACCGCCGGGTCGCCGGCGCTGGCGCTCGACATGCAGCTCGCCGGGGTGGGGCTGACCGAGAAGCTGTTCGACCAGCCGGTGGACATCGCCTCCGGCCGGCTGGATGCGTCGCTGTCGGTCACCGCGTCCGGCTATTCGCCGGCGGCGTTGCTGTCCACGCTGGCCGGGGAGGCGCGGCTGGGCGTGTCGGACGGCACGCTTGCCGGGGTGTCGCTTGGCAGCATCGGGGGCAGCATCGGCGGGGACGGCGTGGCGGGAACCTTGCCGGATGCGGTGGTGCGCGCGGCGCTGGCCGGCGGGAGCACGCCGTTCACCCGGATGGACCTGGTGCTGCGGGCGCGGCACGGGGTGCTGGAGGTGACGGACGGACGGATGACCGGGCCGTCCGGCACGGCGACGCTGGCCGGCAGCCTCGATCTGGCGGGCAATGCGGCGGAACTGCGCCTCGGCCTGCTGCCGGCGGTGGCCGATCCGCCGGAGATCGTCTTGCTTCTGGTCGGGCCACTGGACGCGCTGCGCCGGGTGCCGGAACTGGGCGCGGTGCCGCGCTGGCGGGCCCGGCATGTGGGGGGACGGGACTGAAGCCCGGTCCAGGGGCAGCGCCCCATAGGCACTAAGATTAGCTCTTGACCCGGCTCGTGGGGGGTAGGATTCGTAGTTGGGATGCCCACAGCATCAGCAGCCTCGATCGACCACTACCCCGCAACACGGTTTGTCTGGTTGATGCGGCGGGCAAGGTGTTGGACCTGATTGCATTGCTCCAGGCTTTGCCGCTGGAGAGCGACACGCACGAGATCGCGGTGCGGGTCCGATCGGGTAAACGGCAGAGGCCGGTGCCGATCCGCCTCGTGGTCCGGCGCAAGACGCCGCAGGCAACCGAGGCGGCGCAACAGCGTCTGCGCCAGCAGGCCAGCCGCAAGCAGACTCAGCCAGGATGTCCTGGAATCTTTCCCCTCAGGCGCTTGTTGACGCGGGTCAGACCAGTTCGTTGTGGCGCCTGACACAACTCGCCCTGGCCGCCCTGATTGAGGCCATCGTTCCAGAGCCCCTGGCCTTCCTTCCCCCGATTGCCCAGGCAGGCGGCGGCGCAGGACAGCCCCGCGGCCGACGCATGCGGGTAGGTACTGCAGCTTAAGATAACGCTGCTTACTATCCCATGTGTGATCGATCAGCCCGACCTGCTTTTCCTTCTCCATGACTTGGCCCGCCAGCTGCGCCTGGAGGCCGACCGTCGCGCCGGTGCTCACGGCCTGACCCGGGCGCAATGGGTCATCCTGTTCCGGCTCGACCGCCAGCCCGGCCTGTCGCAGAAGGCGCTGGCCGAAATCCTGGAAGTCGAGCCGATTACCGTCGCCCGCCTGATCGACCGGCTGGAGGAGCGCGGCATGGTCGAGCGCCGCAGCGACCCGGGCGACCGGCGGGTCTGGCGCCTGCACTTGCGCCCGCCGGCCCGCCCGGTGCTGGACGCGCTGCACGGCGAGCGCGCCGCCATGCTCGCCAATACCACGCTCGGGCTCGACCCGGAGACCGTCGTTGTCGTCGCCGACGCGCTGGCGCGGATGAAAGACAATGTGGTGACCGGGCTGCGCGCCCGCGAACGCCACGCGAGCCCACAGGAAACCGCCTGATGTCCGAGGCCACCATCGATCATCTCGGCCACGCCCCGCGTGTCGCTGCGCCGGCGGCACGGCGCCGGCGCAGCCTGACCCATCTGCTGCGCCCGTTGCTGATGCTGGGCGGTATCGCCGCGGTGGCGGTGGGCGCCGGCGGTTTCTGGCTGACCGGCGGTGGCGTCGTCTCGATCGACAATGCCTATGTCCGCGCCGGCAAGCTGGCGGTGGCCACCGACGTGTCCGGCATCGTGCAGGACGTGGCGGTCAGGGAGGGCGCCCATGTCCGCCGCGGCGACGTGCTGTTCCGGCTTGACCCGCGCCCGTTCGAGATCGCGCTGGACGGCGCCGAGGCCAGCCTGGCTCAGGTGGCGCTTCAGATGGAGGCGGCCAAGCGCGACTATCAGCGCATGCGGCGCGACATCGAGGCCAAGCAGGCGCAGGTGCAGTCCGACGAGGCCAGCTACGAGCGCTATGCCAATCTGGTGAAGGGCGGCGCCGTCACCCGGGCCGAATACGACGACGCAAGGTTCAGGCTCGCCGCCGACAAGGCGATGGTGGAAAGCCTGAAGGTGCAGGCGCAGGTGCAACTGGCCCGCCTCGGCGGCGATCCCGACATGGACGTAACGCGCACCCCCGAATACCTGAAGGCCCGCGCCCAGGTGGAGGAGGCGCAGCGCCAGCTCGACCACGCCACCGTGCGCGCGCCGTTCGATGCCATCGCCACCCAGGTTGAGCAGGTGCAGCCCGGCAGCTATCTGGGCGCCTCGGTCGCCGCCTTCGGCCTGATTTCCACCGAGCATGTCTGGGTCGAGGCCAACCCGAAGGAGACCGACCTCACCTATGTCAGGCCGGGCGATCCGGCGCGGGTGACCGTCGATACCTATCCCGGCCGGGTCTGGCAGGGCACGGTGGAGAGCATCGCGCCCGGCAGCGGCTCGGAGTTCTCCATCCTGCCGGCGCAAAACGCCTCGGGGAACTGGGTGAAGGTGGTGCAGCGCATTCCGCTGCGGGTGAAGGTGGATCGCCATGCCGGCGATCCGGATTTGCGGGCGGGCATGAGCGTGGTGGTTGATATCGACACCGGCCACACCCGCCACCTCAGCGACCTGATTCCGTAACGCCGCCAGCCGCCATGGCGTTCGACGTCGTTCCGCACCGCGCGCTGATCACCGGCTGCACCATGGTGGCCACACTGATGCAGGCGCTGGATTCCACCATCGCTAACGTCGCGCTGCCCTACATGCAGGGCAGCCTGTCCACCACTTCCGACCAGATCACCTGGGTGCTGACCTCCTACGTCATCGCCGCGGCCATCATGACCGCGCCGGTGGGCTGGCTCGCCGCGCGGTTCGGCCGCAAGAACCTGTTCCTGGTCTGCCTGACCGGCTTTACCGTCACCTCCATGCTGTGCGGGGCGGCGCAGTCGCTGGAGCAGATGGTGCTGTTCCGTCTGGCGCAGGGCATGTGCGGCGCCGCCCTGGTGCCGCTGTCGCAGGCCACCCTGCTCGACATCTACCCGATGGAGCGGCGTGCTTCCGCCATGGCGATCTGGGGCATCGGCGTGATGATCGGCCCCATCCTTGGCCCGACGCTCGGCGGCTACCTGACCGAATACTGGAACTGGCGCTGGGTGTTCTACGTCAACCTGCCCTTCGGCGTGCTGGCCATTGCCGGGCTGCTGGTTTTCATGCCGAAAGAGAATGCCAACGCGACGATGCGCTTCGACTGGACCGGCTTCGCGGTGCTGGCGCTGGCCATCGGGTCGTTCCAGCTGATGCTCGACCGCGGCCAGGACCGGGACTGGTTCACCTCGCGCGAGATCATCACCGAAGCGGTGTTGGCCGGGCTCGGGCTGTATCTGTTCATCGTCCACATGTTCACCGCGGCCAATCCGTTCCTGCCGCCGTCCATCTTCCGCGACCGCAACTTCACCGCCGGCGTGCTGATGATGTTTGCCATCGGCATGGTGCTGCTGGCCACCTCCGCCCTGCTGGCGCCATATCTGCAGAACCTGGCCAATTATCCGGTCAAAACCGCCGGCCTGGCGATGGCGCCGCGCGGCATCGGCACCATGGTGGCGATGATGATCGCCGGGCGCCTCGGCACGCGGTTCGACCAGCGCACGCTGATCGGCGCCGGTCTGCTGCTGCTGTCCTGGTCGCTGTACGACATGAGCCTGTGGACCCCGGACGTGTCGGAGCACCGGCTGGTTGTCACCATCCTGGTGCAGGGCTTCGCCATGGGCATCGTGTTCAACCCGTTATCGGTCATCGCCTTCGCCACGCTGGCGCCGAACCTGCGCGGCGACGGGACGGCGCTGCTGTCGCTGTTCCGCAATATCGGTGCGGCGATCGGCGTGTCCGTGACCTCGTTCTCGCTGGCCCAGCTCACCCAGGTTTCCCATGCCGCCCTGGCCGCGCCCGTCACGCCGTTCAACCACCTGCTGCAGGGCGGCGCCGCCGGCCATTTCCTCAACCCCGCGACCGCTGCCGGTGCCGGGTTGCTGGATGCCACGATCCACCGCCAGGCGCTGATTATCGCCTACAACGACGACTACCGCCTGATGATGGTCGCCACCCTGGCGCCGCTGCTGTTGCTGCCGCTGATGCGGCGCGGGCGACGGGCGGCAATGACGTGAAGGCAGGCCGGCGCGCACCTTCCTTCTCCCCCTCCCTCAAGGGGAGGGGGAGTCTCGCCTCACCTCCGGCCACCCCACCACCGCCGCAGCCAAGCGATAATCCGCTCCCAAACCGCCGCCACCCCGAGCGCCTCCAGCATTTCCCCGAGCCCGGTCACCAGGATCACGACCGCGACGATCAGGCCCATGCGCTGGACCTCATCGGTCGCTTGCAACACGTGGCCGGCATCGGCCAGACTGTCGCACGCCTGGAACATCTTCATAACGGCGATGGCAGACGTGAGTTCGATCCAAAGACGAACGATACGCCACGGCATGTCGGCATCCTCCTGGCGCGGGATTGCGCCGACACACAAAGGATGCTGGCAAACGGCGGAGATCGAACGGAATTGCAGGGATTCTTGCTAGCATGGCGGCGAATTCCCCACCGAATTCGTTGGCGGCATGCCGGCGATTCTTCGACATGTTCCGCAACCACTGGACCCTTGGGACCGGCCTCGAGCGCCACGATTCCCGGGCAAAGGTGAGAGATATGGGGTGGACGGACCGCACTTTCGCCGATGCGATGGCGAAGGCGGGAGCTTCCAGCCCGGACGCCGACACAATGGAATCCTGGCGCAAGGGCGAGCAATGGCCACAGAAGGGGCGGAAGGACGCCATTCTGAAGGTATTCTTCGGGCTGCCGAACACAGAGCCGAACGACCCGCAGACAGGGCCGTTGCGGGCCGAAATGGACGCGGCATGGGAGGACGGAGAGATCGTGCGGAGGCGATCCCGGTCGCCTGCTCCTCCGGAGCTTCCGTCCTCATCGACCTCGCCGCCGTCGTGGCAGCCCGACCCACCCTGGTTCTTGCGTCAGGACTTTGCGCGTCTGAACGTCGAACCACAGGCCCCGGGTGGTGAACCGGATCGTTTCGCACTGGTCGTCTCGTTACGCCTCGATTCGATCTACCTGAAAATCGAGTCGGGTCCGGATTTGCCGCGTCTGGCGGTTACGGTCCGGGCCAAGGTTGTCGAAATTCTGCCGCAGGAGGAAAATGTCCAGCCGGTACCCAGTACCGTCCTGGGCAATCCGGGAAACGAGTACCCTAACGTGAGCCACGGCATCGCATGGCGGATCGCAAACCCGAAAGGACAGAACGATAGCCCACTGAGCGGCGCGAAGCTTTGCGACATGCGATTGCTCGGCGAGGGGCCGCACGGCGTTACGTTGACGCTTCGGTGCAGAGATATCGACCTCGACGTCGAAATCCATGATCCGCCACCGGACGTGACCGCAAAGCAGTTCGCGATCTTTCGCCGCGTGTTGCAGCGGATGGATTGTGACGATCCCGATTCCGAACACATTGATCTCGCGCGCGGCGGCCTGCATCGCGGGAAATTGCTATGAACCTGTCACCGGACACGCTGCGCCGAGCCCAGGCTATCCTTGCCGCGCATGATGCGGATTTCGCGACGCTTGCGCGGTTGGGAGGGCTGGACGCGGCGCGCCATTTTCGCGGTGCGAATCTCCGCAACGTTGATTTCGGAACTGATGATCTTGGAGGATTCTATTTCTGCGATGCCGATCTCAGTGGTGCGAATCTGTCGCAGGCACGGGGGCTCAACTCGGCGATGTTTGCGGGCGCCATTTATGACGAAACGACAGTCTGGCCCCCTGGGTTCGAGGCCGTACGCGACGGATGGGCTGATGATTGGGGCAGGGACAAGTACGGGCCGTGGGCCAGCTTCAGCCTGCCGGCTGCCGGCGGAAGCCGGGTGACGCAGCGTCTGCGCTGGATTCCGCCTGGGCGGTTCCTGATGGGCTCGCCGAAGGACGAGGAGGGGCGCTGGAACCCCGAAGGTCCGCAGCATGAGGCGACTCTGGCGGCGGGGTTTTGGCTGTTCGACACGCCCTGCACGCAGGCGCTGTGGGAAGCGGTGATGGGGAGCAATCCGAGCCGGTTCAAGAGCCCCACGCGGCCGGTCGAGCAGGTGACCTTCGAGGATGTGCGTGCATTCACGGAAAAGCTGAATGCGCTTGCTCCGGGTCTGGGCCTGGGGCTGCCGTCGGAAGCGCAGTGGGAATATGCCTGCCGGGCGGGCACGACCACGGCGACCTATGCGGGTGACATGCGCATCGTGGGCGAGTGCAATGCGCCCGTGCTGGATCGGATTGCCTGGTATGGCGGCAACAGCGGGGTGGGGTTCGAACTGGAGGACGGCGCCGATTCGAGTGGTTGGCCCGAGAAGCAGTACGACCACACGCGGGCGGGGACACGGCCGGTCGGTTTGAAGGTTCCCAACGCGTTTGGTCTGCATGACATGTTGGGGAATGTGTGGGAGTGGTGTGCCGATAATTGGCATGACAACTACGACGGTGCACCGACGGACGGATCGGCCTGGGTTGATGCGGACGGGGGTGCAGCGCTCCGCGTCGTGCGCGGCGGGTCTTGGCTCGACGACGCGCGCCTCGTGCGGGCAGCGTTCCGCGACCACTACGTCCCGTCGAACCGCAATGTCTACCTGGGCTTTCGCTGCGCCCGAGTTCAGTGAGCGCGAAGCGAAGGGCGGGGAGGAGCAAGCCCAGGCGAGCGGAGCGAGCAGGCGGCGACGACCCAGCCCGGAGCAGCGGCGAGGCGGCGCCTTGCTGTCTGCATGGGGTCCAGGGGCCGTTGGCCCCTGGCGGGTCCAGGGCGGAGCCCAGGTGGGGTTCGGGGCAAAGCCCCGATAGGATTTGTCGCCCCCACCAAAGCAAGCAAGGCGAGGGGCTCTGCCCCTCGACCCCGCCAAGGGCCGAGAGGCCCCTGGACCCCATTCCTCAGGCAGCCAACGCTTCCAGGGGGCTGCGGAACTCCAACCCCAAAGCTCCCGCCACCGCCTCGTGCGTGACAAAACCGGCATGCACGTTCAGCCCCGCCAGCAAATGCGGATCGGCCTGCACCGCCCCGCGCCAGCCCTTGCCCGCCAGCGCCAGCACAAACGGCAACGTCGCATTGCCGAGCGCCAACGTCGACGTGCGCGCCACCGCCCCGGGCATGTTGGTCACGCAGTAATGCACCACACCCTCCTCCACATAAGTCGGGCGCGCATGCGTGGTCGGCCGGCTGGTCTCGAAACAGCCGCCCTGGTCGATCGCGATGTCCACCATCACCGACCCCGGCCGCATCTGCCGCACCAATTCGCGGCTCACCAGCTTCGGCGCCGCCGCGCCCGGCACCAGCACCGCGCCGATCACCAGATCCGCATCAACAACCGCGTGCTCGATCGCGTCCGTGGTGGAAAACAGCGTGTGCAACTGGGTCGGAAACAGGTCATCCAGCTCGCGCAGCCGCTGCAGCGACTTGTCAATCACCGTCACGGTGGCGCCGAACCCCACCGCCACGCGCGCCGCATTGGTGCCGGCCACGCCGCCGCCGATCACCACCACGCGGCCGGACGGCACCCCCGGCACGCCGCCCAGCAACACACCGGCGCCGCCCTGCTCGCGCTCCAGGCAATGCGCGCCGACCTGCACGCTCATCCGCCCGGCCACCTCGCTCATCGGCGCCAGCAGCGGCAGCGATCCCCGCGCATCGGTGACGGTCTCATAGGCGATGCAGGTCGCCCCGGACGCGACCAGCCCGAGCGTCTGCTCACGATCGGCGGCCAGATGCAGATAGGTGAACAGCACCTGGCCCGGCCGCAGCAGCGCGATCTCGCCCGGCTGCGGCTCCTTCACCTTCACCACCAGCTCGGCTTCGGCAAACACCGCTTCGGCATCCGGCGCGATGGTCGCACCGACCGCGCGATACGCCTCATCGGGGAAGCCGATCGAAACCGCCGCCCCCTGCTGCACCACCACGGCGTGGCCGTGCGAGACCAGTTCGCGAACGGCGGCGGGCGTCAGGCCCACCCGGTATTCGTGCGTCTTGATCTCCTTGGGAACGCCGATTTTCACCTGAGCTTCCTCCTTGCGACGGGGCTGACTCTGTAATGGTTGGCCCCGCCGCAGGAACGTCAAGCCCCGGCGTTCCCGCTTCAGTCGTCGTGCTTGACCTTGGGCGTCGCGTCCTCGTCGTCCGGCAGGTCGGCCTCGTCGATTTCGTCGTCCTCGTCCTCTTCCACTTCCTCCACCGGATCGGCTTCGATCAGGGTGGGCTCGGGGGCGGCGGCTTCGATGACCATTGGCGGCTGCCGGCCACCCGACCACCGGACCGCGGCAGCCCGCGCCGCCGGGGCCACGCGCGGCTTTATCCGGGGCTGCTCCACGCCGCATTTGGGGCAGATCGCCGGCGAGCGGGCAAGATCGAAAAATCTCACCGCGCAGGCCGAGCATGTCACCTTACGGCCGAATTCAGGCTTACCCACCACGTACTCCAGTTCCGGAAAGATCAGCTCAGGTCTGCGACGCGGCTTGCACCGTCTCCGCGCATGCCCACGTGAGAACAAATTGGAATTTTCATCCATCGCCGCCGGCATGTGCCAATCGCGTGTTTTAAATGGGAGCGCCCCCGTCCATTTACATCATTGCATCGGAAATATTTATTTTCCCTCCGGGTCGTGGCGGTGCGGAACACACAACGTCCCTTGACCATCCGGGGGGAAGAATCCCCATCTCTCCGCCATGACCGACCTTCTCGAAGCCCTCCCGGCCGGCGTGGACCGCGATACGCTCGACCTCGACATCACCGGCATGACCTGCGGCTCCTGCGTCACCCGCGTCGAGCGCGCGCTGAAGCGCGTGCCGGGGGTGCTGGGCGCCGAGGTGAACCTCGCCACCAACCGCGCCCGGGTCGTCCGCGCGCAGGGCAGCGCCGCCGCCGCCGACCTCGCCGCCGCCCTGCGCAAGGCCGGTTTCGACGCCCGCCCCGCCGACGCAACCCCCATCCCCCGGCATGTCACGGCCGAGCGCCGCGAAGTCGCCCACCTCCTCGCCGCCATCGCGCTGTCCGCCCCGCTGCTGCTGGGCATGGCGGCGCATGGTGCCGGGTTGCATTGGATGCTGCCGGGGTGGGTCCAGGCGGTGCTGGCCAGCGTGGTGCAATTCTGGCTGGGCGGCCGTTTCTATGGGGCGGGCTGGAGGGCGGTGCGCGCCGGTGCCGGCAACATGGACCTGCTGGTGGCCCTCGGCACCTCCGCCGCCTGGGGCCTGAGCAGCTGGAACCTGCTCACCGCGCCGCCCGGCAGCATGCCGGCGTTGTATTACGAATCCTCCGCCGTCCTGATCGCCACCGTCCTGCTCGGCAAATGGCTGGAAACCCGTGCCAAGGGTCACACCGCCGACGCCCTGCGCGCGCTCGCCCAGCTGCGTCCCGATACCGCCCGGTTGCGCCGCGACGGGGCCGAACTCAGCATCCCGATCGCCCAGATTATCGTCGGCGACGTGGTGGTGGTGCGCCCGGGCGAGCGCATCCCGGTGGACGGCACCGTGCTGGACGGCGGCGGCAGCGTCGATTGCTCCATGCTCACCGGCGAAAGCCTGCCGGTGGAGGTGGCAACGGGCGCCCGCGTGGCCGGCGGTTCCATCCTGTCCGACGGGGTGCTGTCCGTCCGCACCGACGCCGTCGGGGCCGAGACGGTGCTGGCCCGCATCGTCCGCCTGGTCGAAGGCGCCCAGGCTTCCAAGCCGCCGATCCAGCGCCTGGTGGACCGCGTCAGCGCCGTGTTTGTCCCGGCCGTGCTGGTTGTCGCCGGTATCACCTTCGTGGGCTGGTGGGCCACCGGCGCCGATACCTCCGCCGCCATCCTGAATGCCGTTGCGGTACTCGTTATCGCCTGCCCCTGCGCCCTCGGCCTTGCCACCCCCGCGGCGATCATGGTGGGGACGGGCGCTGCCGCCCGGCGCGGCATCCTGATCCGCGACGCGGCTGCCCTGGAGCGTGCCCACGCCGTCACCCTGGTCGCTTTCGACAAGACCGGCACGCTGACCCAAGGCCGCCCGGACCTCACCGACCTGGTTCCCGCCGAAGGGGCGACCGCCGACGAGTTGTTGCGCCTGGCCGCCGGCTTGCAGGCCAACAGCGAGCACCCGCTCGCCGAGGCCATCCGCCGCCGCGCCCCCGTCGCGCCGCGCGCCAAGGGTTTTCGGGCGCTTGCCGGCCGGGGGGTATCCGCCACCGTCGAGGCGCGCACGCTGCTGCTCGGCAGTCGCCGGCTGATGGACGAGGCCGGCATTCCGCCCGGTAAGCTGGCGGACACCGCCGCTACGCTGGAAGCCCAGGGCCGTACGGTGTCCTGGCTGGCGGAGACCGCGCCCGCCGCGCGCCTGCTCGGCCTGCTGGCCTTCGCCGACTCCCCGCGCCCCACCGCCCGCGATGCGGTTGCTGCGCTGCGCCGCGCCGGCATTGGGGTGGTGCTGCTCACCGGCGATTCCCGCGGTGCCGCCGATGCCATTGCCAAGGCCGTCGGCATCGACCGCGTCGCTGCGGAGATTCTGCCCGAAGGCAAGGCCGCGCAGGTCGCGGCGTTGCGGGCCGAGGGGGCCGTGGTGGCGATGGTGGGTGACGGCATCAACGACGCGCCGGCGCTGGCGGCAGCCGATGTGGGCCTCGCCATGGCCACCGGCACCGACGTGGCCATGCATACGGCTGGCATTACTCTGATGCGCGGCGACCCTGCGTTGGTGCCGCAGGCGTTGGACATCGCACGGCGCACCCATCGGACCATCCGCCAGGGTCTGTTCTGGGCTTTTGCCTACAACGTGATCGGCATTCCGCTTGCGGCGTTAGGTTTCCTGAGCCCCGTGGTCGCGGGCGCCGCCATGGCGCTGTCCAGCGTAAGCGTGGTGTCCAACGCATTGCGGCTAAGGCGCTGGGGTCAGTAATGGGTTCCAAGGGGCCACTGCCCCTTGGCGGGTCCAGGGCAGAGCCCTGGCCTTGCTAACTCTTGCTGCCTAACATTGCCTCCCAAAGCATCGGAGGACCCGTCATGCGCGCCTGGGCCGTGGTTGAAAACGAAGCCCCCCTGCAGGAGTTGGAGCTTCCCACCCCCGAGCCGCAGGGCACGGAGATCCTGCTGGAGACCATCTATTGCGGCGTCTGCCACTCCGACATCCACATCTGGGAGGGGCGGTACGACCTCGGCGGTGGCCGGGTGATGAACCTGAAGGATCGGGGCCTGACATTGCCGCTCGCCATGGGCCATGAGGTGGTTGGCCGGGTGGTGAAGCTCGGCCCGGAGGCCACCGGCGTGCAGCCGGGCGACATCCGCATTGTCTTTCCCTGGGTGGGCTGCGGCGCCTGCGCCGCCTGCGCGGCCGAGGACGACAATATGTGCGCGGCGCCGAGGTCGATCGGCGTCTTCCGGCACGGCGGCTATGCGACCCATGTGCTGGCGCCGCATGCGCGGTATCTGGTCGATCCCGGCACGCTCGACCACGCGCTGGCCGCCACCTATGCCTGTTCGGGCATCACCGTGTTTTCCGCCATCAAGAAAATCATGCCGCTGCCGCCCGACGAGCCGATTGTGCTGGTGGGGGCGGGCGGGCTCGGGCTGCAGGCCATTGCGGTGCTGAAGGCGCTGGGCCATCGGGCCATTGTGTCAGTGGACATCAGCGCCGAAAAACGGGAAGCCGCCGGGCGCGCCGGGGCGTGGAGGACCGTCGATGGCGCCGGAGACCATGTGGCCAAGGCGCTCATCGCGGCGTGCGGGGTGCAGCCCGTCGCCATCATCGATCTGGTGAACGGCACCGCCACCGCCCGGTTCGCGTTCGACGCGCTGCGCAAGGGCGGCAAGCTGGTGCAGGTCGGGCTGTTCGGCGGCGAACTCAACGTGCCGCTGCCGCTGATGGCCATCCGGGCGCTGACCCTCCAGGGCAGCTATGTCGGCAACCCGAAGGATTTGCACGAACTGGTCGCGCTGGCGCAGAATGGCGGGCTGGACGCGGTGCCGGTGGCCACGGTGCCGCAGAGCCAGGCCTATGACGCGCTGATGCGGCTGCGCGACGGCCGGGTTACCGGCCGTCTGGTGCTGAAAGCCGAGGCCGCCTGACATGTCCGGTTCCCAGGGTCTTCGCCGCTCGCTGGTGCTGCGCCGCCGCCCCGCCGGCGAGCCGCGCGCCGATGATTTTGCCCTCGTCGAGGAGCCGATTCCGGTGCCCGGCGAAGGCGAGGTGCTGACCCGCACCATCCTGCTGTCGATTGATCCCTATATGCGCGGCCGCATCTCCGGGCGCGTCGTCTATGCCGAGCCGGTGGCGATCGGCGGGGTGATGACCGGAGAGACGGTGGGCGAGGTGCTCGCCAGCAACGACCCCGGTTTTGTCCCCGGCGATATCGTGGTGGGCAGCCGCGGCTGGCAGACGCACAGCGTTTCGCCCGGGCCGGCGCTGACCAAGGTGGACCGCCACGCAGTGCCGCTCGGCACCTATCTGGGCGTGCTCGGCATGCCCGGCACGACCGCCTATTCCGGCATGAAGGATATCGGCCAGCCCCAACCCGGCGAAACGGTGGTGGTCTCGGCCGCCTCCGGGGCGGTGGGTTCGGTGGCGGGGCAGATCGCCAGACGGGCCGGGGCGCGCGTGGTCGGCGTCGCCGGCGGGCCGGACAAGTGCCTGTGGGTGCAGGAGACGCTGGGATTCGCCGATTGCGTCGATCACCGCTCGGGCAATCTGCGTGGGGCGCTGCAGGAAGCCTGCCCGAACGGCATCGATGTCTATTTCGAGAATGTCGGCGGCGCGGTGCAGGAGGCGGTGTTCGGCCTGCTGAACGCGCATGCCCGCGTGGTCATGAGCGGCATGATCGCCCAGTACAACGCGACGGACCTGCCGCCGGGGCCGAATCTCGGCTTCGTGGTGGGCAAGCGGGTGCGCATCGAGGGCATGATCGTCACCGACAAGCCGGAGCGCTTCGCCGAGTGGCGGGCGCTGGCCACGCCCTGGGTGCGCGACGGCTTGCTGCGCCATCGCGAGACCGTGCTGGACGGGCTGGAGAGCGCCCCGGAGGCGCTGCGCCAGGTGCTGCGCGGCGGCAATTTCGGCAAGATGCTGGTGCGGGTCGGCAAGGAGCCGGCCTGACAGCCATGGCCGGCCGGGTGATCGCCGTGTGCCAGGGGAGGGGGCACGGCTTTTCCAAGCCGACCCAGTTGTCCATTCGTCTGCTGGCCGGGCTCGGCGTGGCTGGCGACGCGCATGCGGGCAGCACGGTCAAGCACCGCTCCCGGGTGGCGCGCGACCCGACCCAGCCGAATTTGCGGCAGGTTCACCTCATCCATGCCGAACTGTTCGACGAACTGGCCGCAGCGGGGTTCGACATCGGCCCCGGCCAGATCGGCGAGAACGTCACCACAAGCGGCGTGGACCTGCTCGGCCTGCCCGCCGGCGCCCGGCTGCGGCTGGGCGAGGCGGCCATCGTCGCGGTGACCGGCCTGCGCAATCCCTGCGTCCAGCTCAATCGGTTTCGTCCCGGCCTGATGGCGGCGGTGCTGGGGCGCGATGCGCAGGGCGGGCTGGTGCGCAAGGCGGGGGTGATGGCGGTGGTGCTCGCCGATGGCGATGTGCGGCCGGGGGACGCCATAGCGGTCGATTTGCCGGCGCTGCCGCATCGTCCGCTTGCCGTGGTCTGAAACGCTGTCCGGTTGACCGGCGCAAAGCGAGGCCGGGGTCTTCACTGCAGCCGCTCCCTTCCGCCGTGCGCCCTCGCACGACGCTAATGAATCCTTGACCCCAATGGTCGAGATTTCGTATCGGTTTGGTCGCTTGCGCACCTTCGCCACCCGGCGGTCGCATCGTCTGA
Organism: uncultured Acetobacteraceae bacterium; assembly: GCA_903918195.1. Taxonomy (GTDB): domain Bacteria; phylum Pseudomonadota; class Alphaproteobacteria; order Acetobacterales; family Acetobacteraceae; genus Rhodovastum. The sequence goes on along the minus strand of CAIXDS010000147.1, from coordinate 19,083 downwards.
TGCGTGTTCAACGGCGCTCGGCCAGTCCGCAGACGCAACGATGTGGAGATATCACATGTCGCTGAAACACGATCTGTACGGTTTGCTCGTGAACGATGACGGGGCGAATGGGCAAAGCCCGCAATCCTGGTCATCCCTATGGGACAGCGTGGACAATTCCGGGTCTGCCAGCCCTCCCGCCCCGGTTCAGGTGGCGGCGAGTTCCCCGCCGGCGCTCTATGTGGGGCCGGGCGGCCTCGCGGATATCAGCGTCGCCGACATCCACCAGGGCCAGATTGGCGACTGCTTTCTCCTCTCCTCCATCGGGGAGCTGGCGCTGATGGACCCGCAGTTCATTTCGAACATGATCCAGGTCAACGCCGACGGCACCGAGACGGTGACGCTCTATGCCGGTGCATCCGGACAGGTGCCCACCTACGGCGCGACCCTGTACCAGCCCGTCCAGATCAATGTCACCAACAACTTTCCCAGCAACGCGGTCAATGGCGGGGCCTCGCCGGACTCCGCGAATGGCATCTGGGTGCAGGTGCTGGAAAAGGCGCTGGCGACGCTGGACGGCGGCTATGGCGTGATTGCCGGTGGCGGGAACCCGATGATTCCCCTGGAGGAGCTGACCGGCCAGGCGGCGAGCTATATTCCGATCACGAGTCCATCTTCGCTCACGCCGCAAATCGTGCAGAGCTATGACCCGACCCACGACCTGATCGTCATGGACACGTCCTCCAGATCCGGCCTGTCGTACAATCTGGTCAGCAATCACGCCTATATCTACGAAGGGGCGACCGTCCAGAACGGCACCACCATGGTGCAACTGGGCAATCCCTGGGGCTTCCACCAGCCCGGCCTGATCCCGCTGTCGCAGTTGTCACAAGCCGGGATCGTGGAGATCGACGTCGGGCGATACGGCTGAGAACCGGCGAAAAACCGTCGGCGCCGTCCTGCGGGGTGTCTTGATGCGACTGGCTTGTTCGATCGGACTGGCCGTGCTTCTGAGCGTGGCCGGCTGGGCATCACAGGGCGGCGCCCAGGTGCAGCCCCAAAATCCCCCCGCCGCCCCGCCGGCGCCGGCTCCCCTCTCCGCGACCTCATTCACGCCGGCCCCGGTTCCGTCGCGCCCGCCGTCGTCGGACGGTTTCGCAACGGCGAACAAGCCCGCTCCGGCCGATGCTCCCTTGGCGCCCGGCAGCGTGCGGGTGCGGATCAACGGCAGCATGACCGGCTATGCCGGTGTCGGCTCGGATAGCGGCCGCACCGGGCGCTGATCCCGCCGGCGCGGACGCATCCGTCGGGGGGCGACCCTAGTGTTCCGATCGCGACAGATGCGTCCGCCCCGTCGCGTGAATCGGAACACAAAACCAAGAGCTAGTGTTGCGGCCCGACGGCACTATCCGTCGGAGTCGCAACACTAGTTCAGCACCCGCCCGGGCTTGATCATCTCGGCCAGCACCGCCGGTTCCATCTCCGGCCCCACGCGCTCCAGCGACAGCCGGCCGGGGGCACGCGGACGCTCGATGACGGGCGGCGGCACCATCGCCAGCGGCGGCTTGGTCGGGCGCAGCGTCGTGGCCCGCAGCAGCGCCGCCACGAAGGACCGTCCCCACACCAGCGGCGACCGGTGCTCGATCGACGCCCACAGCGCCCGCCAGCGCGCCTGCCGTTCCTCCAGCCCCATGCGCAGCGCCGAATCCAGCGCATCCGCCATGGCGTCCGGGTCGTGCGGGTTGACCAGCAGCGCCGCTTCCAGTTGCCGCGCCGCGCCGGCGAAGCGTGACAGCACCAGCACGCCCGGGTCGGCCGGGTTCTGGGCGGCGACGAACTCCTTGGCCACCAGGTTCATGCCGTCGCGCAGCGGCGTCACCAGCCCGACCCGCGCCTGGCGCATCGTGCCCGCCACGGTGGCGCGGTCCACGCCGTGCGCGACCATGCGCAGCGGCTGCCAGTCCGGCTCGCCCAGGTCGGCGTTCAGCGCCCCGGCCTCGCGGTCCAGCGCCGCCCGCAGGGCGCGGTAGCTGTCCACGTCCTTGCGCGACATCGCCGCGATTTGCAGCATGGTCACGTGGCCGCACCAATCCTGCCGTTTCTCCAGCAGCCGGCGCAGGCCGGCCAAGCGCTGCAGCAGCCCCTTGGTGGGGTCCAGCCGCTCCACCCCCAGGATCAGCCGCTGCCCGTCCAGGCTGCGCCGCAGCCGACGCACCGCCGGCGCGTCGGTCATCTCAGCCGCCGTGCGGGCGAAGCCGCGCGCGTCGATCTCCACCGGGAACACGCCCAGCCGCACCCGCCGCCCGGCGAAGAACAGCGAGTTGCCTGCCCCCCGTACCGCGCCGGCCAGCATCTGCGCGGCGGCAGCGAAGTTCGCCACGTCGTTATCGGTCTGGAAGCCGATCAGGTCGGCGGCCAGCAGGTCGCGCACCAGCTCGGTCATTTCCGGGGCTGCCGCCAGCACGTCGGGGGCGCAGAACGGAATGTGCAGGAAAAAGCCGATCGGGTTGCGCACGCCGCGCGCGCGCAGCGCCGCCGGCAGCGGCATCAGGTGGTAGTCGTGCACCCAGATCACGTCGGTCGGCCGCAGCAGCGGCTGCAGGCCGGCGGCCAGCTTGGCGTTCACCTCGCGATAGACGCGGGCATCGCGCCGGTCGTAGCGCATCATCTCCGGCATGGTGTGCAGCAGCGGCCACAGCACGCCGTTGGAGAAGGCGTTGTAGTAGCGGTCGTGTTCCTCCTGCGTGAGGTCGATGGTGGCGTATTCCACCCCGCCCGCCCGCTCGACCATGGCGGCTCGACCCGCGCCGGAGGGCACAATGGCGCCACTCCAGCCGAACCACAGCCCTCCGCGTTTTTCCATCAGCCCGTCCAGGGCGACAGCCAATCCGCCGGCCTGGGTTCCAGCCGAAGGGGCCGGTACCCGGTTGGACACGACGACGAGGCGGTTCATATGACCTCCAGCGGCGAGGCGGGCAGCCCGGCGACAAAATCGGTCGCCCGTAGCATCCCGGCACTCCAGCCGCGTTCCAAGGGACGGGCGTTGCCGCCCGAGATTTGCAAGTAGCCCCGCAGAGCGAGGCCGTCCGGACACGTTGTCGAGCTTCCCGAAGCTGTGATCGGTCCCGCGGGCGCGACCGGCAGGTGCATCGGGGTCGTCTGGTCATCGCCGCCGCCACCCGGTCCGTGCGCCGTCATGTCCCTGGCTGCCGCCCGACCATAAGCCAGGGCGCGGGCATCGGTTACCGATGGGCCGGCCAGGGCTGGGTCGAAGCGATAGGCGGGGACGTGCACGATGGGGCTCCTGCGCGTGCGGTTCGGGGGCCATTCTCCAGTTACGCATGGCAAGATTACGGCGAAGAATATGGCATCTCAGCGCGGTGCCATGACCCTTGTGCGACAGCGCCGCCCGTCGCCAGTCCGGGCCGCCGCATGACCGAGCGGGTTGCTCTGGTTTTTTGCCGCGACCGATGGGAAGCTGACCGGAATGGACGATACCCTTGCCGAAACGCTTGCCGGATGGCGCCGGCACCTGCACGCCCACCCCGAGCTGTCTCTGCAGGAGGCGGCAACCGCCGCGTTCGTCTGCGCCCGCCTGTCCGAACTCGGTATCCCCTGGGTGGGCGGGGTGGGCGGCCATGGCGTGGTGGCCACCTTGTCGCGCGGCCGGTCGAACCGAAGTGTCGGGCTGCGCGCCGACATGGACGCGCTGCCGATCACCGAGACCACCGGGCTGGCCTATGCTTCGCGCCATTCCGGGGTGATGCATGCCTGCGGCCATGACGGCCACACCGCCAGCCTGCTGGGGGCGGCGGCGCTGCTGCAGCGCGACCCCGACTGGACCGGCACGGTGCAACTGGTGTTCCAGCCGGCCGAGGAAGGCCATGGTGGTGCCCGCGCCATGCTGGCCGACGGGCTGCTGCAGCGTTTCCCGATGGAGCGCATCTTTGCCTATCACAACTGGCCGGGCCTGGAAGCCGGCACGGTGGCGGTGCATGCCGGCCCGGTGATGGCGGGCGGCGCGCCGCTGCGCATCACCCTGCACGGCCAGGCCGGCCATGCCGGCATGCCGCATCTGACCCGCGACCCGATGCTGGCGGCCGGCCATCTGCTGGTGGCGCTGCAATCGGTGGTGTCACGCACGATCGACCCGCTGGAGCCGGCGGTGGTGTCGATCTGCACGGTCGAGGGCGGTAACGCGGTCAACCAGATCCCGTCCGAGGTTCGCCTGGGCGGCACGTTGCGCGCCTTCACGCCGGCGGTGCGGGCGCAAGTGGATGCGGCGATCGCCCGGGTGGTGGACGGCATCGCGGCAACTTTCGGCATCCGGGCGGAGCTGGAGGTGCTAGGGGGCGTTGATGCGACGGTGAACCACCCCGCCGAGGCCGAGCTGGTCGCCGCGTCGGTACTGGACTCCGGTCTGGCACTGCGGCGCGACCTGCCGCCGGCGATGACCAGCGAGGATTTCGGCAATTTTCTCCGCGAGCGTCCGGGGGCGTTCCTGTGGATCGGCAACGGCGCCACGGCTTCCGGGGCCGAGTTGCACAACCCCGACTACGATTTCAACGATGCCATTCTCCCCGCCGCCGCCACCGCTTTGGCCGGCGTGGCGCGGCGGGCACTGCGCGAGGGGGCGTAACGCCGGCCTCGGGTGAAGGAAGGCCAGGGCTCTGCCCTGGACCCCGCTCATTATTGAAGACCCGTTAACGAATGGGTTCTAAGGGCTCCGCCCTTAGCGGGGTCCAGGGGCAGAGCCCCTGGCCTTCCTTCACCCAATTACCATGTGGGTCCAGCCCCGAACCATTGCGACCGCGCCGGGCCGACACTAAGGTCGGCCGCCTGTGGGCAATGGTCGGAATCGACACACATGCAGGCTGTTTCTTCCTCTCGAACGTCTGAGCGGGCGCGATGGCTTGCCCTGCCGGTCGCCGGGCTGATCGCCATCGCGGCAGCGGGACAGCTGCATGCCGAACCGGCCGACAGTGCCGTGCCATCGACCGTTTCCCCAGGCAGCCCCGATGCGCCGATCGCCTTTGTGGTGACGCGCTACATCAGGCCGGGCTGCGAAGCGCGGTTCGAGGCGTTGACCCATGACCTGTTTCCCAAAGACACCAAGATTCCCGGCAACCCCACCGCCGATTTCGTGCGTCCGCCCGAACCGACCAGCCATGCGTACACCACGATCATCAGGTTCGACCATTTCAGCGACTACCGGCAGTGGCTGGAATCCCCGAAGCGGCAGGATTGGCTCGCCCGCTCGGCGCCGTTGAGCGAAGGCCCGCCGCAGTACCAGACCCGTTCTGGCATGGAAGTCTGGGTGACGCCGCCCGAACAAACGGACTACCGCACGCCACCGAAATACAAGACAATCGCGTTAAACTTTGTCGCCCTCTATCCGGTCTATTTCGTGATGCGGTGGGCGCTCGCGCCGGTCACCGCCGGCTGGGAACCGGCGACGGCCGTCGCCTTGCGGACGGGCGTCGCCGTGGTGCTGGCGGGGTATGGCGTCATGCCGGCGGTAAGCCGGACGTTCCGGGACTGGCTGTTCCCGGCCGATCTGGCGTGCCAGGGCGGGTGATTCGGGCGATGGTGGCGCCGTGCCGGATCATGGAGACGCTACGCCGCCGCGACACGGGGAGCCTATGCGGGAGATCGCGCCGAGATACAATGTTTCGCACGGCACGATTTCGAGGCTGAGTACCGTGGGGGGTAGAGCAAATGAAATTCAAGATTGACGATAACATAGAAAGCGCACATTGCGCGGTGTTTATATATAATTCCCAGATTTGGGAGAAATTACAGACTTTCTGTTCTAATCACGAACCAATGAGTCCGGTTGAATTTCCATAAGACACGTTCTGTGGACAGAACATGTTTGCTTTTTCATGGTTCTCTGTGCCGAAACGTGATTTCTTGGAGTTGAGCAGACTCGGAGACGACGAGCAAGCTTGCATCATAGCTGGAAGCCGGTCCATAGAGATTGCGGTTGTGAATGTAGCTGTATGCGGCCTGGAGAAGTCCGGGAATAACCCCAAGCATGTCAATAGACCGCGTCCGTGTCCCTCCGTTATCACCCGTTTTCTCGACAACAACCTTCCCGTCACTCTCTTGCACCTCTGCCAGCCAGCTACCAAGCCGACTGGGTAGTGCATTGGGAGACACGCTTCCCACAAAATTCACCGAGATATTTCCATTGCCGCTTCTCATTGCCGAAGAAAGCTGACTGTCGAAACCGTCCGAATCGTAAAATGTGATGGTTACTGGTTGTCCACTCTTTATGGTGGAAGGCTCGTCGGCACAGCAGAAAACCGCCACGCACAAGAATGGAGCCAAAATATGTCGCGCGGACATCATCTGTTTTTTGTTGTAGGATAGTTCGCTGAATACTTTCTGAAACGCAAAATTTCGGCTGTCAAACATTGAAATAATAACGGCCAAATTACCAACAAAGGTCGATCGTATTGGACGCTTATCGTCATCGCTGACTCGCCGCATACCAATACCGTCCCTCCCAAAACCCGCATCTTCTGAAAACATCCGGCAATGCACAGAATAAAACCCCATAGGCTTGAGTAAAACGTCCGCCAAATCCTAGCGGGGCGTTGCCCCGCGCCCCACCAGGGCTTTGCCCTGGCCCCACCAAGGGCCATAGGCCCTTGGAACCCAATTCACTTGTCCGTTACCCCCGGTGCGCCGGCAGCGGAATCACCCTTGCCACCCGGTACGTCGCCGTCACATCGCCTGTCACCACACTGATCTTCTCCCCCGAGCCGATCCGGTGGCGCAGCAAATCCGTGGTGGCATAGCGCCGCTCAGGGTCGCTCTCATACCCCATGCCGAAATCAAGCTGCCCATCCGGATGCAGCACACACGGATCGAACGACTCATTCCGCCGGTGGAAATCGCCGCGCAACCCGAACACCGCGTGCCGCCCGACAATGTGGCCCTCGCCATCCAGCACGAGATCAAAAAAGAACTCGGCCGCCTCCGGATTGTCGACGGTGGCCTGCAAGTGGACACGGGAATACTGCGTCATGACACCCTCCGCCCCCAAGCAAAACGTGACGCTGGGCGGCAGCATCGCGTTGTGTCAAGAGGAAAAACAGGGCGGCGGACATGCCGCCAGCAACGCCGGCGCCACCCCGTGCAGGCCCCCCACCAGCATCGCCCGCGTGCCGGCCCGCTGCGCCGCCAGCGAGGCCTGCCAGGTGCCCGCCAGCACCGGCCGCACCGGCGCATCCGCCATCGGCGCCTCGCCCTGCCAGGCCAGATAATCCGTCCATTCCTCGTGCCGGTAGCCGTGGCCATGCGGCGCGCTCGCCATCCGCTCCAGCCGCAGACGCTGCCGGTCCGGCACCGTGGACAGGCGGGTCAACAACCGCGATCCATTCTTGCCGCGCCACGCCAGCACCTCCAGCGCCAGCACCTTCCCCCCGGCCGCCACCGCCAGCAGGTCGCGCTCCCCCTCCGGCAGGTCGGCGGCGAAACTCAGCGCCGACGCCGTCGCCGCGCCGAGCGGAAATATCGCCACCACCCGCGCCCGCCCGGCCGGCACCGTGACGTCGGCCAGCGTGATGCTGTCCGCCGCAACAATTTCCGCGGCCCGCGCGCCGGCCAACCCGGGGCAGACCAGAAAAGGCAGGGCAACCAGGGTGCGGCGGCGGATCATGGCGCCATGCTGCCCCGGTCTGGTTAACGGTGCGTTCAGGCGCGCCGTTGTCGTTGCGTTCTTACCGTTCCGGACAAGACGATTTCATACCCAACGTGTTGTCCACAAAAAACGCGATCAATAGGCGAACGGAGCGGCAACATCCGCCCCACGCACCGCCGCCGTGCCGTCCGGCAGCCGCTTGCCCCGCACCGGGCCTGTCAATCTTCCCCCGCGCTCTGCTAAATGCCGCCGCATGACCCAGACCAAGACTGCATCCCGTGCCTGGATGCGCCAGCAATCCAGGGCGGGGAAGCGCGACGTCCAGCGTGTGGTTGTGTTCGGCCTGGCCGGCTGTGCCCTCGCCATCGGCCAGGCCTGGTGCGCCGGCTTCGCCCTGCAGGCGGCGCTGGTGCCCACCCCGAACACCCACCCGCTGCTGCTGCTCGCCGGCTTCGCCGTGCTGGCGCTGCTGCGCGCCGCCCTGTCCGTGCTGGCCGAGCGCGCCGCGTTCGAGGCCGGCGCCACCGCGCGCCGCCGGCTGCGCACCGACGCGCTGACCCGCCTGCTCGCCGCCGGGCCGTCGCTGCTGCGCGGCCGCCACTCGGCGGATCTCGCCGCCGTGGTGGTGGACCGCATCGAGGCGGTGGACGGTCTGTTCGTCCGCTGGATGCCGGCCGTCGTCCTGGCCAGTGCGGCGCCCCTGCTGGTGCTGGTGGCGACCGCCTTCGCCGACCCGATCGCCGCTTTGGTGCTGGGCGGCTGCGGCCTGATGGTGCCGGTCGCCATGGCGCTGTCGGGCATCGGCGCGTCGGTCGCCTCGAAGCGCCAGTTCGCCGCCCTCGCCCATCTGCAGGCGCGTTTCCTCGACCGCGTGCGCGGCATCGCCACCATCGTCATGCACGGCCGGGCCGGCGACGAGGCGCTGGCGCTCGGCCGGGCCGCCGATGAGCTGCGCCGCCGCACCATGCGGGTGCTGCGGGTGGCCTTCCTGTCCTCGGTCGCGCTCGACCTGGCGATGGCGCTGGCCCTGGTGGTGATCGCGCTGCGTTATGGCGGGCAGTCCCTGTCCGGCACCCTGGCCAGCCCCGGCACGGCGCTGTTCGTGCTGCTGCTGGTGCCGGAGTATTTCGCCCCACTGCGTGCCTTCGCCGCCGCCTATCAGGAGCGCTTCCACGCCAGCGCTGCCGCCGACGCCCTGGCCGCCTTGCCGCCGCTGCCGCCGCCGGTGCCGGCGCTTCCCGTCCGCACCGTGGAGGCGCGCGGGGTCACGGTCGCCTTCGAAAACGTGGGCCTCACCTGGGACCCGGCTCGCGGCCCGGCGCTGGACGGGTTGAGCTTCCGCGTTCCCGCCGGCGAGATTCTCATCCTTGTCGGCCCGTCCGGCGCCGGGAAATCGACCGTGCTGGAGATTCTGCTCGGTTTTGTCCGCCCGGAATCCGGCCGCGTCACCTTCAACGGTGCCGACATTGCCTCGCTGGTGCCGCAGGCGCTGTCGCGCATGACCGCCTGGATCGGCCAGCGCCCGATCCTGTTCGCCGGCAGCATCCGCGACAACATCCGCTTCGCCCGCCCCGAAGCCTCCAACCCTGAGGTGCTGGAAGCCGCCCGCCTCGCCCGGGTCGATGGGTTCGCCGCTGCCCTGCCGCTCGGGCTCGACACCCAGGTAGGGGAGGGCGGCTATGGCCTGTCTGGCGGTCAGGCGCAGCGCATCGCGATTGCCCGCGCCTTCCTGAAAAACGCCCCGCTGCTGCTGCTCGACGAGCCCACCGCGCATCTCGACCCGACCACCGAGGCCGAGGTGCTGGACAGCCTGAAGCGCCTGACGGTTGGCCGCACCGTGATCCTGGCCAGCCATTCCTCCGCAGCCCACGGTTTCGGCGGAAGGCGGCTGGATCTGCGGGCAGGCCGCGCCGCCGCCTGAAAAAATGGGGTCCAGGGGCCTAAGGCCCCTGGTGGGTGCAGGGCAAAGCCCTGCCAGGGTCCGGGGCAGCGCCCCGGTCAAGCCGCACGACGCGCCGTTATCCTCTCCGCAAAAGCCGCCACGCTGTCCCCCTGGCCAGGCTCCAAAACAAACGCCAGGCTAAGCCCGCCCCCCTCCGCCAAGCGCACGGTAAACGGCAGCGCGAAGCCGAGCCCCTCGACCGTCAGCGTTCCGCGCGCCCCGGCCGCCAGTGCCGGCCCGCCTTCCACCCGGGCGCCGCCGGTGGAAAGGTTCACCAGCCGGGCGGCAACCGGTGCCGCGCCCACCGCTGCGATGCGGCAGGGCAGATTGCTCGGGTGGCGCACGGCCTGGCGGCGATCAACCTCGGTGGTTGAGGTGCGGACCACGCGCACCACCGTCTGGCGCAGCTCGCTCACCGCCGCGGCCAGTCCCTCGGCGTTGGCGTGCACCGTATCGGCGGCGTGCCCGGTCTGCTCGGCCTCGGCGGACACTTCGCCGGTGCGGCTGGTCATGGCGGCCGCGGCGCCGGCGGTGGTGCCGACGCTGCGGGCGATTTCGGCGGTGGCTGCCCCCTGCTGCTCCACCGCGGCGGCGATCGAGCCGGCGATGGCGTCGATTTCCGTGATGGTCTGCTCGATGCGTTGCACCGCCTGCACCGATGCCCCGGTGGCCCCGCGCACCTCGGCGATGTGGCGGCCGATTTCCTCGGTGGAGCGGGCGGTTTGGGCGGCGAGCTGCTTCACCTCGCTGGCCACCACGGCGAAGCCGCGCCCGGCCTCGCCGGCGCGGGCCGCCTCGATGGTGGCGTTCAGCGCCAGCAGGTTGGTGCGGGCGGCGATCTCGGCGATCATGTCGGCGACCGACCCGATGCGCCCGACCTGCGCGTTCAGCGCCTCGATGCTGGCGCGGGTTTCCTCCCCGGCGGTCACCGCCCGCCGCACGATCGCGGTGGATTGCGCCACCTGGTGGCCGATTTCCTGGATGGAGGCGGACAGTTGCTCGGCCGCGCTGGCGACCGCCCCTGCGTTGGCCATCGCCGACGCGGCGGCTTCGGCGGCACCGTGTGCCGCGGCCCCGGTGCGCCCGGCCGAGGCGCGCATGGTCTCGGCGGTGCCGGTCATGGCGCTGGTGCGCTGCATCACGTCGCCCAGCGCGCGACCGCTTTCGGTCTCGATCGTGTCGGCCATGGCGCGCAGCGCCTGCTGCTTCTCGGCCGAGGCCTGCCGGCGAAGGGTGTCCTGTTCGGCGGCGAGGCGGCCGGCCTCGATCAGGCGTTGCTGGAACACAAGCAGGGCGGCGGCCATGCTGCCCACCTCGTCGCGCCGTTCGGTTCCGGGGATGTCGCCGGAAAGATCGCCGCCGGCGAGGCGCTGCATGGTTGCCCGCAGCCGACCGACCGAGACGACGATGTCGCGCTCGACCGCCCAGGCCGCCAGCAGCATGAGTGCCAGGATGCCGCCGCCGATGCCGCCGAGGCGCCACAGGGAGGCATGAAAAACGGCGTCGAGATCGTCGGTATAGGCGCCCACCAGGAACACCAGCTGCCAGGGCGCAAAGCGGGTGACGGCCGCGACTTTGCGCAGCGGCTCCTTCTGGCCGGGCCTGGGGAAACTGTAGGTGATCACGCCGTTGTCATGGCCGACCAGCGCTTCGGTTGTGAGCGTAAAGACCGATCGGCCGGTGGCCGCGTCGAGCGGGACAGGCTTGCCCTCCAGGCCCGGATTTGCCCCGTGCATGGTCGTCAGGCCGGTGTCGGTGTAGACGGACAAATAGCCGTTGCCATTGTCGAAGCGCATAGCGTGCACGAGGTCGCGCAACTGCGCCATCCCTTGCTCGCGGGTGATCCGGCCGGCGGCGACCTGCGCCTCCAGCGAGCGGGCGATCGAACTGGTCGTGTCCACCGCCGCCTGCAGCTTTTCCACCCGGTCGTCGATCATGCGCTGGTGCAGCATCACCGCTCCCAGCCCGGCGGCGGCGGCGAGGCCGAAGGCGCACAGGCACAGCAGCAGGCCGAGCTTGGTGCGCAGGCGGAGATGGCTGAGCAGGAACATGGAGACCTCCCGGGGGCACGAATGCGGCGGATGTTTGCGCGGCTGCGTAAAGGGCGAATGAACGAAGCCGCAGGCTGGCCTGCATGCAGCCGGCGCGAATTGGTGCATTCTAGGGGGACGAACCCCATGGAGTTTCGGCCATGCCGTCCCCGACCCGCCGCTTTCTGCTCATGTCGGCCCTGGTCGCGCTATCCGGCGCCGCCGCCGCGCAGCCCTATGGAGGCCCGCCCCCTGGTGGCCCCCCTCCTGGCGGCCCCCCTCCGGGCGGACCGCCGCCCTATGGCAGGCCGCCGCCGCCCTATGGCGGGCCGCCGCGCGGCTACGAGCCGATTCCGGAGCTGCGCATGGAGCGCGTGCCGCCGCCGCCGGGCCCGCAATATATCTGGCGCCCCGGCCACTGGGTCTGGAATGGCCGAGGGTATGTCTGGATCTCTGGCGCCTACCTCCGGCGCCAGCCGTACTGGCATGAATGGGTGCCCGGCGGGTGGGTCATGCGGCACGGCGCCTGGGTGTGGGTGGCGCCGCACTGGCGGTAGCTTTCGGCCCGTGTGCTGCACCGGCGCGATGCGCTTGCGTGTCGTGCCGGCTGCGGACATCCCGGCCTTGCGCGCCTGTTTGCCGCAGGCTTACGATAATTCCAGGCGTGTCGCGCTCGGCCCCGCGCCCTGGGCCGTGCGCATCACCTTGGGTTGCGAGAGGTTCTGCCTCGCGTTCTGCGGAATATTTTGCTCAAGATGATGTTGGATTTGCAGGGGTTCAACTTATGGTGCGCCCTGGCTAGCGATGACAGTCCAGGGACGGGCCTGCCGTTTCAAAGCGGCGGGCGGCTTTTCCAAAGGGTTGCCCCCGGCCGCTTTGTTGCGTGAAACGGCTGGTTGCTCGTTGGTTCGGGACTGGTCAATCTTTTTGTCCCGCAGGCTCCGGCATAGGAAGACGATATGATCGTTGGAACATATGATGTGTGGCCGTTCTTCGCCTGCGTGGCTTTTTTGATGGCGCTCGCGGCTTCTCCTGCCCTTAAGTTTGCCGATGCGCCACCAAACCCAAAGGGAGAACGCGTTTCCACGCTTGATGGGTTGCGTGGTTTTTTGGCGTTAAGCGTATTTTTTTGCCATGGCATGGTATATCATGGTGTCATTTCGAGAAATATTTGGGAGATTCCGCCATCCAATTTCTATACGGTGCTCGGACAGGCTGGAGTCGCAATATTTTTTATGATAACTGGCTATTTATTTTGGTCTATGATGATAAAAGATGGCGGAAAGCCGCGCTGGCTCAAATTATATATTGGAAGAGTATTTCGGATTGGCCCTCTTTATTTGTTTGCGGTTTTTGTAATGTTTCTCATCGTTTTTTCGATTACTGGTTGGACGTTGCATGAGCCGGGTTGGGAAGTCACGAAAGAAATTTCTCAATGGATGATGCTGGGCTTTTTTGGTTACGGTCGAAGTATCAACAGCTTTCAGCATACAGGCTGGATTCTTGCCGGCGTAACGTGGACTCTTAAATATGAGTGGCTCTTCTATTTTAGTCTCTTGTTTACCTCATTTGCCGCTCGTAGCAAATTTCAATGTTTTATCTTTCCGTTGGTTACGCTTATTTTTCTTCTGACATGCATGATTTCCGTGACGCTGACCCAAACCCAAAGCAATCGCTGCGCATGCGTTGCGCTATTTTCCGTGGGGATGTTGAGCGCTGCAATCCAGGCAAGGGCCATGAACCTGAGCATCCCAAACTGGCTCTCTTCGGTATTAGTAATCAGCTTCATTAGTTCTGTATTTATTTTCTCTGATACTGCATATGCGTGGTTTCCGATAATACTTATGGGCCTGGCGTTCTTTCTAATTGTTTCTGGATCAAACGTTTTTGGTCTTCTCTCTAATAGGGCTGCGCGTCGGCTTGGGAATGTTAGTTATGGTATATATCTCCTTCAGGGACTCGTTCTGCTATCGTTTTTCTCGTTGGGGCCAGTGAGACGATTTGCTCTTGCGTCGCCAGAACAGGGGTGGGAAGCCCTGTCCGTGTGCAGCGTGTTGCTTGTGCTGGTGGCGACGATGACTCATTTTCTGATCGAGCAACCGGGTATCAAAATCGGGCAACGGCTTGATGCTGCAATCAGAGCGCGGACCGGAAAAAATGCGACGCCGAGCATGGCGCCGCTGGCCCCCTAGTGTTCCGATCGCGACAGATGCGTCCGCCCCGTCGCGTGAATCGGAACACAAAATCAAGAGCTAGTGTTGCCACTCCGACGGCACTATCCGTCGGAGTCGCAACACTAGCGCGACCTTGCGGTCCCCGCGCACGCCCCCCTCAGAACCCCACCACCACCGGCACGTGATCCGACGCCTTTTCCTCCCCGCGTTCCCGCCGGTCCGGCACCGCCTCGGTCAGCCGCTCGGCCAGGGTGGGCGACATCAGTACATGGTCGATCCGCAGCCCCATATCCCGCGGCCACGCCCCCGCCTGATAATCCCAGAACGTGTACACCGGCCCCGTCGGGTGCAGCGCCCGCACCGCGTCCGTCAGCCCCAGCCAGAGCAGGGACCGGAACCGCGCCCGGCTTTCCGGCCGCACCAGCGCATCGGTCGGCGGCAGGGCGCCGGGGGCAAAATCTTCATCGGTCGGACACACGTTGAAGTCGCCGGCAATGACCAGCGGAACATCATCGGCCAGCAGCGCGGCGGCGCGCGCGTGCAGCGCCTCCATCCAGCGCAGCTTGGTGGCAAAACCGGCCTCACCGCCGGAATTGCCGTTCGGCAAATAGAGGCCGATGAACGTGATCCCCTCGGCGACCCCCTCGATGTAGCGGGCCGGCGCCGCGTCCTCCGGCCCCAGGCCGGGCAGGGCGCGGTGGGTAACCGCGAAGGGCAGCCGCGCCAGCACCGCCACGCCGTTATAGGCTTTCTGGCCCACCATCTCGCAGCGATAGCCCAGCGCCTCGAAGCCGCCGGCCGGGAACGCGGGCGTCTCGCATTTCAGCTCCTGCAGGAACAGCAGATCGGGCTTGTGCGTCTCCAGCCAGCGGCGCACATGGCCCTCGCGCTGGCGGATGGAGTTGACGTTCCAGGTGGCGACCCGCACGGGCCGGATCAGTCCACCGAGAAACTGGTGCCGCAGCCGCAGGCCGATTTCGCCTGCGGGTTCCTCACCGCGAAATAGGCCCCCATGAGTTCGTCGGCATAATCCAGCTCGCCGCCGGCCAGCAGAGAAAGGCTGGCCGGGTCGATGACCACCTTCGCCCCGTTGCTCTCGATGACGATGTCGTCCGCGGCCGGCTGGTCGAGGTCGAACTTGTACTGGAACCCGTTGCACCCGCCGGCCAGCACGGCCACGCGCAACGCGGCGCCGGCTTGCTGGGCGGCGACGATCTCGGCAATGCGCGCGGCGGCGCGCTCGGTCACGCGGAAATTGTCCATACCTGCAACATAGGGGTAACTCCCCGGTGTTTGAAGGGTGGGGCGAACCGGTGTAAGCCTCTTCCATGTCCCTCGCCCCCTGGGCCGTCCAGAGACACCGATCGCGCGGCCGGCTCCACCCCGAGCCGGAGGCGGCGACGCGCTCGCCCTGGCAGCGCGACCGCGACCGCATCATCCACAGCTCCGCCTTCCGCAAGCTGCAGTACAAAACCCAGGTCTTCGTCAACCACGAGGGCGATTTCTACCGCACCCGCCTGACCCACAGCATCGAAGTGGCGCAGATCGCCAGGTCGGTGGCCCGCGAACTCGGCCTGGACGAGGATCTGACCGAGGCGCTGGCGCTGGCGCACGACCTCGGCCACCCGCCCTTCGGCCATGCCGGCGAGGACGCGCTGTCGGTGGCCATGCAGCCGTTCGGCGGCTTCGACCACAACGCCCAGAGCCTGCGCGTGGTGACGGTGCTGGAATCCCGCTACGCCGGCTTCGACGGGCTGAACCTGACCTGGGAGACGCTGGAGGGCCTGGCCAAGCATAACGGCCCGGTCCGCCGCCCGCCGCCCTATGTGGCCGACTACGATGCCCGCCACCCGCTGGAATTGACGTCCTACGCCGCCGCCGAGGCGCAGGTGGCGTCCCAGGCCGACGACATCGCCTATCACGCGCACGATCTGGACGATGGCTGGCGGGCGGAATTCTTCGACCCCGCCGATTTGCAGCACCTGCCGGTCGTGGGCGAGGCGCTGGCCGACGCGCGCCGCGCCAGCCTGGACGTGCCGCCGGCCCGGCTCCGCCACGAGACCATCCGCCGCGTCATTCACCGGATGGTCACCGACCTGGTCGCCGAAACCGGGCGCCGGCTCGCCGACCTCGACCCCGCCGACGCCGACGGCATCCGCCAGGCCAACCGCCCGGTGGTGGGGTTCAGCGAGCCGATGGCGGAGGCCAACCGGGTGATTAAGGAGTTCCTGTTCGCCCGCATGTACCGGCATTGGCGGGTCAACCGGATGACCGCCAAGGCACGCCGGGTGGTGACGGATATTTTTGCCCTGCTGCACGGCCAGAGCGGCCTGCTGCCGGATGACTGGCGCGCCCGCGCGGGCGATGCCGGCACGCCGCGTGCGGCGGCGGTGGTGTGCGACTACATCGCCGGCATGACCGACCGCTACGCCCGCGAGGAACATCTGCGCCTGACCGACCTGTCGGTCTCCGGCTGATCCGTCTGATTGGGAATTGTGATGAGCCATAATATATTTGCGTCGATGCGCGCCCGTGTGGTGCAGGCGCTGCACGGCGTGGTGCCCGACCTGCCGGAGGAGGTGGTGGCACGGGTGGAGGTGACGCCGGCGCGCGAGCCCGAGCATGGCGACATGGCCACCAACGCCGCCCTGGTCGTCGCCAAGGCCGCCCGCCGCAAGCCGCAGGACATCGCCGCCGCCCTGGTGGCGGTGCTGCAGGCCGATCCGCTGGTGGCCGAGGCCGCCGTGGCCGGCCCCGGTTTCGTCAATCTGCGGCTGCACGCCGATGCCTGGCGCCGCCTGCTGCCGGTCATCCTGCGGACCGGCGAGGCGTATGGCGACAGCACCGCCGGCGCGGGGGTGCGGATCAACGTCGAATACGTCTCCGCCAACCCGACCGGGCCGATGCATATCGGCCATTGCCGCGGCGCGGTGGTGGGCGATGCGCTGGCCAACCTGCTGGCCAAGGTCGGCCACGAGGTGACCAAGGAGTTCTACGTCAACGACGCCGGCAACCAGGTGACCGCGCTCGCCTGGGCGGCCTATTTCCGCTACCTGCAGGCGCTCGAGGTGTCGATCACGGAAGCCGATTTCAGCGAGATCGTGCCGGGCGGCCTGCAGTATCGCGGCGATTATCTGATTCCTGTCGGGCAGGCCCTTGCCGCCCAGTTCGGTGCGTCGCTGCTCTCCGCCGACAGCTGGATCGGTGAGCCGGAAACCTGGCTGATCGACGTGCGCGATTTCACCATTGCCATGATGCTGGAGCAGATCACCGACGATCTGGCCGCCCTCGGCGTCGTGCATGACGTGTTTGTCCGCGAGCGGGACCTGGTCGAACAAGGCGAAGTACACGAAGCCATCGCCCGGCTCGAACTCGACGGGCTGGTCTACCGGGGCACGCTGGAGCCGCCGAAAGGCAAGACCATCGACGACTGGGAACCGCGCGAGCAGATGCTGTTCCGCGCCACCGCGTTCGGCGACGATGTCGATCGCCCGCTGCAGAAATCCGATGGCAGTTTCACCTACTTCGCCAACGACATCGCCTACCACGCGCACAAGATAGCCCGCGGCTTCGACCTGATGATCGATGTCTGGGGCGCCGACCATGGCGGCTACGTCAAGCGGATGCAGGCGGCCACCCGCGCGTTCGGCGGCACGCTGGACGTGGTGCTGTGCCAGATCGTGCATGTGCTGAAGGGCGGCCAGCCGCTGCGCATGAGCAAGCGCGCCGGCACCTTCATCACGCTCCGCGACCTGTTGGACGAGGTCGGGCCGGATGCGGTGCGCTTCACCATGCTCACCCGCAAATCCGATGCGCAGATGGAGTTCGACATCGATCAGGCGGTCGCGCAGACGCGGGAGAATCCGGTGTTCTACGTGCAGTACGCGCATGCCCGCTGCCGGTCTGTCCTGCGTGCCGCCGGCGAGCTGCTGGGCGCGGCGGCGGTGGCGCCCGAGTCGCTGGCCCAGGTGCCGCTGGACAGCCTGGAAAACGAGGCGGAACTGGCGCTGCTGCGCCGCCTGGGCGCCTGGCCGCGCACCGTGGAGGCTGCGGCAGCGGCCCGCGAACCACACCGAATTGCGTTTTTTCTCTATGATCTAGCGGGCGACTTTCATATGCTGTGGAACCGCGGGCGCGACGACTCGGCGCTGCGGTTTCTGCAGGCCGACCGTCCGGCCGAGACGCTCGCCCGGGTGGCCCTGGTGGCCGCCACGGCGGTCGCGATCCGGTCCGGCCTGGCCGTGATGGGGGTGACCCCGGTTGAGGAAATGCGCTGACGCCGCGCCGCATCGCGGGGCGGCGGGGTAGGGAGTTTGCCGCGGCATGCGTGAAGAACTGGATATTCCGATGGGACCGATCCCAAGCTATCGGCTCGACCGTCGCCAGGGCATGGATGCGAACACGAAGCGCCTGGTGATCGCCGCCGGCACCATCGCGACGGCGCTGGCGCTGATGGTGGGTGTCTATTCGGCCGGCGACCATCGCCATTCCGGCGTGCCGGTGATCGAGGCGGACAGCCGCCCGCTGCGGGTCAAGCCGGTCGATCCGGGCGGGCTGGAGATTGCTGATAACGATGCGGCGATCATGTCGGGCAGCAGCAGCGGCCAGGCCGCCATGGCGCCGCCGCCCGAGGTGCCGGCGCCGCAGGCGCTGAGGGCGCAGGACAACCGGTCCCAGCCGTCGCCGGTCACGTCGTCGCCGGTCACGTCGTCGCCAGTCACGCCGGCGGTGGCATCGGCCGCGCCCCCGCCGGTGCAGAACGTGTCGCTGAGCGCTGGCGTGCGCAGTGCCCCCGAGCCGAAGCCGGCCCATACCGCGCTCCCGGTTGCCCCACCGAAGCCGCCAGCCGCCGCAGCGTCGGCGGCTCCGGCGGCCGGCCATACGCTGGTGCAGTTGGCCGCGCTGCCCACCGAGGAAGCGGCGATGGCCGAATGGCAGCGCCTGACGAAGCGGATGCCGGATGTGCTGGGCGGGCACCAGCCGACGGTGGTGAAGGCCGAGCGTGAGGGCCGCACCTTCTTCCGCCTGCGCACCGGCGGTTTCGCCGACATGGAGCACGCCAGAGACTTCTGCGAAAAGGTAAAGTCCAAAGGCGCCGGCTGCTCAATCGCCACGTTCTGATTCAGGGTTCCAAGGGCCTAAGGCCCTTGGTGGGGTCCAGGGGCAACGCCCCATAGGCGTTAAATTAGCTCCTCAGCGGGTATCGGATGTGGGTTTTTCGTTTTCGTTTGGAGTGGGCGAGGCGGCGATGCACGTTGGGGCCGGCGTGCAGGAGGGCATCGAGGACGATTGTGCCGAAGATGGCGC